>JAMIFN010000124.1:0-8420 GCA_035906235.1 Allobrachymonas sp. | reverse complement strand
AGCGCACCAGCACCAGCACCAGCACCAGCACCAGCACCAGCACCAGCACCAGCACCAGCACCAGCACCAGCACCAGCACCAGCACCAGCACCAGCACCAGCACCAGCACCAGCACCAGCACCAGCACCAGCACCAGCACCAGCACCAGCACCAGCACCAGCACCAATGCCTGCAGCTGCCCCCCCGTTCAGTCCCAAAGCGCTGAGTTTTTGGCTGATGGCGGACAGGGTAATCTGCGCCTCTTGCCAGCTTTGTTCCGCTTGGCGGTAGTCTTGCTCAGCGGTGATTTTTTCTTCCCACAGGCGCTTTTCGCGGGCGTAGGTGTTTTGCGCCAAGCCTAGGCGTTTTTGCGCCGCCTGCCATTGGCTGCGCAGTTCAGCCGCCTCAGGGCTAGCCAGCTGTGCCAAAATTTGGCCTTTTTTCACCGTTTGCCCTTGGCTTACGGCCACAGACTCCACCACCGCGCCGACACGCGGCACGATGGCGGTGCTGCGGTCTTGGTTCAGCCGCACTTCGCCCGGTAATTGCAAGAGTTGCTGCACCGTGCCCGCACCTGCGGCCTCTAGCGCAATGCCTGCGGCTTGGATTTGCGCTTCGCTCAGGGTAATGCCTTCGGCCTCGGCTTCGGCTGCTGCGGGCTTTTCATCGGCATGGTCTGCCTCGTGGTGCTCGGCATCACCATGCTCGGCCGCGTCGCTGTGCGCGGTTTTTGGCGTTTCGCCGTGGTGTTCACGCTCTTCGTGCGCAGCCTCATGGCTATGCCCATGGCCTTTGTCGCTGGCTGCGTGTTCTGCGGTCTTGGCGCTGCCCTGCTGCGGCCACCAAATCAAGGCACTGCCTGCGGCTAGGCCTATAAGCACAATCACCGCTATGGCAATGCGATGGCGGTTTGCGGGCGTTTTCAATGCGTTTGTCGATGCGTTTGTCGATGCGTTTGTCATGTTGGGTATTCCTGTACTTACTTCAAAATGTCTACAGCAGCAGCCGCAGCCGCAGCCGAGGCCGCTGGCGCAACTTGGCCCTGCCATTCGGCGGCTGTGCGGTGCAGCGCCAGCAAGGTGCGCAGGTATTGGCTTTGCACGCCAAAATAGCTGCGCTGCGCGTCTAGCACCTCTAAAAAGCTGAATTTGCCGTACTCAAACCCTAAGCTGGCGGCGCGGTAGGCGCTTTGCGCCGCAGGCAGCGCATCGGCCTGCAAAATCTGCGCTTGCGCGTTCAAGGCCTGCCAACGCGCATGGGTTTGCTGCAGGCTGGTGCGGGCGTTTTGCTCGGCCAATTGCAGGGCTAAGGTGGCGGCTTGTTCGCGGCTCAGAGCGGCGGCCACGCTACCTTGCTCGCGGTTAAACAAGGGCAGAGGCAAAGAAATGCCCAGCAGCAACTCGCGCTCGGCCTGCCCTGCTGTGCGTTTGCTGCCCACACTCAGGGTCGCGTCCGGCATGGCGGCGCTGCGCGCCAAGGCCAACTCGGCACGGCGCTGCTCCAGCTGCAAACGCGCACGGCGCACAGCGGGAGCCGTGTCCAATTGCTGCAAAGGCACGGCCAAATCGGGCAGGCTGGGCAAAACCCCCGCTTGACCTTGCAGTTTTTCCGTCAGCGCTCTGCCCAGAGCTGCGCCCAATTGCGCCCGCGCCGATTGCTCGTCACTACGCGCTTGCGCCAGCTCCAATTGGGCGCTGCTCAGGGCGACCTGCGCCTTGCTGCCCTCCACGGGCGAGAGCTTGCCCGCCTGTACTTTTTTAGCTGTGGCATCGTGGGCGTTTTGGCTCAATTGCACCGTGTTTTGCGCGATTTCAGCGTTCTCTTGCGCCAGCAAGGCCTCGTAAAACAGCGCGGTGATTTGCGCCTGCCACTGCTGCGCCGCCGTAGCTTGCTCCAGCTGCGCCAGCTCTAGTGCCGATTGCGCCACTGCACTGCGGGCGCGGCGCTTGCCGCCCAACTCCACAGGCCAATTGAGCTGCAGGGTTTCGGTGTTAGCACCAGCGCTGCGGGCGCGTTCTTGGCTATAGCTGATATCGGGGTTGCGCCAAATTTTGGCTTGGCGCAGCTCGCTTTGCGCCGCTGCACTTTCGGCTGCGGCCATTTGCCCAGCCAGATTTTGCTGTTGCGCCACGGCCAGCGCCTGCGTCAGGCTGAGCGTGGAGACAGGGCTGCTCGCTGGTGCTGGGGCTGGGGCTGGGGCTGGGGCTGGGGCTGCGAAAACAGGGCTAAACATCCAAGGCAGCGCAGCGCAAACCAGCGCCCTGCCCCAGGAGGAAGAAGAAAAAGACATCCGTAACTCCGTAAAAACACAAGAAGGAGAAACGGCGGGTGAGCATGGCGCGTGCAGCCCAGGAGCTGGCACTCAGCTAGGGGACTGTGATGACACGAGAAGCTAAGGTGCGCGCAGCAAAAGAAGCCTACGCACGCGCTGCAAAGCTCAAACCCCGCCGCAGAAGGCGGAGCTGCCTAGCCACTTAGGGCGCTCTATGGCGCTAGGCGGGGCGCTGCTGGCCATCACGCGGTTTTCTGCTGGCCATGCGCCAGCTGCGTGCCAAGCAAAAACCGTGAGCGCCTGGAAATACTCGCCCACCCAGGCCGAGCCATGGTCGCTGAGGTGGTGATGGTGCACATCGAGACTGGGGCTATTGGCCTCAGGGCTAGCGCCTGCCTGCGTCGGTGGATTAGGCGTTTCCCCTGTCTGCGCTTTCAGGCAGCCCTGGGCTTGGTGGGCAAAGTGCAGCGCCGACATGCTGCTCTCGTCTGGGCAATAACTCAGCACAGCTGCCCAAGTCAGCTGCAGCGGCATCAAGGCCAAAAGAAAGAGCAGGAAAATTTTTCGCACAGCCGCCATTCTAATTGCAAGCCAAAAACACACTGATGCACATCAAACACCCTGCACACGGCTTAGACTGCAGCGCCCGCACTGGGCTATATTTGCGGACGATCACCAACCCCCTTACACGGAGCAACCCACCATGAGCGACAACGATTTCAAAACCTATATTTGCACCATCTGCGGCTGGGTTTATGACGAAGCCCAAGGCGACACCGACCACGGCGTAGCCGCTGGTACCAAATGGGCCGATGTGCCCGCCAACTGGGTTTGCCCAGAATGCGGCTCGTGCAAAGAAGATTTTGAGATGATCGAAATCTGATTGCTGCTTTCGCCCCATGCAAAGCCCAGCCTTAGCGCTGGGCTTTTTTTTGTTTTTGTCCCTCTGCGGATTAGGGGGCTTACGCTAAGAACAGGGTTCAAACAGAAGTCTCACCGCAAAAGGCAAATAGATTGCGGGTCAAGCCCGTAATCTCCGACTTACCGCATCAAAAAAGTGAGCTGCTCAGGCAGGTTTTACGGCCTAAAATACCGAAAACACCCGAAAAACTCCTAGAAAACCTCGCTCAAGGCGGGCCACAGGTTTTCTGCCGCTTCAGGCTCATGCAATCTGGCCATAATGGGCGTTGATTCGCTCCCCCACCCGCAAGCCCTAGGCATGAAAAGCAACAACCCCACGCAACACCACGCCCTGATTCAAGCGGCCACGCAAGATGCGGCGGCGCCCGCCGACGCGCTGCTGCGCGCGCGCCAATTTGCCACGCCGCTGCTGGCGCATGAATGCACCGCCTTTGGCGAAAACGCCCTGCACCATGCCGATGGTGTGGCAGCGATTTTGCAGGGGCTGGGCGCTGCTGATTCGCTGCAAGCGGCCAGTTATTTGGTGCTGGCTTGCGAGCAATTGGCCAAGCCGCTAGAGGCTTTGACCCACGCCTTTGACGAAAACTACGCCCGCCTGGCACTAGAAGCCACGCAAATGATGCAGGCGCAGCGCTTGGCCGCGCAGGCATCCGCCCCCAAAAACGCCGCCCCAGGTGCGCCGCCGCAAACCGAGAGCGTGCGCAAAATGCTGCTGGCTTTCTCGCGCGATTTGCGCGTGGTGCTGCTGGGCCTGGCCAGTTGCCTGCAAAGCCTGCGCTGGTGCGCCGAGAGCAAAGCCCAGCCCGACCAGGCCTTTGCCGCGCAAGCCCTGCATATTTTTGCGCCGCTGGCGAATCGCTTAGGCATTTGGCAAATCAAATGGGAATTGGAAGACCTCGCTTTTCGCTTTTTAGAGCCTGCGGTTTACCAAGAGATTGCCAAAAACCTGGCCGCCACCCGCATCACGCGGGAGGAAAACATGGTGCGGCTCACCGCCGACATTCGCCATGCCCTGCACGAAGCGGGCGTGCCCGCCGATGTGCAAGGCCGCCCCAAGCATATCTACAGCATCGTGAAAAAAATGCGGGGCAAAAAGCTGCGTTTTGAGCAGGTGCTGGATGTGCGCGCCATGCGCATTTTGGTCGCCGATGTGCCCGCCTGCTACGCCACGCTAGCGCTGATGCACACGCTTTATGCGCCCCTGCCCGAAGAATTTAGCGATTACATTGCCCGCCCCAAGGTCAATGGCTACCAAAGCCTGCACACCGTGGTGCGCGATGCCATGCCCGGCAAGCCTGAGCTGCCGGTGGAAATCCAAATCCGCACCCAGGCCATGCACGAGGCCGCCGAAACCGGCGCAGCTGCGCACTGGGCCTATAAAGAAGCGGGCGCTAAAGGCTACGCCGGCGTATCGGCCAGCAGCGAATACGACGCCAAAATCGCCATGCTGCGCCAGCTGCTGGAGTGGGAGCGCGATATCAGCGAACCCGCTGGCAGCGACCTGCTAGCCGACCGCATTTATGTTTTCACACCCGATGCCCGCGTGGTCGATTTGCCCGCAGGTGCTAGCCCCGTGGATTTTGCCTACGCCGTACACACCAATCTGGGGCATCGCTGCCGTGGTGCGCGAGTCGATGGGCAACTGGTGCCGCTGAACACCGCGCTGCGCAATGGCCAAACGGTAGAAATTAACGCCGCCAAAGAGGGTGCGCCTTCGCGCAATTGGTTGATCGAAGAGGGGTATTTGGCCTCGGCCCGCGCGCGCGCCAAAGTGCGGGCTTGGTTCAACACCCAGGCGCTGGACGAAACCCGCGCCCGTGGCCGCGAGCAGCTAGAAAAACTGCTGCAACGCGAAGGCAAAACCGCCTTAAAGCTGGAAGATTTGGCGCAAAATCTGGGGCTGAAATCGGCCGAGCAATTGTTTGAAGCCATAGGCAAAGACGAGCTCTCGCTGCGCACCATCGAGCAAAGCCTGCGCCCCGCCGCCGAGCCGCCCAGCGAAGAAGAAAACGCCGCCCTGCGCCTGAAAAAAGCCCTGCGCCCCAGCGATGCGGGCAGCGCCCCCAAAGGTGGTGTGCTGGTGGTGGGCGTCGATAGCCTGCTGACGCAATTGGCCAAATGCTGCCGCCCTGCCCCGCCCGACGCCATTGCCGGCTATGTCACCCGTGGGCGCGGTGTCAGCATCCACCGCCGCGACTGCCCCAGCTTTGCCGCCCTGCTGGGACGCGATGCCGAGCGCGTGATTGATGTGGCCTGGGGCAAAACCGCGCAAAGCGGCAAGGCCAGCTATAGCGTGGCGCTGCAAATCATGGCGCGCGAACGCGCCCACCTGCTGCGCGATGTGATGGACAGCCTGGCCAAAGCCAAAATCAGCGTCAGCAGCGTGCAAAGTCAGGCCAGCCGTGACCTGTTGCACATCCACCTCATCATGGATTTGGGCAATACCGATGAACTGCCCACCATTTGCAACCAGCTTTTGCAAATCGACGGCGTAAAAAGCGCCCAGCGGATCTGAAAAAACTGCTAAACGGGGAGCGGGCAAGCATAAGCCCAACGCTTTGCCCATCATCCAATTGGCATAGATGATGTGGCGATGGGGCTTCGCATAATCATTCACAAAGCAGCACGAGACGCCTCTGACGCTGCCAAAATTTAAGAAGGAAACCCCATGAGCTACACACCAGCCAGCCAAACAGTCTCTGGCGCCCCTATGTCCGCGGCCCTGCAAAAACTGCGTTTTCCCGTCATCGGCGCGCCGCTGTTTATCGTCAGCAACCCCAAACTGGTGATCGCCCAGTGCACGGCTGGCATCGTGGGTTCTATGCCCAGCCTCAACGCCCGCCCTGCTAGCCAATTGGATGAATGGCTGCATGAAATCACCGAAGGTTTGGCCGCCTGGGACCAAGCCAACCCCGATCGCCCCGCCGCACCTTTTGCCATCAACCAAATCGTACACAAGACCAACGATCGCCTCGATCACGATTTGCAAATCTGTGCTAAATACCAAGTTCCGCTGGTGATCACCAGCCTGGGCGCGATTACTGATGTGTACAAGGCCGTGCAGGGCTGGGGCGGCATCGTCATGCACGATGTCATCAACAACACCTTTGCCCACAAAGCGATCGAAAAAGGCGCAGACGGCCTGATTGCCGTGGCCGCAGGTGCGGGTGGGCACGCGGGCGTGAAATCGCCCTTTGCCCTGATTGGCGAGATTCGCCAGTGGTTTGACGGCCCTGTGGCGCTGTCGGGCTGCATGGCTACGGGCGACGCGATTTTGGCGGCGCAAGCCATGGGCGCAGACTTCGCCTATATCGGCACACCCTTTATCGCCACGCCCGAAGCCAATGCGGTGCAAGCATATAAAGAGATGGTGGTGGCCAGCAATTCCGACGATATTTTGTACAGCAACGCTTTTACCGGCGTGCATGGCAATTACTTGATTCCGTCCATCACCGCCGCAGGCATGGACCCCGCTGCTCTGGTGCAATCTGACCCCAGCAAAATGAACTTTGGCACAGGGTCAGCGGCCATGAGCAGCGCCAAGGCCTGGAAAGACATTTGGGGCTGCGGCCAAGGCTGCGGCGAGGTGCAACAAATCCAAACCACCGCTGACAGGGTGGCGCAGTGGCAGGGCGAATACGCCGCCGCGAAAAAACGCCTGCTCGGCGCTTGATCGCCAGCTGGCTCCCGCAGCACAATGCGCCCATAGACAGCCTGCTATGGGCGTTTTTTATAGGCGCTTTTTTCTGCTGGAGCACCACCATGAGCCTACACCCCCGCCTACACCCCCGCTTTGACAGCCGCCTGGCCTTTTACGCGCAAAGCCACCAGCACCCTGGCAATGAGGCGATTCACCTGCTCGCCATTCCCGCCATCATGCTGAGTTTGATGGGCTTGCTGTATGCACTGCACCCTTGGGCGCTTTACGCCCTGATCGTGGGCAGCATGGCCTATTACCTGTTTTTGGGCAACTGGCGCTATACCTTGGCCATGTTGTTGTGGGCGGCAGCCTCGCTAGGGCTGCTTTACCTGATGGGTGCATGGCGGCTGCAGATTTGTATCGCCGTTTTTATCGTGGCCTGGATAGGGCAATTTATCGGCCACAAGCTGGAAGGCAAGAAACCCAGTTTTTTTGAAGATGTGCAATACCTGCTGGTCGGGCCGCTGTTTGTGTTGCAGGTTTCAGCCCGCAAAATCGCCCATCAAGGAAAATAAGCATCATTTGCGGTATTTAGGCCGTAAAACCTGCCTAAGTAGCTATTATTTAAATAGCATCAGCAAGTCGAATCCTCCACAAAAAACGCTGCCTTAGGCAGCGTTTTGCGATGCATGCAGGGCGTTTAAGCCGCAGCAGTGGCCTTGCCTTTAAAGTCCGTCCAGGTATTTTGCTCAAAGCAAAACAACTTGCATTTGCGCGCTGTACTGAAATACCAGCCCAAGCTAAAAGGCTGCACAACAATGCGCCCAGGCATCATTTCTTCTAAACGCGCCTGCGCTTTTTTCAGGCGATACAGGGGCACGGTCATGTCCACATGGTGCGCCGTGTGCTCCATGATGTGGTGCGCTACTGCGCCCAAGGCCAGCGGGAAGGTCAAATGCACCGTGGTGGTGACAAAAGGCGCGGCCTTGGCCCAAGTCGCTTTGTCGTTTTGCCATTTCACGCGCTCATGCGTGTGGTGCACATAAATCACAAAGCCGATCATGGTGAGCCAAGCGTAGAAGGGGATGGCAAAACCAAACAGCAGCAAGAGCGCAATCGATTGCTCGGTATACAGCGCCAAGCCGATCAAAGTGCCGATCCACACCAAGGCAAAGCCTAAAGACAAGAGCGAATCCCACAAAAACACAGGGCGGCGGCTAGGCATGTATTTTTTGCTGGGGAAAAACTCGCGTTTCCACCAGATCTCGATCATGTAATACACCCCTGGCGCCCAACCGCTGCGGTAAATGCGCTGCAAGATTTTTTGTCCCATCGGCAGGGCTGCGTATTCAGCTGGGGTCAAAGGCTCCCAAACAAAATCGACCCCTTTGAGGTTGGTGTAACCGTGGTGCACCACATTGTGGCCCACATCCCACAGGCTATAAGGCGTGAGCGACGGCAAAAAAGCGATGCGCCCCAACCATTTATTCAGTTTGCGGTGCGGTGTCAGGCTCATATGGCAGGCGTCATGCCCGATCACAAATAGGCGGCCGATAACCACGCCGGCGACAATGCCGCACAGCCATTTTGCCCACCAGTCCGCCAGTA
>JAMIFN010000123.1:0-8039 GCA_035906235.1 Allobrachymonas sp. | reverse complement strand
AATGATGTTACGCAAACCAGCATCATTGATTTTTCTATTTTCAACTTTGATTCCCTGATCTACAGCGTGGTCTTGGGTGTTATTGGTTGCTGGGTGCTTTGGCTGGCAACGCGCAAATCCACCTCGGGCGTGCCTAGTCGCTTCCAGGCGGCTGTTGAGATGCTGGTGGAAATGGTGGAAGATCAGGCCAAGAGCGTGATCCACAACGAAAAAAGCATCAAATTCGTCGCGCCTTTGGCTTTGACGGTGTTTGTCTGGATCTTCTTGATGAATGCCATGGACATGTTGCCTGTAGATTTACTGCCGTGGCTGTGGCAGCACGGTACGGGTGACCATCATGCCTTTATGCGTGTGGTGCCTACGGCTGATTTGTCCACCACCTTGGGCTTATCCAGCACGATTTTGCTGGTGTGCTTTTTCTACAGCGTAAAGATCAAAGGTCTGAGCGGCTGGGGGCACGAGCTGGTGACGGCGCCTTTCGGCGGCAGCAAAAATCCATTTTTTGCCGTCATCTTGGGGGTGCTCAACTTTGCCATGCAAATCATTGAATTTGTAGCCAAAACGGTTTCTCACGGTATGCGGTTGTTCGGCAATATGTTTGCCGGCGAGTTGGTCTTTATGTTGATTGCCTTGATGGGCGGCGTTGCGCTGCAAATGGGCATCGGCGGCGGAATTGGTATGGGCCTTGGCCATATCATTGCTGGTTGGGTGTGGGCAGTCTTCCACATTCTGATCATCACTCTTCAGGCCTTCATCTTCATGATGTTGACCCTGATTTACATTGGTCAAGCGCACGACGCCCACTAAGGCGCGGGCAAAGACTGTTTTCTTTTTCTTTTGTTTATTTCTATCCTTAAGGAGCAATCATGGATGTATTGGGTTTTGTAGCACTGGCTTGCGGCATTATTGTTGGTTTGGGCGCTATCGGCGCGTCTATCGGTATCGCGCTGATGGGCGGTAAATTCCTCGAATCTTCTGCGCGTCAGCCTGAGCTGATGAACAGCCTGCAAACCAAAATGTTCATTTTGGCTGGTCTGATCGACGCGGCCTTCCTGATCGGTGTGGCTATCGCTCTGCTGTTTGCCTTCGCTAACCCTTTCATTGCTAAATAAACTGGCGGCAGGCGTTTAGCGCCTGCCTCCTGGTTTTTTAAGCATTAAACGAAAAGGACAAGCAAGTGAATATCAATGCAACTTTAGTCCTGCAGATCATCGTTTTCTTCTTGCTGGGTCTGTTCACGATGAAATTCGTGTGGCCACCCATCATGAATGCCCTAGATGAGCGCAGGCAAAAAATTGCCGACGGTTTGGCTGCGGCTGATAAAGCCAAGTTGGAACTCGCTTCTGCAAACAAGCGCGTCGAAGCCGAGCTGTCTGCCAGTCGCGATCAAACTTCAGGTCTCTTGGCCGATGCTGAGCGCCGCGCGCAAGCCATCGTGGAAGAGGCTAAAGGGCGCGCTACGGAAGAGGCTGCCAAAATCATGGCTGCAGCCCAGGCTGATACCGAACAACAAGTGATCAAAGCGCGCGAAGTGCTGCGTGAACAAGTTGCCGGCTTGGCGGTTAAAGGTGCTGAGCAGATTCTGCGCAAAGAGGTCAATGCTGCGGCTCACGCCGACTTGCTCTCGCGCTTGAAAACTGAGCTGTAAGGGGTTCGAAATGGCTGAACTTGCAACCATTGCCCGCCCTTATGCAGAGGCCCTGTTTGCGTCTCTGGGTTCGGCCGATGCCGCATGGCTAGACGCCATTGCTTTTGTTGCCGCTCAAAACGAGATGCAGCAATACGCGGCGCACCCCAAAACCCAGCCTGCAGATATTGCCAACACTTTGGCCGCAGCGGCCAAGGTTAGCTTGGACAGCAAAGCACAAAATTTTGTCGCGGCGCTGATCGATAACAAGCGCTTAGCGGCTTTGCCCGAGATTGCGCTGCAATTTCGTGCGCTGCAAAACGCTGGCGCCGGTGTGTCAGATGCCCAAATTTTCAGCGCTTTTGCGCTGGATAGCCAGGCGCTGAGCGATACCGTCGCAGCTTTGGAAAAGCGTTTTGCGCGCAAGCTCAACGCCCATGTCAGCTTGGATCCTGAGCTGATAGGCGGCATCCGCGTGGTCGTTGGCGATGAAGTGCTAGACACCTCCGTCAAAGCCCGCCTGGAACAGATGAAAACCTCGCTGTTGGCCTAAACGCCAGCAGCGCCTAAAAAGACATTGAAGGAAGTGAGCGCAGCTATGCAACTCAACCCGGCAGAAATTTCTGAATTGATCAAGTCGCGTATTGAGGGCTCAGCTGCTCAAAGCGATATTCGTAACCAAGGCACTGTGGTGTCGGTCACTGACGGTATCGTGCGCGTGCACGGCTTGTCTGATGTGATGCAAGGCGAGATGTTGGAATTCAACAAAACCGCCGATGGTCAGCCCACATTTGGCTTGGCGCTCAACCTGGAACGCGACTCTGTAGGCGCGGTAATCTTGGGCGAATACGAGCACATCGCCGAAGGCCAAACCGTTAAATGCACAGGCCGCATCTTGGAAGTGCCTGTGGGCCCCGAGCTGATTGGCCGTGTGGTCAATGCCTTGGGTCAGCCTATCGACGGCAAAGGTCCGATCAACGCCAAAATGACCGATGTAATCGAGAAGGTTGCTCCTGGTGTAATCGCGCGTCAATCTGTAGATCAGCCTATGCAAACGGGCTTGAAGTCTATCGATGCCATGGTTCCCGTAGGCCGTGGTCAGCGCGAGCTGATCATTGGTGACCGCCAAACCGGTAAAACTGCCGTTGCGATTGATGCCATCATCAATCAAAAAGGCCAAAATGTGACCTGCGTTTATGTGGCGATTGGCCAAAAAGCCTCGTCCATTAAAAATGTGGTGCGCGCGCTGGAACAAGCTGGTGCCATGGACTACACCATCGTTGTGGCCGCGCCAGCGTCTGAATCGGCCGCCATGCAATATGTGTCCGCCTACTCAGGCTGCACCATGGGCGAGTACTTCCGCGATCGCGGTGAAGACGCGCTGATTGTGTATGACGATCTGTCTAAACAAGCCGTAGCTTACCGCCAAGTATCGCTGCTGCTGCGTCGCCCACCAGGCCGCGAAGCCTTCCCCGGCGATGTCTTTTATCTCCACAGCCGCTTGCTCGAACGCGCAGCGCGTGTGAATGCCGACTATGTTGAAGCTTTCACCAAAGGCGAAGTCAAAGGCAAAACAGGCTCGCTTACGGCCTTGCCGATTATTGAAACGCAAGCGGGCGATGTCTCCGCCTTCGTTCCTACCAATGTGATCTCGATCACTGACGGCCAGATTTTCCTGGAAACCAGCCTGTTTAACGCCGGTGTGCGTCCTGCGATTAACGCCGGTATCTCAGTTTCTCGCGTAGGTGGTGCCGCGCAGACTAAATTGGTTAAAGGCCTGTCCGGCGGTATCCGTACCGATTTGGCACAGTACCGTGAATTGGCGGCCTTTGCGCAGTTTGCTTCTGATTTGGATGAAGCCACCCGCAAACAGCTTGACCGTGGTGCGCGTGTAACTGAGCTGCTGAAACAAGCCCAATACAGTCCGCTACCCGCTAGCTTGATGGGTGCGTCTTTGTTTGCCGCTAATAACGGCTTCCTCGACGACATCGAAGTCAAGCGCGTCTTGGCGTTTGAAACAGGTCTGCACCAATTCCTCAAAACCAGCTACGGCGCTCTGCTCGAACGCCTCGAAGCCAATAAAGCTTTCGACAAAGCAGGTGCTGACGAAGCAGAACTCAAGAAAGCCATTGAAACTTTCAAAAAGTCATTTGCTTGAAATCGAGTAAGGCCACGATAAGGAGCCCATACGATGGCAGCAGGTAAGGAAATACGCGGCAAGATCAAATCGGTGGAAAACACCAAGAAGATCACCAAAGCCATGGAGATGGTGGCGGCATCCAAAATGCGCAAAGCGCAAGACCGGATGCGTGCCGCTCGTCCCTATAGCGAAAAAGTCCGCACCATGGCCGCCCATTTAGGGCAGGCCAACCCCGAGTATGTACACCCCTTTATGGTGAAAAATGAGGCCAAGGCTGAAGGCTTTATCCTCATCACCACCGATAAAGGGCTGTGCGGTGGCATGAACACCAATATTTTGCGTGCGCTAACCAATAAGCTCAAAGAGAACCAGCAAGCTGGCGCCAAGTCTGTGGCTGTGGCCATGGGCGGCAAAGGTTTGGGCTTTTTGAACCGCATGGGTGCGCCCGTGCTGGCACAAGTCACGCAAATGGGCGACACGCCGCATTTGGAAAAACTGATAGGCCCAGTCAAAACCCTGCTCGATATGTACGAGCGCGGCGAGCTGCGTGCCATTCATGTGTGCTACACCAAATTCATCAACACCATGAAGCAAGAGTCTGTGATTCAACAACTCTTGCCTCTGTCGCAAGATGAGTTGGCCGCTGGCGGCACTGGGCATTCATGGGATTACATCTATGAACCCGACGCCCCCACCGTGATCGATGAGCTGCTCAAGCGCTATATCGAATCCTTGGTGTACCAGGCTGTTGCAGACAATATGGCGTCTGAGCAATCAGCGCGTATGGTGGCCATGAAGGCGGCAACCGACAACGCTGGCAATGTCATCAACGAATTGAAGCTGGTGTACAACAAAACCCGTCAAGCTGCGATTACGAAAGAACTTTCGGAAATCGTCGCGGGTGCGGCAGCGGTTTAATCGAATTAACTTTAAGTGGAGCAAACGAAAATGGCTCAAGGAACGATTGTTCAGTGTATCGGCGCGGTAGTGGATGTGGAATTTCCCCGTGACCAGATGCCCAAAATTTACGACGCCCTGAAAATGGAAGGTTCAACCCTGACATTGGAAGTGCAACAGCAACTCGGCGACGGTATCGTGCGTACCATTGCCCTGGGCTCCTCTGACGGCCTGCGCCGTGGCATGGTGGTGAGCAATAGCGGTGACGCCATTCGCGTACCCACTGGTAAAGCCACACTCGGCCGCATCATGGATGTACTGGGTGCGCCTATCGACGAACGCGGCCCCGTATCGCAAGAAAAAACTGCGCCTATTCACCGTAAAGCGCCTGCCTATGACGAGCTGTCTCCTTCACAAGAGCTGCTGGAAACGGGCATCAAAGTTATCGATTTGATCTGCCCCTTCGCCAAAGGCGGCAAGGTGGGCCTATTCGGTGGTGCCGGTGTAGGCAAAACCGTGAACATGATGGAACTCATCAACAACATCGCCAAAGCGCATAGCGGTTTGTCGGTATTTGCTGGTGTGGGCGAGCGTACCCGCGAGGGCAACGACTTCTACCACGAGATGATGGACGCGGGCGTTGTTAACAGCGACAACCTGTCTGAATCAAAAGTCGCCATGGTTTACGGCCAGATGAACGAGCCCCCAGGCAACCGTTTGCGCGTAGCCCTGACTGGCCTGACCATGGCCGAATCTTTCCGCGACGAAGGCCGTGATGTTCTGTTCTTTGTGGATAACATCTACCGCTACACCTTGGCCGGTACCGAAGTATCCGCCTTGCTGGGCCGTATGCCTTCAGCCGTAGGCTACCAGCCTACCCTGGCCGAAGAAATGGGCCGCCTGCAAGAGCGCATTACCTCTACCAAAACAGGCTCGATCACTTCGATCCAAGCGGTTTATGTACCTGCGGATGATTACACCGATCCATCACCCGCTACCACCTTCGCGCATTTGGACTCTACGGTTGCGCTCTCGCGTGAAATCGCCTCTTTGGGTATTTACCCTGCGGTGGACCCACTCGATTCAACCAGCCGTCAGCTCGACCCGCTGATCGTTGGCGAAGAGCACTACAGCGTAGCGCGTACCGTGCAAGGCACGCTGCAACGCTACAAAGAGCTGCGCGACATCATCGCCATCTTGGGCATGGACGAATTGGCGCCTGAAGACAAGCTCATTGTTGCCCGCGCACGCAAAATCCAACGCTTCCTGTCACAGCCCTTCCATGTCGCCGAAGTCTTTACCGGCGCGCCTGGCAAGTATGTGTCATTGGCCGAAACCATCCGTGGCTTCAAGATGATTGTTGAAGGCGAGTGCGACCACCTGCCAGAGCAAGCCTTCTACATGGTCGGTACCATCGACGAAGCCTTCGAAAAAGCCAAGAAAATGGCCTAATTGATTCCAGGTGCTAAGGCCGTGGCTGCGGCTACTGGCCCTTAGCGCCCGAAATCTGAAAGGAAAAACATGAACACCATTCGTGTCGATGTGGTCAGCGCCGAAGAGCTGATTTTCTCGGGCGACGCCAAATTTGTGGCGCTGCCGGGCGAATCTGGCGAGCTGGGCATTTTGCCCAAGCACACCCCGCTGATTACCCGCATCAAACCTGGCTCGGTACGCATCGAAACCGCCGACGGCAAAGAAGAATTCGTCTTTGTTGCTGGTGGCTTGCTCGAAGTGCAGCCCGACCATGTCACCGTCTTGTCTGACACCGCTGTGCGCGGCCAAGACCTGGACGAGCAAAAAGCCAATGAAGCCAAGCTGGCCGCCGAAGAAGCCCTGAAAAATGCCAAAAGCGAACTCGACTTCGCCCGCGCGTCGTCAGAGCTGGCAGTCATGGCTGCGCAAATTGCTGCTTTGCGCAAATTCCGCGACAAAAAATAAGCGTTTCGCTTTTTTGCCTGCGCTACTCAAAGCCACCGTTCGCGGTGGCTTTTTTGTGCCAGCTCGTTACTCCCGTGTCAGGTCGTAATCGAGGTATTTCCCCTCTCCCCGAGGGAGAGGGCAGGGTGAGGGGTTGTTGGATGACAGCTTCTGCCTGCATGACGAGTTTGACCTGTCATGCTGCGCGCAGTCGCAGCATCCATGTATTTCGGAACGCTGATAAGAGGTTTTGTCATTGCGGGCGTGCCCCGCAACCTCATTTTTCAGTGCCAAATCCGCGTTTTAAGCCGCCAAACCTGCCTAAGCAGCTCACTTTTTGATGGTAGTGGGTCATTACAGAAGGGGCGACAGCCAAGTGTTAGATTTGCCTAAATGGTTTGGATGTGCGGATTCGTTGAGAGTGAATGAAAAAACGCTCAGTTATGATGCATGAAGCAGGCGGATCTTCGTTGCCTAATTTTGAAAGGGAGTGAGATAAACAAAGACAAAAAAGCGCGATAAATACGGGACTCAATGGGATTGGGCGGGATTTATCGGGACGGGAAGTGAAACGCCGTTTCACTTTTTGCGGCCTGCAAGGTTTTGGCTTTGCAGGTTTTTTTGTGCTTTGCTTTGTGCGATTTTAGGCTAAGGCCAGCCAGTCATTGATGGTGTCGATAACCGCCTGCTCGTCATCGTGGCTAAGGGTTTCGCTTTGTGGATCGGCAAAAATCAGGCCGCGCCGTGGCATCTTATGTGTTCCGTATTCGTGATGAACGGCGTAATCATGTGCGAAGCCCACCACCACCTCGTTTTGGCCAGGCTGGTAATTTAAATCCTTGAGCATGTGGCCGTAGCGATCTAGCAAGCTGCCATTACCAGCGCCTTCTATGCCCTTTGCAGCCTTGGTGCCTGGATAGGGGTAGGATTTTTTGGTGCTTTCTACCCACGGATGCCAAGCCTGCCCGTTGGGGTCGGTTTTCGTTTCAAAGCGGCCACTGATGCGCCCTTTTAAGGCTTGACCTATACCCTCCATCGGCTCGCTAAAGTCACTCAGCTTGCCCAGCAGCTCGCGCAGGGCTGGGGTGATGTCGTCTCGGTCTTTATGGATGGTCAACATAGCAAGAATCCTTTAGAATGAATCTGTGCGGAGGGCGAAAGCGACTGGGACTGACCCGATAGTCGCCTGACACTTGACCCCAATGTCCAGTAAGTTGTGGGAGCACTAGCGCCGCACTAGAAAAAGCCTCTTCAGGAGGGAGGGTGTCCCGAATTTTGTGTAAACGGGGCGATTGTTAAGACTTTGGCATCCTCTCCTCAAACTGGATAGTAAACCGAGTCAATGCCGCCTTCCAGTCTCTGAGCGGCATCGTCCATTTCTTGGCTATGTTGGCCAAAGCCAGATAGAACAATTTCAGCAGCGCATCATCGCTGGGGAATGATCCCCGGTTCTTGGTG
>JAMIFN010000122.1:0-11920 GCA_035906235.1 Allobrachymonas sp. | reverse complement strand
GGTATGGGTAGCTGACATCACCTACCTGCCGACGCGGCAGGAGGGCTTTGTTTATGCCAGCTTTGTCACTGATGCTTACTCACGCAAGATTGTGGGGTGGCATGTGCATGCGAGCTTACGCACCAGTGAGGTTCAGCAGGCCTATGAAATGGCTTTGAGAGGGCGCACCAGCAAGGGTAGGCTCATCCACCATTCAGACCGAGGCATTCAGTATTGCAGCGAGCAGTACCAGCAATTACACGCCAAGCATCAGGTGACTTGCTCCATGACCGATGGCTATGACTGTTATCAAAATGCGCTGGCTGAGCGGATCAACGGCATATTGAAAACGGAGTACTTGCTGAGCAGACCAGAAAACCTGCAGCAAGCCAGAAAGATGGTGGAGCAGGCTGTGCAACTTTATAACGAAGAAAGGCCGCACAGCAGCCTAAAATACAAAACGCCTGATGAGGCTCATCAGGCGTCTTTGGCCAGCCAATTGGCTGAGATTCAACCCGCTTAGCTGTCAAGCTATTTTAGGACGGGTCACTCTGCGGCGCACCAGTGATGCTTAAGCGCGTACGGATTTAAGCTGGTGTGAAAGCTGGCGCAGGGCATCGATGCCGCTGGCTTCGGCGCGTTGACACCAAGCTTGCAAATCCACGATCAGCTGCTCGCGGTTGGCGCTGGTATTGCTCCAGAAGGATTGCAGCTCATCGCGCATACAGGCCATTTTGTCGAGCACGGGGTGTTCGCTACGCGCTTTTTGTAAATCGGCCAGCGCCGCAGCTGGGATGCGGGCATCGTCGCGGTGCAGCCAGCGCTTGGCGGTTTTGATGGCGGATAAATCTGCGCCCTTGGCTTGCAAGGCTTGCATTTCTTGGCCGCAGGCGAAGCGCATTTGTTGGGCGTATTGCGCCATGATTTCGTAGCGGTTGGCGATCAGCCCTTCTAAAGTGCGGCCGGTGGCGCTGGCTTGCAATTCGCCTAACTCCATTTTGGGCGGTACTTTTTTCACATGCGCCAAGCCTACTTTTTCGAGGGCACAGATATAGACCCAGCCAATATCAAACTCATAAGGTTTGACTTTGAATTTGGCGCTGGTGGCATAGGTGTGGTGGTTGTTGTGCAGTTCTTCGCCGCCGACCAAAATCCCCCAAGGAAAAATATTGGTGGCGCTGTCTTGCGATTCAAAATTACGGTAACCCCACCAGTGGCCTATGCCGTTGATGACGCCTGCTGCCCAGAGCGGAATCCAGATCATTTGCACCGCCCAAACCGTCAGCCCCAAAGCGCCAAAAACGGCCAAATTGACAATCATCATCAGGCTAACGCCCAAGATGGGGTAGCGGCTGTAGATGTGGTTTTCTAGCCAGTCGTCAGGTGTGCCGTGTTTGAAACGGGCAATGGTCTCGGCGTTGTTGGCTTCGGCGCGGTAGAGCTCAGCGCCCCTCCAGAATACGGTTTTGATGCCCTTGGTAACAGGGCTGTGCGGGTCGTCTTCGGTTTCGCAGCGGGCGTGGTGTTTGCGGTGAATGGCCACCCATTCGCGCGTGACCATGCCCGTGGTCATCCACAGCCAAAAACGGAAGAAATGCGCGACGACAGGGTGTAAATCCAAGGCGCGATGCGCTTGGCTGCGGTGCAAATAAATCGTGACCGAGGCAATGGTGATGTGCGTCAGCCCCAAGGTAATCAGCAGCACTTGCCACCATGCAAATTGCCCCAGGCCGCCGTTGAAAAAAGCGGCTAAGGCATCGAATACAGCAGAAAAGCTCAAGTCCATGAAGGTTCAAACTCCCGATAAAGCGGTGAGGAGGCTAGGGCATTGCAGGCCTAGGAATTGGCGCGGATTGTAGGGCGCTGGCTGCTAAATGGTTTGCGCGAGGGCAAAAACAAGGGGGAAACTACGGCTTTACCTTGACAAGCCTAGGTTTATTCAGTTTTTAACTGCCCGTAGAGCCAAAGCCGCCTGTGCTGCGGGCGCTGGCGGTAAAGTCATCCACCACTTCCCATTGTGCTTGCAAAACAGGCACGATAACCAGCTGCGCCATGCGTTCTAGGGGCTGCAAAGTATAGGCCGTCTGCCCACGATTCCACAGGCTGACTTTTAGCTCGCCTTGGTAATCCGAATCGATCAAGCCGACCAAATTACCCAGCACGACGCCGTGTTTATGCCCCAAACCTGAGCGCGGCAAAATCATGCCCGCATAGCCTGGGTCTGCAATGTGCGCGGCTATGCCTGTGGGAATCAGTTCGCACTGCCCAGGCTGCAAAGCCATGGCAGCGGGGATGCAGGCGCGTAAATCCAAGCCTGCGCTGCCAGCGGTGGCGTAAGCGGGTAATTGCTGGCGCAGGCGTTCATCCAAAATTTGAACAGCGATTTTCATAAAGGCTAAGCGTTTGGTAGCAGGCGGTTTTAGTAAGTAGGCGCAACAGGGCGAATCTCTACAGGCGCGGGCGCTTGCGTGTCTCGTTGTGCTGGCGGGTTGTAGGGTACGGCTGGTGGCATAGGCTTGCTTACCGCATTGGGGTCGGGCGTAAAGGCTGTCTTGGCAGGTGCGGGAGGCTGGGGAAGGGTGCGGGATTTTTCCTCTTCGCTGATGATTTCCATCAAATTCACCACCTTGAACACGCCCTTGGTGGTGGCGGCAATGTCCACAATGCGCGCTGATTCGCGTTGCGTGACGCGCCCCATCAGGTAAACCACGCTGCGCTCGGTGGTGACGACGACGGAGTTGGCATACAGGTCTTTGGCATCAACCAATGCGGATTTGACGCGGGTGGTGACCAAAGTATCGCCGCTGCGGTTACTGATGCCCGAGTTGGGCATAACGGCCAGTTCGTTATAGACCTGCGCCACATTTTCTACGCCTTGGGCGATGCGCTCGGCTTGTTGGCGCTGCGCTTCGGTGGGCACTTCACCTGTTAGCAGCAGGCGGCGGTTATAGCTGCTGGTGTTGATGTGATTGCGCTCGGGCAGTTGTTCGCGGATGCGGGCCGAGGCACGCATCTCGATGCCTTGGTCTTCGAGCTGCGAGCCAGAAGTGCGCCTATCGCTGGCGACCATACCCGTTAAAGCTGCGCCACCCAAAATAATGGGCGCACAGGCCGTTAAAAAAGGCAGGGTAGATGCTATGCAAATAAGAGCTACTCGGGCAGGTTTCATGGACATTCTTTCGCAAAATATCAAAATTTAAAAGCAAGGTGGGAGGATTGCAGCTGCTTCGCCCCCGCCGATTTGGCTTGCATTATAGAAACGAGGCGCCGAGACTGAAATTTTTGTCAAATCAGGCACTGGGGCCTAGGCTATGCTGGGCAGCAGTGGCCTAGGGGTTTACCACAAAATGGACATTTTGTTTGAAGGATATGCGTACAAGTGATTGATCTCATGAAATTTTTTTTATAATGCAAAAATGATAGCTGGAATTATGAAGCTTGTTGGCGCTAAACGGAGAGGTGCACGCAGTATGCAAACGAAGATCAAAACTTGGATGGCTCAACCCTGGCGCAGCGCCGTGCTTGCTGCTGCTGTCGCGCTTTTTTTGCTACAAGCCCCTTCTGCGGCGTGGGCCAAAGGTAAGCAGGTGGATAAAGCCAATAAGGCTGAGCACAGTGCAGGCAAAGCCAAGAGCAAAGTCAAGAGCAAAGCCAAGAGCACGGCCGAAAATCATGGTCACAAAAAAAACAGCAGCAAACTGAGCGCTAAAGCAGGCAAAACGCCGAACAAGAAATCGGCAGAAAAAGTTTCGCTCAAACATGCTCGAGCCGAGAAACAGAAGAAGCCTGCAAACCGCTTGAGCGAAACCGCCCAGGTGGAGCTGGCCAGTACGCGTGCGGGCATCGCCTCTGCGCATACCGAGCAACAGGCGAACATCCGCGAAGTACGACGGGCGCAATTGGCACTGGCTGGAATGAGTCAGGTTGGGGATGAGGACGATGCTGGGGCTGCTGCGCCGATTGGGGGCGCTGCCGCCACCAGCTGGGGCAAGAGGTCTGGCCTGCAATACGCGGCCGATCCTGTGGGGCTGAGCGCCAGTGTGGGCTACCTGATGGATGCCAAAACGCAAGAGGTGCTTTACAGCAAAAACGAAAATGCGGTGCTGCCCATCGCGTCGATAACCAAATTGATGACGGCTGTGGTGATATCAGAGGCAAATTTGCCGATGGATGAAGCCATCTGCATCAGCGAAGACGATGTAGACCACCTCAAAAACAGCTCCTCACGCCTGAAGGTGGGCACCACGCTCTCGCGCGGACAGATGCTGCTGCTGGCATTGATGAGCAGCGAAAACCGCGCTGCTCATTCGTTGGCTCGAACCTTTCCTGGCGGCACCTACAATTTTGTTCGCTATATGAATCAAAAAGCCCAGGATTTGGGCATGAAGAACACGCGCTATGCTGACCCCACGGGTTTGTCCAGCGAAAACCAGTCCAGTGCGCATGATTTGGCCTTGCTGGTGGCGCATGCCGCCAAAGATGCCACGCTGCGCACTTATTCCACTTCGCCAGAATATGCTGTGGACAGTGTGGATGGTCGCTTATTGCAATACCACAACAGCAACGCCTTGGTGCGCGGTGGGGCATGGCCCATCGATTTGCAAAAGACGGGCTATATCCGCGAGGCAGGGCGCTGCATGGTGCTGCAAACCCAAATGGGTGGGCGTAGCGTGGTCATGGTCTTGCTAGACGCAGCCGACAGCGCCCAGCGCCGTGGCGACGCCGAGCGCCTGCGGCTATGGATTGAAGGTGGTAGCACGGGGCTGTATGCCGCAGGTTCTGCCCCCGGTGGCGCTGCAGCGGTAGGCACGGCGGCAGTTGTACCTACGGGCGCGGCAGGGGGATTTGTCCAAACCGCCAGCAATGGCGGTGCGGCAGCGGGTGGCGGCAACATCATGCGGGCGCTGCGCGGAGGGATGTAACCCCGGCTTGCTGAACACAGCCAAATCCTGCCTAAGGGCAGGATTTTTCATTTTGGGAGACTCCTTTTGGCCTTACTTATTTTGAGGGACGCTCTGCACAAGCCCCTTTCGGCGCTGGCATCTCAGCATCAGGCGGGCAACTTTGTTGAAAAAACTCACCAGGATACCCGCTAGGGTTCATTTTTTGGCCTCGTATCCCATCCTGAGGCTCAAGCGCCAGCATCCACAAAGGGTTGCAAAGCTTCCTTAGCTTTACCCCTCTTGCTGCTCCAAAAAGCGCTGCGCATCCAGTGCGGCCATGCAGCCCGTGCCAGCGCTGGTAATCGCCTGGCGGTAGATACTGTCTTGCACATCACCTGCGGCAAAGACACCGGGCACGCTGGTCATGGTGGCAAAGCTGCCCGCGCCTGTACCCTGGGTTTTGATATAGCCGTGTTCCATGTCCAGCTGACCCGCAAAAATATCGGTATTGGGGTGGTGGCCAATGGCGATAAACGCGCCTTGCAATGCCAGATCTTCGGTTTGGGCTTCATCTTGGGTGCTGCGGATGCGGATGCCAGTCACGCCGCTTTGGTCGCCTAGCACTTCGTCTAACTGGAAGAAGGTTTTGAGCACAATTTTGCCCTCGCTCACCTTGTCCATCAGCTTGTCCACCAAAATCGGTTCGGCGCGAAATTTGTCGCGGCGATGCACCAAATACACCTTGCTGGCGATATTCGACAAATACAGCGCTTCTTCGACAGCCGAGTTGCCGCCGCCTACCACGCACACGGTCTGATCGCGGTAGAAAAAACCATCGCAAGTGGCGCAGGCTGAGACGCCGCGGCCTTTAAAGGCTTCTTCGCTGGGCAGGCCTAAGTATTTGGCCGATGCGCCGGTGGCAATAATCAGGCTGTCGCAGCTGTATTGGCCGCTATCGCCTGTTAGCGTAAAGGGGCGCTGGGACAAATCCACGCTGCTGATTTGGTCAAACAGCATTTCGGTTTTAAAGCGTTCGGCGTGGGCCATAAAGCGCTGCATCAAATCGGGGCCTTGTACGCCTTGGGCGTCGGCTGGCCAGTTGTCCACCTCGGTCGTGGTCATCAGCTGGCCGCCTTGTTCGAGGCCGGTAACGAGGACGGGATTGAGGTTGGCGCGGGCAGCGTACACGGCGGCGGTGTAACCAGCAGGGCCAGAGCCGAGGATGAGGACTTTTGCATGTTTCATATCAAATGGGCGTTTAAACGGTAAAAAGATCCCCGTGTTTTCAGGGCAAGCCCGCGCACGGTGTGTTAGGCTCGACTATAGCTTAGGCGCCACTCTGACTTTTTCCGTTTTCCCTTGTTTGGGCGGCATTTGTCCTTAACCTGCGTGTTGTATGGCCATCATCTCCAATTTAGATCTTATTCGTCGCGTCCCCCTTTTTGCCTTGTTACCACCTGAACAGGCGCAATTGGTTGCGGATACAGTGGTCAAAAAACGCTTTAAGCGCGCGGAAGCCATTGTGAAACAGGGCGACACCAGCGCTGCCTTCTACATTGTTTTGTCAGGCCGTGCTCGGGTGATCATGAGCAATGAAATGGGACGCGAGGTAATTTTGGCGCGCCTAGGCGCAGGGGATTGCATTGGCGAGATGAGTCTGATCGATGGCGAGCCGCATTCGGCCACCGTTAGCGCAGATGGGCAGTTGGATGTGCTGGTTCTTGGGCGGCAGGCGTTTTTGCACTGTCTGAATGACAGTAGCGTATTCGCCGATGCGGTGATGCGTTCTTTGGTAAGGCGTCTGCGCAGCGCCGATCACAAAATTGAAAGCCTAGCGCTTTTGGATGTGTATGGCCGCGTGGCGCGAACGCTGATAGAGATGGCCAGCCGCAATGACGATGAGCAATTGGTCATTGCCGACAAAGTGTCGCGCCAAGACATCGCCAAAACCGTGGGCGCTAGCCGTGAGATGGTCAGCCGTGTGATGAAAGTGTTTAGCGAGTCCGGCCATATCGAAGAGTTGGCCGATGGTCGTGTACTTTTGCACGATCACCTGATGGGGCATGGACCGTGGTAGTGCTGTGCTAGCCGCCACAAAGGTAAAGGCTTCCCCTAGCTTTATTATTCCAAATAGCGCACTAATACCCGGGTATTTTTGTCAATTAGGCTAAATCTTGGGATAATTAGCTTTTGCTATTGGTTTTTGATGATTTTTTAATGATTGTTTTGGCAATATAGGCTAGAAAACCTGCCTGAGCTGCTATGTTTTTTTAAGCGATTTTTGTGGGTTTTTTAGCTTTTCGGGCTTCTTCAGCTTCGTCTATTTTCTCAAATCGCAAACGGTTTTGCCCCTCGATACAAACCGATTCGATAAACATGGCCGCAGGCCGCACCCACAAGCCCATCTGCCCATAAAGGGCGCGGTAGAGTACCAGCGCTTCCAGCGTTTCGCTATGGCGCACCACGCCCAGCACCTCGTATTCGCCACCTTTGTAGTGGCGGTAAAGCCCTAGGGCAATGTCGGGCAGGGGGGCTAAATCTTCGTCTTGCATGGCGTTTTTCTGCTGGGGTTTTATTGCGCCGGGTCGCGCAGTTGCCAGCGGATGGCATCGATCTCGGCCAAAATTTCAGGCGTGAGCTGCGTGCCCCAAGCATCCAGATTTTCATCGAGCTGCGCCATGTTTGATGCGCCGATGATGGTGGAGGTGACTTTGGGGCTGTGATAGACAAAACCCAGCGCCAATTGCACCAGTGTTAGCCCGTGTTTTTGCGCCAGCGCCCCGTAGCGGCGGGCGGCTTCTAATGCCTCAGGCCGTGCCCAGCGCTGCACGCGCACGCTGGGGTAATCGGCGATGCGCCCGGGCGGGGTGCTGGCTGCATCCAGCCCCATGGCGTTGTACTTGCCCGATAGGGCGCTATAGCCCAAGGGGGAATACGCCATCAGCGCGATGTTTTCGTGGTGCAGCACTTCGTCTAGGCCGTTATCGGGCACGCGATTGCTGAGGCAATAGGCGTTTTGCACGCAGCAAATTTTCTCTAGGCCGTGTTCGCGTGCCAGGCGCAAAAAATGCATCACGCCCCAGGGCGTTTCGTTCGATAAACCAATCGCCCGCACCTTGCCTGCTTTTACCAAGCGCGTCAGGCCTTCCAACTGTTCGTGCATGGAATCAATGCCAGCGCGGCTGGCGGCATCTTCGACTTTGAAATAAGCCTCGCCAAACATGGGCACCAAGCGATTGGGCCAGTGGATGTAATACAGGTCGAGGTAATCGGTTTGCAGGCGTTTTAAGCTGTCGTTACAGGCGATTTCAAAAGTGGCTGCGCCCATATCGTTGCTGCCACCACGGATATAGGCCATGCGCCCAGGGCCGGCGATTTTGCTGGCTAGCTGCCACTGGGCACGCCTGCCTGGGTGGGCGGCAAAGTAGCTGCCGATGATGGCTTCGGTTTTTCCATAGGTCTCAGCACGCGGCGGCACGGCATACATCTCGGCCGTATCCATAGCGTTTACGCCGCGCTCAAGCGCCCTGTCCATCATGGCGTGGGCGGGGGCTTCACCCACTTGTTCGCCAAAAGTCATGGTGCCTAGGCTGATGGCAGGCACGGTGAGGCCAGATTTTCCCAGTGGGCGTTGGGGGATAGGTGGGATGGTCATGACAGGGCAGGGGTGGGGTGAAGGGCTATTGCGTGCTGATCGTGGGGAATTTGTCGCTGTAGTTTTTGCCCAGCAGCGCCACCTTGGCGCCAATTTTGCGTGCCATGTCGCGGTAGAGGCGGCTCTCCTCGCTATTGGCGTCCTGCGCCACGGTGGGCACGCCCGCGTCGGCTTGTGCGCGAATGGCGGGTTTCAGCGGCATGTGGCCTAGCACTTCGCAGCCCGCGCCATCGGCCAACTTTTGCCCGCCTTCTTGGCCAAAAATATGCGCTGTCTGGCCGCAGGCGCTGCAGGTGTACACGGCCATGTTTTCAATCACGCCCAAAATCGGCGTGCGCACGGTTTGAAATAGGTTGATGCCTTTGACGGCATCGAGCAGCGCCACATTCTGCGGCGTGGTGACGATGACCGCGCCCGTGACAGGGGCGCGTTGCGCCATGGTCAGCTGAATATCGCCCGTGCCCGGCGGCATATCGACGATGAGGTAATCCAAATCGTCCCACAGGGTTTGTTTCAGCAATTGATCGAGCGCGCCCGTGGCCATGGGGCCGCGCCAGGCGCTGGCTTTCTCGGGTGGAATCAAAAGGCCTATGGAGTTCATCTGCAGGCCATAGGGGCGCAGCGGCAGCATCATTTTGTCGGCGTTCAGCTCAGGCTTGGCGCTGACGCTGAGCATATGCGGCAGGCTGGGGCCGTAGATATCGGCATCTAACAAACCCACTTTGGCACCTTCGTACTGCAAGGCCAAGGCCAAATTCACGGCAGTGGTGCTTTTGCCCACGCCCCCTTTGCCCGAGGCCACGGCGATGAGATTGCGCACCCCGGGGATGAGGGGCGCACCCTGGGCGATAGCGTGGGCGATGATGGCGGTGTGCAGCTGGGCATCGGCCACTTGCACGCCCGCCATACCCAGCAAAGCCGCGTCGATTTGCGCTTTGATGGCGGGGTGCAGGCTGGCGCAGGCATAGGGCAGGGCGATGCGGCAGCTCAGCTTGCCCGCCTGCAATTGAATGGCGCTGATGTTTTTCTCGTGCGCGTAGGGCAGGGCAGTCAGCGGGTCGATCAGGTGGGCAAGTGCGGTGGCAATTTGGCTGGCGTTCATAGGGCAGTACTTTCAGGCTAGGGCTTCTACAATAGGCGGTTTAGGCGGCGATTGTCTCAGCTTATCGCCCCCATTTGCACTTAAAAACTCTAGGTCTTTATGCCCATTCCAGCGCCCTCATCCACGCTCCGCACGCTTTTTGTCACCACGGCCTTGCCTTATGCCAATGGCACTTTTCACATTGGCCACATCATGGAATACATCCAGGCCGATATTTGGGTGCGTTATCAAAGAATGCAGGGCAACCGCGTACATTTTGTCGGTGCTGACGATGCGCATGGCGCGCCCATCATGATTGCGGCGGAGAAAAAAGGCGTGACGCCCGAGGCTTTTGTGGGCGAAATCGCCGCTGGCCGCCAGCAGTATTTAGACGGCTTTGGCATCAGCCATGACAACTGGTATTCCACTCACAGCCCCGAAAACACCGAGTTGGCACAGGCGATTTATTTGGATTTGCAAAAGGCTGGCTTGATTCAAAGCCGCACCATCGAGCAGTTTTTCGACCCCGAAAAAGGCATGTTTTTGCCCGATCGCTACATCAAAGGCGTATGCCCCAAGTGCGGCGCACAAGACCAATACGGCGACAACTGCGAGGTTTGCAGCGCTGTCTATCAACCCACTGATTTGAAAAATCCCTTCTCGGCACTCACTGGCGCTACGCCTGTGCTGAAAAGCTCGGAACATTTTTTCTTCACCCTGTCTGACCCGCGCACCGTGGAGTTTTTGCAAAGCTGGACGCAAAGCGGCCGCCTACAGCCCGAAGTCGCCAATAAGGTGAAAGAGTGGTTTGAAATAGGCGAAGACGGCAAGGCCAAACTGGGCGATTGGGACATTTCGCGCGATGCGCCTTATTTTGGTATTCCTATTCCCGGCGCTGAGGGCAAGTATTTTTATGTCTGGCTAGACGCACCCGTGGGCTATTTGGCCAGCCTGAAAAATCTGCTGGGCAAACAGGGCCAAGACTACGAGGCTTTCATGGCGCAGCCCGATTTAGAGCAATACCACTTTATCGGCAAAGACATCATCACTTTCCACACCCTGTTTTGGCCGGCCATGCTGCACTTTACGGGGCGCAAAGTGCCAGACAATATTTTTGTGCATGGCTTTTTGACCGTAAACAACGGCGAGAAAATGAGCAAAAGCCGTGGCACTGGCCTAGACCCGCTGAAGTATTTGCAACTGGGCATGAACCCCGAATGGCTGCGCTATTACCTGGCCGCCAAACTAAGCGCCCGCAATGAAGACATAGACTTCAACGCCGACGACTTTATGGCGCGGGTCAATAGCGATTTGGTCGGCAAATACATCAACATCGCCAGCCGCGCAGCGGGTTTTATCAGCAAACGCTTTGCGGGCAAATTGGGCAGCCTAGATGCCGAAGGCGCAAGCCTGCTGGCGCAGATGCAGGCCGCTGGCAGCAACATTGCCGCCCAGTACGAAGGGCGCGAATACGGCAAAGCCGTGCGCGACATCATGGCGCTGGCTGATTTGGTCAACGCCTATGTGGATACGCACAAACCGTGGGAGCTGGCCAAGCAAGAAGGCCAAGAAACCCGCCTGCACGAAGTTTGCACCCTCTGCCTGCAAGCCTTCCGCATCTTGAGTATTTACCTAGCGCCCATCTTGCCCAAGCTGGCCGCGCAGGTAGAGGGCCTGCTGAACTTGCCCGCACAAAGCTTTGCCGCCGCACAAAACCTGCTGCCCGCAGGCCACGCTATGGGCGAATTCAAACACCTGATGCAGCGCGTAGATACCAAGCAGCTAGACGCATTATTCGGCATCAAATCCGAAGATTTGGCCGAAAAACCTGCCCAAGCAGCTATCAAAAACGAAGCAAAAAAAGAGCCTAAAGCTGCAAAAAAAGCCGAGGCCATCATCGACCCCAATGCCCCAGGTGGCGAGCCGCTGGCAGACACCATCAGCATTGACGACTTTGCCAAAATCGACCTGCGCATAGCCAAAATTGTGGATTGCAAGGCCGTCGATGGTTCGACCAAACTGCTGCAACTCACCCTAGATGTGGGCGAGAAAAACCAAGATGGCAGCGCCAAAACCCGCAATGTGTTTAGCGGCATCGCCAGCTGCTACCAGCCTGCCGATTTGGTGGGCAAACTCACCGTACTGGTGGCCAACCTCGCCCCGCGCAAAATGAAATTTGGCGTGAGCGAAGGCATGGTACTGGCCGCCAGCCACGCCGATGAAAAAGCCCAGCCAGGTATTTACATCCTAGAACCCGTGGCGGGGGCGCAACCGGGGATGCGGATTCACTAAAGGTATCTCTGAGTAAAGCACTTTCTAAAA
>JAMIFN010000121.1:0-14394 GCA_035906235.1 Allobrachymonas sp. | reverse complement strand
GGTATGGGTAGCTGACATCACCTACCTGCCGACGCGGCAGGAGGGCTTTGTTTATGCCAGCTTTGTCACTGATGCTTACTCACGCAAGATTGTGGGGTGGCATGTGCATGCGAGCTTACGCACCAGTGAGGTTCAGCAGGCCTATGAAATGGCTTTGAGAGGGCGCACCAGCAAGGGTAGGCTCATCCACCATTCAGACCGGGGCATTCAGTATTGCAGCGAGCAGTACCAGCAATTGCACGCCAAGCATGAGGTGACTTGCTCCATGACCGATGGCTATGACTGTTATCAAAATGCTCTGGCTGAGCGGATCAACGGCATATTGAAAACGGAGTACTTGCTGAGCAGACCAGAAAACCTGCAGCAAGCCAGAAAGATGGTGGAGCAGGCTGTGCGACTTTATAACGAAGAAAGGCCGCACAGCAGCCTAAAATACAAAACGCCTGATGAGGCTCATCAGGCGTCTTTGGCCAGCCAATTGGCTGAGATTCAACCCGCTTAGCTGTCAAGCTATTTTAGGACGGGTCAATTATTGGGACAATGCGGCACTTATTTGTTGTCATTGTCCCTAATTTGGAATAACAAGCATTGTTATTTGATTTCTGGGGTATTTTTCGGCATGTTTTAGGACTTTTAGGCCGGAAATCCTGCCTGAGTAGCTCCTAAAAGAAGAGCGCCTAAGCCTGATGGTTTGCAGGCCATGGACCGCTGTTTATCCCGTCAGGGTTAGCGCGTTTTCTCGAGCACCATCATGTCGTTATTGCGTTGCATGTTGAAGCGACTGAGGAAATTATTACCCAACAGGGCAAAGGGCATATTGGGGCCAATCACGGCTTCGATGTCGTGCACCAGAACTTCGCCGATGCGCAGTTGCGCAATCGTGATGCGCTGGCCAGTGACAACCCCATTGGCGGTGCCCATTTGGACGGGGGTGCCACGGTTTTTGTAATCCAGACCCAGGCGGTCGGCGTCGAACCTACCAATGGCGATGGCCGATGCACCCGTGTCCACCATAAATTTGACGCTGTGGCCATTGACGAAGCCGTCGGTAAAGAAGTGGCCGTTGCTGCCCATGGGGATGTTGATGAGTTTCCCTCCCGCGCTGAGGCCACCGCCGACACTGACGGGAGATGCGCCCATGCTGAGGGTGGAGGCTTTGCCTTGCACCTCCACCACGGCCTGGTGCTGCGCCTTGTTGACGCTAATCAGCCTAGCTGCGCCTATGGCACTGCCCGCAGCAAACAGTTTGGGGCTGGCGCCATCCACCATGATCAGGGCTTTGTCGCCCATGATGCCCGTCAGCGCCAAAGATTGGGCGTTAGCCGCCGTACACAGGGCAGTGGCGAGTAGGCAAGTGCCGAGGCGGAGAGAGATGGGAGGCATATGAGCGAGCTACTGATTGAAAATGTGAGGCAAAGGCGCCGTCGCGCTTTAGTCGCGGAAATTGTTGAATTCCAGCGGCACTTCGGTGATGTCTTTTTTGATCAAGGCCATGGCAGCTTGCAAATCGTCGCGCTTGGCACCGGTGATGCGCACGCTCTCGCCCTGAATGGCCGCTTGCACCTTCATCTTGCTTTCTTTGATGGTTTTTTGGATTTTTTTCGCCAGCTCGCTTTCGATGCCCGAGCGCACTTTGGCGATTTGCTTGACCTTATCGCCGCCAATTTTTTCGGCCTTGCCGATGTCGAGAAAACGCACATCGACGCTGCGTTTAGTCAGTTTATTGCGCAAAACCTCTTCGATTTGTGCGAGCTGGAAGTCGGCGTCGCCCGTTAAGGTGATCTCTTTGTCTTTCAGCTCGATGGCCGCGCTCGTGCCTTTAAAATCAAAGCGCGTGCCGATCTCTTTGGCCGTGTTTTCCACAGCATTCTTCACCTCGACCATATTGGGTTCGCACACGGTGTCAAAAGAAGGCATCAGTATTTCCTTTTATTCAAGCGGTTTTATTTGTGAATTTGCCCATTGTAGAGCGCAATACGGCCTTGCAAGGCCTCAACAGCTTCGGGATTTCCGCCAGGGCAAATGCCCTGCTGCGGGTGCATGGCGCTGCCGATGTACAAGCCCTGCTGACCGAGCCCGTGTGGGCAGCGCGCGAGAAATTCATTTTGGGTGGCGGCTGCAATATCGTGCTCACGGGCGATGTGCAGGCTTTGGTGCTGAAAGCCGAAATCGCCGGCCGGCGTTTGTTGGCCGAGACCGACAAGCACTGGATCGTTGAAGCGGGTGCGGGTGAAAACTGGCACGATTTTGTGGCCTGGACGCTGGCGCAAGGCTGGCCGGGCTTAGAGAATCTGGCGCTGATACCCGGCAGCGTGGGCGCCGCGCCCGTGCAAAACATTGGTGCTTATGGGGTCGAGCTGCAAGACCGTTTTCACTCGCTAGACGCCGTGCATTTGATCACGGGCGAAGAATTTACCTTAGACGCGGCGCAATGCGGCTTTAGCTACCGCGACTCGGTGTTTAAGCACCAAGACCGTATGGGGCTGGCGGGCAAAGCCTTGATCACCCGTGTGCGCTTTGCCCTGCCGAAAAAATGGCAGCCCGTGCTGGGCTACGCCGATTTAGAGCGCCAGCTGGCGCAAACGCCTTTGCAGATCGAGGGGGCAGGGGGCAGCGCAGCGGCGCAAGCGCAGCAAATTTTTGACATGGTGGTGGCGATTCGCCGCGCCAAGCTGCCTGACCCTGCTGTTATCGGCAATGCGGGCAGCTTTTTTAAAAACCCCACGGTGACGGCCGAGCAGTGCGCCGACATCATCGCGCGCGAGCCCAAGCTGGTGCACTACCCCATGCCAGACGGCAGTGTGAAACTGGCAGCGGGCTGGCTGATAGATGCCTGCGGCTGGAAGGGCAAAAGCATGGGGCGCGCAGGCGTGTACGACAAGCAAGCCCTGGTGTTGGTGAACCGTGGAGGCAAGGCCGACCCCTGTACAGGCGGCGAGGTCATGACCCTAGCTGGGGCGATACAAACCAGTGTGTATGAACGCTTCGGCATCCGTTTAGAGCCTGAGCCCGTGGTCATTTAGCTATGTTATTGATAGCTTATCAGGCAGGTTTTACGGCCTAAACTGGCTAAATCGTTTGTGTTTTTTAGTTTGCCTGTTTGCTGCGGTTAAAATTTCGCCCTTGCCCTGATTGGCGCAGCGCTTTTGCCGCCCCAGCCAGGCTAATTGTTTCTTTTTACAAACTGCTGCAATTTATGAAAATCGCTCAAGAAATCCGCGCCGGCAACATCATCATGCAAGGCAAGGATCCCATGTTGGTTCTGCGTACCGAATACGCCCGTGGCGGCCGTGGTGCGGCTACGGTGCGCATGAAGCTCAAGGGTTTGCTCTCGAATATGGGCACGGAAGTGGTTTTCAAAGCCGACGAAAAAATGGACCAAGTCATCTTGGACCATAAAGAGTGCACCTATAGCTATTTCGCTGATCCTATGTATGTCTTCATGGACGCTGACTTCAACCAATACGAAGTGGAAGCCGAAAACATGGGCGACGCGCTGAACTACTTGGCTGATGGCATGGAATGCGAAGTGGTGTTCTACGACGGCAAAGCCATTTCTATCGAGCTGCCCACCAGCGTGGTGCGCGAAATCACCTGGACCGAGCCCGCCGTTAAAGGCGACACCTCAGGCAAAGTGCTCAAGCCCGCCAAAATTGAAACCGGTTTTGAAGTGGCTGTCCCTTTGTTTGTGGCGCAAGGCGACAAAATCGAGATCGATACCCGTACTGGCGAGTACCGCAAGCGCGTTTAATAGCGCACCGCTGGGCCAGCGTGCAGCGGTGTTGCCCTGCCTCAGGCGCTCCTTGCTGTACCGTTTGTACTATCTGCGTCGCGCCTTCGTTGGCGCCTAGCTGCCCATCTGACCCCACGATGCGCAGCGGCTACTGGTTTTTCAAAGGCGCCGCTGGCGCCTTTTTGCTTTTGGCCTTCATGGTGGTTTTGAAGTTTTAGCCCGATAAAATCTTTTCTTTTTGCGAGTGTTCTTATGTCCCAAACTGCCGCCTCCCCCCATGTCATGAACACCTATGGCCGCCTGCCGATTGCCTTGTCGCACGGCCAGGGCTGCCGCGTGTGGGATGTGAACGGCAAAGAGTATCTGGACGCTTTGGGCGGCATCGCCGTCAATACCCTGGGGCATAACCACCCCAAGCTGGTGCCTGCCCTGCAAGAGCAGCTCACCAAGCTCATCCACACCAGCAATTACTACCACATCCCCCTGCAAGAGCAGTTGGCGGCCAAGCTGGTCGAGCTATCGGGCATGACGAATGCGTTCTTCTGCAATTCGGGGCTAGAAGCGAACGAAGCCGCACTGAAACTGGCGCGCAAATTCGGCCACAACAAAGGCATAGCTAAACCTTTTGTGGTGGTGTATGAACGCGCTTTTCATGGCCGCAGCATTGCCACGCTCAGCGCCACCGGCAACCCCAAAGTGCAGGCGGGTTTTGAGCCCCTGGTCGAAGGCTTTATCCGCGTACCGCTCAACGACATCGAGGCTTTGAAAGCCGCCACCGCAGGCCGCAATGACATTGCTGCCGTGTTTTTTGAAACCATCCAAGGCGAAGGCGGCGTCAACCCCATGCGTGCTGATTATTTGCAGCAGGTGCGCCAGCTGTGCGATCAAAACGACTGGCTGATGATGATCGACGAGGTGCAATGCGGCGTGGGGCGCACAGGCAAATGGTTTGCGCACCAATGGGCGGGCATCCAGGCCGATGTCATGCCCCTGGCCAAAGGTTTGGGTTCGGGCGTGCCTATTGGCGCGGTAGTGGCTGGCCCCAAAGCCGCCAACATTTTTGAGCCTGGCAACCACGGCACCACTTTTGGCGGCAACCCGCTGGCCATGCGTGCGGGGGTGGAAACCATCCGCATCATGGAAGAAGAAGGCCTGCTGGCACACGCTGCCGCCATGGGCGAGCGCCTGATGGACGGCCTGCGCAGTGCCTTGTCGGGCGAAGCTGGCGTGAAAGAAGTACGCGGCCAAGGCCTGATGGTGGGCGTAGAGCTGCACCAAGCCTGCGGCGCTTTGCTGGGGCAGGCCGCCGAAGCGGGCTTGCTGATTTCTGTCACCGCTGATTCGGTTATTCGTCTGGTGCCTGCGCTCAATATCAGCGCGGCCGAGATTGACGAAATCATCGCCAAGCTGGTGCCGCTGATCAAAAACTTTTTGCAAAATGCCTAGGAAGTTGCGCTGCCATTTAAGGATTTCGTCATTCCCGCGCAGGCGGGAATCCAGGTTTTTTGTACGAATGCCAACCCTCACCCCTGCCCCTCTCCCTCAGGGAGAGGGGGAAAGTCATGGATTCTCGCTCTACGCGGGAATGACGAAGGCCAGCGGAGCGATGAGCGCGTGAAACCTGAATCACATGAAACCGAGCACCGCGCGAATGCAGCGGCCAACAGCCTTGCGCGCCGCAACCACGCCCTAGGCGTGGCTGCCATGGTGTTGGTGGCCTTTGAGTGGGCGGGCTGGATAATTGCCTCCAGCTGGGGCGTGCGGCATCAGCTCAATGCTTGGGATATCACCTTTTTGCGTTTCGCCACCGCAGCCGTGGTGACTGCGCCTTGGCTCTACTGGCGGCGGGCGGATTGGGCGGCAATCTTTACGCGGCGCAGCCTGCTGTGTGCCTTGGCCTGCGGCTTTCCGTACACGATGCTGAGTTTTTGGGGCATGAAGCTCGCCCCCGCCAGCAATGCCGGCGTGATCGTCAATGGCCTGCTGCCCGTGCTGACGGCATTTTTTTGTTGGTTGTGGTGGCGCCAGCGCATCAGCGCCGACAAATACGCGGGTATTGCCCTGATTGCGCTAGCCAATATGTTGATTTTTTTAGGCGGCAATGGCGGTGCGCATGGCGGCGCGTTTTTGCTGTTGGGCGCAGCGGTGTTGGTGGCCTTTTACAGCACAGCCATAGGCGCGTGGCAGATTGCACCTAAAGATTTGCTGATAGCCGTGCCGTGGTGGAATTTTTTGCTTTTTACGCCGATTTATTTTTTCGCACCAAAGGCGCTGGGGCAGGCCAGCTGGGCTGAAATTGCTTTGCAAATGGGCTATCAGGGCGTGCTGGTCAGCGTGTTGGCGGTGTTTTTGATTTCGTTTGGCGTGCAAAAACTCGGCTCGGTTACGGCTTCGGCCTATATGGGCGCGGTGCCTGTGGTGGCGGCCATTTTGTCTTTTATCATCTTGCATGAACCTGTGCGTTGGCTCACGGTGGCCTCTATCGTGCTGTGCAGCGCGGGGCTATTGCTTTACAACTTGCGGGGCAGCCGCCTCGCATCTTCTTAGATTTCGCATCATGTCGCCTTCTACCCCGATTCCAGCGCCTCGCCACTACCTGCAATTCCCCGACTTCACGGCGGCCGAATACGCCCACATTTTTGCCCGTGCGCTGGACATCAAACGCAAATTCAAAGCTTTTGAAAAATACCAGCCGCTGAACGACCGCACCCTGGCCATGATTTTTGAAAAAGCCAGCACGCGCACGCGCGTCAGCTTTGAGGCGGGTATGTACCAGCTGGGCGGCTCAGTCGTGCACCTGACCACGGGCGACAGCCAACTGGGGCGCAGCGAGCCGATAGAGGATTCTGCCCGCGTCATCAGCCGCATGACCGATATCGTGATGATTCGCACCTATGAGCAAAGCAAGATTGAGCGCTTTGCCCAGTATTCGCGCGTGCCCGTCATCAATGGCCTGACCAATGAATACCACCCCTGCCAAATTCTGGCCGATTTGTTCACCTATATCGAATACCGTGGTGATTTGAGCCTGCCGAATTTGGCCGACAACTTAAAGGGCATTCAGGTCGCTTGGGTGGGCGACGGCAACAATATGGCCAACACTTGGGTGCAGGCCGCGCAAATTTTGGGTTTTAGCGTGCATGTCAGCACCCCTAAAGGCTATGAAATCAATGAACAATTAGCCGCTGTAGGCGGTAAAACCTGCCTTAGCAGCTATAAAAACTTTAGCAGCCCGCTAGAGGCCTGCCGTGGGGTGGATTTGGTAACGACCGATGTCTGGACCAGCATGGGCTACGAGGCCGAGAACGAAGCGCGCAAAAAAGCCTTTGCCGCTTGGTGTGTGGACGAGGCCATGATGGCCCAGGCCAAACCCGAGGCACTGTTTATGCACTGCCTGCCCGCGCACCGTGGCGAAGAAGTCAGCGCCGAGGTTATCGATGGCGCGCAATCGGTGGTTTGGGATGAGGCAGAGAACAGGATGCATGTACAGAAGGCATTACTGGAATACCTGTTACTTGGCAAAGTTTGATATTCATCCTGTTCTGGGTGAGGCTCACTTCTGCCGCCAGGCAGAAGTTAAACGAGCGCTAAGCGAGTGGCCGAAACCAAAATCGCACGCAAACCCGTGGCCGTAGGCAAAACAGGAGTGCATGTACAGAAGGCATTACTGGAATACCTGTTACTCGGCAAAGTTTGATATTCATCCTGTTCTGGGTGAGGCTAACTTTTGCGCAGCAAAAGTTAGCCGAGCGTGCATCCCTTCTGGGCAAGAATCGCACTGTCAGCTAGGAGGCTTTGGGTTTGCGGTCTTGTTCCATCCGTTAGAATCTTGGGCGAAATTTCCCCTGTTTTTTAATGTCCCTTAGGAGTCTTCCATGAGCAAAAAACCCGTCCGCGTAGCCGTTACTGGCGCTGCTGGCCAAATTGGTTACGCCCTCTTGTTCCGCATCGCCTCTGGCGAAATGCTGGGCAAAGACCAGCCCGTGATTCTGCAATTGCTGGAAGTGCCGGTTGAAGGCCCACAAAAAGCGCTTAAAGGCGTGATGATGGAATTGCAAGACTGCGCCTTCCCCCTGCTGGTAGGCATGACTGCGCACGATGACCCGATGACGGCATTCAAAGACGCGGATTACGCCTTGCTGGTTGGTTCACGCCCCCGTGGTCCAGGCATGGAACGCGCCGAATTGCTGGCCGTCAACGGCGCCATCTTCATCGCCCAAGGCAAAGCCCTGAACGCTGTTGCCAGCCGCAATGTGAAAGTTTTGGTCGTCGGCAACCCTGCCAACACCAATGCCTACATCGCCATGAAATCTGCGCCTGATCTGCCACGCAAAAACTTCACAGCCATGCTGCGCCTGGACCACAACCGCGCTGCCAGCCAAATCGCTGAAAAAACCGGCAAAGCCGTGGCCGATATCGAAAAACTCACCGTATGGGGCAATCACTCGCCCACGATGTACGCCGACTACCGCTTTGCCACCATCAATGGCGAAAGCGTAGCCAAGATGATCAACGACCAAGAGTGGAACGCCAACACCTTCTTGCCCACCGTGGGCAAACGCGGCGCGGCCATTATTGAAGCGCGCGGCCTGTCATCTGCTGCATCAGCAGCCAACGCTGCCATCGACCATATGCGCGACTGGGCGCTGGGCACCAATGGCAAATGGGTGACTATGGGCATTCCATCAGACGGCCAATACGGCATTCCTGCTGACACCATGTTTGGCTTCCCCGTCACTTGCGAGGGTGGCGAATACAAATTGGTCGAAGGTTTGGAAATCGACGCCTTCAGCCAAGAATGCATTGCCAAAACCTTGGCTGAGCTGGAAGGTGAGAAAGACGGCGTTAAGCACCTCTTGGGCTAGGCTTAAGACGGCGGCGGCTGGCAGACAGTTTGGTTTAACACGACGAGGCCACCGTTCAATCCTCAACCCGTTCAAGCCAGTCCAGAACCGCTAGTAGCACCAAAAACCGCGCACGGCTTTCCGTACGCGGTTTTTTTTGACGCATAAGCTGCTAGAAACAAGGACTGTTGATCGAGGGCATGGCCTAGGTCGTCCATCTTCTAAAGGTTTTTTTGCTTTAAAATTGATAGCGAATCAGGCAGGTTTTCTGGGTTAAACTGCAAAAAACAGCCTAGAATTTCTTCGTAAAACTGTACATGACCTAGGCTCTGAGTATTTTGTTCCAATATTGAGACAATAAACAAAATCCATCGCTTTTTGCGAATATTGTGCCAAATTTTGCGCAAATGATGGGCTGTGGCTGATGGGGAGGTGATGGAGGCTGATAAAAAAACCGAGCCTTGCGGCTCGGTTGAAAGCGAAGGGCTAGGGCATCAACTGAACTGAAATACTCCCGGCGCTTTGATGGGATCGACCGCCACATGGATGGTGGCTTTGGGCGCAAACTGGCCTTGCAGCAGCATTTGCGAGAGCGGATTTTCGATGCGCTGCTGAATCGCGCGTTTCAGCGGCCGTGCGCCAAACACGGGGTCAAAGCCAACTTTGGCCAATTCCTGCAAGGCTTGCTCCGATACCTCCAGCCCCAAATCCAGTTGGGCCAAACGCGCTTGCAAGGTAGCCAGTTGAATGCGGGCAATGCGGGCAATGTGCGCAGCATCCAGGCCGTGGAAGACGACGGTTTCATCGATGCGGTTCAAAAACTCGGGGCGGAAATGCTTTTTCAGCTCGTCCCAGACCGCGTCTTTGATGTCTTCGTGCGCCTGCCCGACCATGCTTTGAATCAGGTGGCTGCCGATATTGCTGGTCATGACGATGATGGTGTTTTTAAAGTCCACCGTGCGCCCCTGGCCATCGGTCAGGCGCCCATCGTCTAGCACCTGCAGCAGCACATTAAAGACATCGGGGTGGGCTTTTTCAACCTCGTCGAGCAGCAGCACGCTATAGGGTTTGCGGCGCACGGCTTCGGTCAAATAGCCGCCTTCGTCATAGCCCACATAGCCTGGGGGCGCGCCTATTAAACGCGCCACCGAGTGTTTTTCCATGAATTCGCTCATGTCCACGCGGATGAGCTGCTCTTCGCTGTCGAACATAAAGCCCGCCAGCGCCTTGGTCAGCTCGGTTTTGCCCACACCCGTAGGCCCCAAGAACAGGAAGGAACCCGTGGGGCGATTGGGGTCAGACAGCCCTGCGCGTGCGCGGCGAATGGCGTTGGACACAGCGGTGATGGCTTCGTCTTGGCCAACCACACGCTCGTGCAGTTTGTCTTCCATGGTGAGCAATTTTTGGCGCTCGCCCTGCAGCATTTTGCTCACCGGGATGCCGGTGGCGCGGCTGACGACCTCGGCAATCTCTTCTGCACCCACTTGCGTGCGCAGCAGTTGGTGGGCTTTTTTCTCGCCTGCGGCTTCTTGGGCCTGCGCGTCTTTGAGCTTTTTCTCCAGCTCAGGCAGGCGACCATATTGCAGCTCGGCCACTTTATTGAAATCGCCTTGGCGTTTGAGTTCCTCAATCTGGAATTTGACCTTGTCCAGCTCCTCGCGCATTTGCTGGCTGCCTTGGGCGGCAGCTTTTTCGCTTTGCCAGATTTCTTCTAAATCGGCGTATTCTTTTTCCAGCGTTTGCATCTCGGCCTGCAGCAGTTCTAAGCGCTTTTGGCTGGCCTCGTCTTTTTCTTTTTTCAGCGCCTCGCGCTCGATTTTGAGCTGAATCACGCGGCGCTCGAGCTTGTCCATGACCTCGGGTTTGGAATCAATCTCGATTTTGATTTTGGCCGCCGCTTCGTCAATCAAGTCGATGGCTTTATCGGGCAAGAAACGGTCGCTGATATAGCGGTGGCTGAGCTCTGCCGCAGCCACGATGGCGGGGTCGGTGATGTCCACGCCGTGGTGCACTTCGTATTTTTCTTGCAGGCCGCGCAAGATGGCGATGGTGGCCTCTACCGTAGGCTCATTGACCAGCACTTTTTGAAAGCGGCGCTCTAGTGCCGCGTCTTTTTCGATGTATTTGCGGTATTCATCTAGCGTAGTGGCGCCCACGCAGTGCAGCTCGCCGCGTGCCAGCGCGGGTTTGAGCATATTGCCCGCGTCCATCGCGCCGTCGGCCTTGCCTGCGCCCACCATGGTGTGCAATTCGTCAATAAAAACGATGGTTTGGCCTTCGTCTTGCGCCAGTTCTTTGAGCACATTTTTTAGGCGCTCTTCAAACTCGCCACGGTATTTGGCCCCCGCCAAAAGCGCCGCCATATCGAGCGAGAGCACGCGTTTGCCCTGCAAACTGTCGGGCACTTCGCCCGCCACAATGCGCTGCGCCAGGCCTTCCACAATCGCCGTTTTGCCCACGCCAGGCTCACCGATAAGTACGGGGTTGTTTTTGGTGCGGCGCTGCAGAACCTGCATGGCGCGGCGGATTTCATCGTCGCGCCCAATCACGGGGTCGAGCTTGCCGATGCGGGCGCGTTCGGTCAGGTCGATGGTGTATTTTTTCAACGCTTCGCGCTGGCCTTCAGCTTCGGGGTTGTCCACGCTTTGGCCACCACGCACGGCTGCAATGGCGGACTCTAAGCTTTTGCGCGTTAAACCTGCAGCTTTGGCGTCTTTGGCCAGATCGCTTTTGGCATCGGCCAGGGCCAGCAAAAACAGCTCGCTGGCGATGAATTGGTCGCCGCGTTTGAGTGCCTCTTTTTCGGTCGCTTGCAGCAGCGTGGACAAATCGCGCCCCACACTGATTTGCTCTTGCCCACTGACTTGGGGCAATTTGCCCATAGCCACATGAGCCGCCTGCAGCAGGGCTGCGGTGTTCACGCCAGCGCGCTCGAGCAGGGGCTTGGCGCCGTCTTGTTGCTGCAACATGGCCGCTAGTAAGTGGGCTGGCTCGATATAGGCGTGGTCGGCACCCAAGGCTAGGCTTTGGGCGTCGCTGAGGGCTTCTTGAAATTTACTTGTCAGTTTATCGGCTCGCATTGGGCTACCCCTTCAACAAAAAATAAGAACTGGGCGATATATAAGGCAGAGCAGGGCGCATTTCAAGCCTGGCTTTTTTGATTTTCTACAATAGCGGCCTATGCGCATACACCAACTATCTGCCAGCTACGAAGCCATTCACGACCGCATTTTGCTGCGCATCAATACGCACGAGGGGCAGCAGCTCCAACTTTGGTTCACCCAGCGTCTGCTGCGCCAGTTGCTTCCTAGTCTTTTGCGTTTGGAGCAGCAACTGGCTTTGCAAAGCGCAGCCGCCGCCAACCCTCAAAAAACGCAAAACCACAGCCCTGAGGCGCAGGCGATGTTGGCAGACTTGAAGCGCGAAGAATTTTTACAGCGCAGCGATTTCGCGACCCCTTATCGTGAGCCCAAGCCTGCTCAGGCCGAGGCCGCTTTGCAAACATTTTTGTTGACGCAAGTGCGCCTGAGCATGGCCGCCGAGACGCAGATCACCGTGGATTTTGAAGAACAGTTAGAGCAAGACGCGCCGCAGCGCCAATTGCAACTCCAACTGACAGCCGAAATCTATATCGGCATGGTGGATTTACTGAAAAGAAGCGTGCTGCTGGCGCAGTGGCCAGGCATGCTTGCAGAGCTAAGCCTCTACACGCCCTCGCCTGATGCGACAGGCACAGACCAAGACCTGCATCTTTGGTAGCCGCAGCCGACAGGCGGGCTGCGCGTGTCAGTACCCAGGTTTAGCGCCCGGCCTGCGCTGGGCAAATAGGCCGGCTGAACGCGCGCCCTGGGTTTTAAAACGCTCGCGTCGCGCCGTCATGGGATCGACTCGCAAGGGGCGGTAAATTTCTAGGCGATCCCCATCCTGCAACGCACTGCGTGCGGGGTCTTTCGTGGCTTTATTCCACACGCCGTAGCGAACATCTTTGGGCAGTGCCCAGCCAGCCTCAGATGCAGCCATTTCGCCTGCGGCTTGGACGCTGCTACCAGCGGCTAGGCGCAGTTCATGTTGCAGCACCTGGCGCGGGGCAGGGCTGTAGAAAACACGGATGGTCATGCGGGCGCCGTTCTCAGCCATAGACTTGCTCGGCGCGCTGGATGAAACTATCGACCATGGTGCTGGCAATTTTGTCGAACACGGGGCCAACCACAGCAGAGAGCAAGGCATTAAAGCTGTAAGACAAATCCAGCACCACGCGGCAGGCTTGGGGCTCACCATCAATGCACAAAAACTGCCAATGCCCCTGCAGGCTGCTAAAAGGGCCACGCACCAAATCCATGCGCAGGCTGTGCGGGTAATCCACCCTATTACGCGTGGCAAAAGCCTGGTTAATGCTGGCAAAGCGTATGCCAACCTCGGCTATATAGCCGCCATCAGCCTCGGGCGCTAGGGCCTGAGCGCTATTGCACCAAGGTAAAAAATCGGGATATTTGCCCACATCAGCCACCAAATCGCACATTTGCGCTGGGCTGTACCAGATGAGGACGGATTTGTGGATAGTTTTCATGCCATAGGGGATAATGCGAGCCTTCGATTTTACTTTGCGCCCCCAGGGGTAGCAGCCAGCATTTTTTATTCGCATGTCAGCCGCGTCCAAGCCCCCTAAAAAAACCAGCACCGAAGGCCGCGCCACCGGGCGCATTGCCGATAACAAAAAAGCCGCATTCAACTACTTTTTTGAAGAACGCCACGAGGCGGGCATGGTGCTGCACGGCTGGGAGGTTAAAGCCATCCGCGAGGGCAAAATACAGCTGACCGATGGTTATATTCATATCCGCGAGGGCGAGATGTACCTGATTGGCTGCCAAATCAACCCACTGCGCAGCGCCAGTAGCCACACCAGTACCGTGCCTGATCGCACCAAAAAGCTCCTGATGCACAAAGACGAAATCCGTCGCTTAATGGGCAAGGTCGACCAAAAAGGCTACACCCTGGTACCGATTAATTTGCACTGGAAAGATGGCCGTGTGAAATGCGAACTGGCGCTAGCCAAGGGCAAGGCCGAATACGACAAACGCGACACCATCAAAGACCGCGAAGGCAAGCGCGAGGTGGAGCGCGCCATGAAACAGCACAACCGCTAAAGACGCGGCATTGCATATAGGTGCCTCCATTTTTAACGGTAAACACAAACCTCGCCATCGGTGGGGCGATAGCTTTTAACGACTTCTACACCTACGATTTTGTACCAGCTTTTGTCTTTTTTAGATTGCAGCCAAAAGCCTGGCTCTTCTAGTGTGACAGAGCCTTCGTATTCGCAAATCAACTGCTTTTCTTGCGCGAAGGCCGAGAACGATGCAAGCACCATCAGGGCAATTAAAGCTGTTTTCATGATGCACCTCACTTCCTACTTGGAAACTCTGCTCTCAATCGTGCAGCAGCTCGGATCTTCTTACTATCCGGGTTAACACGGATTTTACTGGGCGGTGTGGCTCAAGTGCTGCGCATTACTGCCAGCAAGGTTTGGTGCAGCTCTTGCGTGCTGTGGACGATGGCGAGGGGCGAAAACGCTGCGAAATGGGCGCTGTCGTGCGCACCAAAGCTCACGGCCACACTGGGCGTGCCAGCGTTGAGGGCCAACTGCAAATCGTGCGTGGTGTCGCCTATCATCAGGGTGTTTTCGGGCGCGACATCCAGCTCGCTCATCAGCTCGTGCAGCATCAGCGGATGGGGTTTGCCTGCGGTTTCGTCGGCGGTGCGGGTGGCATCAAAAAACTGCTTTAAATCGGCTTGTGCCAGCGCTTCGTTCAAGCCTCG
>JAMIFN010000120.1:0-3153 GCA_035906235.1 Allobrachymonas sp. | reverse complement strand
GAGCAATACCGCGCAGCCGCAAACGATAGCCGCCATCATCAGCATGGCCGCGCTGTCGTGCAGGTGCACGCCTGGCCCATGCTTACCAGGAATATAGAGATCATTGCGATGTAGGCCATAAGCGCCGTAAAGAATGCCACCTAGACCAAAGGCAAAGTTGGACAAGCGAACTTTCCCTGGAATGCTGTTGGGGATATAGGGTTTGCGCCGCGTCTTATCGCGCTGCGCTTTGCTATAGACCACGCCGCATTTTGGGCATTGCCAAGCGGGATGGCTGTCCTGCTCACTGCGCATATAGGCGCATTGCGGGCAAGTGGTGCTGAGCGTTGGACTCATGTACGAGCCAATGGCGTGCCAGCCAAAACGCGGCTGCGCTGTATCAAGGTTTGACGCAGCCAAAACAAAACCATGCCGCAAGTCCAGCACAGCCAAGCCGTCCACAGGGTATGGCTCATAAAGTGGGCGCCGCGCATTTGCTGCGCCAAGCCCAGCAGCAAACCTGCCAAGCCAAAACCTACTAGCCATTGCCTAGCCAAACGCGGCGCGTGGCCGCGCAAAAAGGGGTAGGCGGCGATAAAAGCAAAACCACTGGAAGCACTGCCGGCGGGAAAGCAATGCCCACCGCCACCGTCTTGCCAGCGCAGCAAAAGTGCGCGCCAATGCGGCAGGTGTTGTGCGCTACCGCCGAATTCGCGCAAATCCCAAGGGCAACTGGTGGGGCTGTAGTGCTTCATCAGCTGTATCAACAACAAAGCCCACAAAGTTGCGCCCACGCCCCAGGCAATGTTGGCTGCTGGAATTTGCTGAAACGCCTTCATCGGCCAACGCATTTGCGCTGCAAAGGCAAACAGCAACAGCCAAGCTGCATCGTGCGGCCAACGGTGAAACACCGCATCGAACCAAACCGTGTTGTGCATGGCAAAGCCCGCAGGCGTGCCAAACCACGCGGCCATGGCCATGTCTTGCCCTGCCCATTCCCACACCAGCAGCACCAGCAAAGCGCCCAAAGTGCAGGCGAAATCACGATATAGACTAGGAGAGCGCATAAGGAGGGCAGGTAAACTGGCGAAAACGCACATTGTTATGCAAAACACAAGGAATTTCACATGAGCACCATCTTCAACTCAGTCGCCACAGTGCTGAACGCCGTTGGGCAAGATTTGGGCGTGACGGATTACATCAGCATCGACCAAAAGCGCATCGACACTTTTGCTGACGCTACGGGCGACCACCAGTGGATCCATGTCGATCCCGTAAAAGCCAAAGACGGCCCTTTTGGTGCGACTGTGGCGCATGGCTACCTCACGCTGTCTTTAGCCAATCTGTTTTTGCCACAATTGGTCAATTACGAAAACCTCAGCATGGGCGTGAATTACGGCACCGATAAAGTGCGCTTTCCGGCCCCGGTTAAAGTCGATTCGCGCGTGCGTGGCAAGGGCGAAGTAGTGGCTGCCGAAGAGATCAAAGGCGGCGGTGTGCAGGTGGTGGTGCGCATCAGCGTTGAGGTCGAAGGCCAAGACAAGCCAGGCTGCGTGGTCGATACCATTAGCCGCCTGTATTTTGCTTAAATTTGCATCAAAAGAGTGAGCTGCTCAGGCAGGTTTTCTGCGCGTTATGGCTTGATTTGTTGTTGTAATTTTGCCATTTGCTGACGGATAATATCGGCGTCTTGGGCCTGGTGCTCCTCCGCCTGCAAATAGGTCTGCAAATCGGCCAGCGCGCCGTCGATATCGCCCAGTTGGACCAAGACCTGGGCGCGCTCACGGTAGTCGCGCCAAGACTGAGGAAGTAGCACCAACAGGCGGTTGATAACGGCCAGTTCGCGCTCTTTGCGTTGACTGCTGGCGTGGATTTCGCGCAGATTGCGCAGCATGCGCTCCAGCACCTCGTGCCGGCTGGCGGGTTGCAAAAACAAGCCCATGGGGACTTCTTCTTCGCCGCCATCAAAGGGCATTTTGCTGCCACCCAGACGATCGAGCAGGTCTTCGCGCGTGAGTGATTGCCCCGTCATGGGATCGAGCACCACCTGCCCCGCATCCAGTGAGATTTTTAGCATGAAATGCCCAGGGAAGCTCACCCCTGCGGCAGGTAAACCGATACGCTCGGCCAGCTCTAGCCACAGTACTGCCAGCGAAATCGGGATGCCACGGCGCGTGCGCAAAACAGCGTGGATGTAGCTGTTTTGTGGGTCGTAGTAGTCGTTGATATTGCCGGCGAAGTGGAGTTCGCGGTAAAAGAAATGGTTAAGCGCCAGGAGCTTTTGCAGATCGGGGCTGTCGGCGGGGATGCGCCGCTGCAATTTAGCGGCGAGTAAATCCACCTCATCCAGCACCACATGCAGGTCTAAATCGGGGTGCACATCTTGTGCCAAACTGGCTGCGGCTTCTAGCAAAGACAGGCTGGCCTCGTCTTGCACTAGCATCCGAAAATAATTCAAGGGCGATGGCGCTGCGGGCGGCTCAAAGGAGAAATCCATGCAATGATTATGCACAATCACCCTCTTGATTTTGCGGAGTAAAGAGCACTTCCGTGCCATTTACGCCACGCTCCGCAGCATCTCCTCACTTGATGTCCCCGTCTTTATGCTGCAGCTGCATTTCCGTCACCCCGTCAGCGGCGCTGTTGAACGCCTGCATCTCCAGCAGCCCGATGTCCCATACCAAGCTGTGGTGCAGGCGCATAGCGCGGAGGAGGTTTTGCCCGCACTGGCAGAACTGGCGGATTGGCAGGCTAAGGGCTGGGGCGCAGTGGGCTATATCGCCTACGAGGCAGCGGCGGGTTTGCACGCCGATTTAACCAAGCCGCTCGTATCAGGGGCGCAAAATCAGCCTTTGCTGTGGTTTGCGGTGTTTGCGCCTGAATACTTGCAAAGCGACACTGCAGATACCAACTGCGGAGCCGCTGACGACTTTAGCCTAGCAGACTGGCAGGCGGCTATCGGCCAAGCCGATTTTGAGGCGGCGCTGGCGCAGATTAAACGCGCCATTGCGGCGGGAGAGAGCTATCAGGTCAACTACACCCTGCCCTTTACCAGCGTTCTACACGGTAGCGCCCAGGCCCTGTATGAGGCGATGCGCAAGGCACAAAATGCGCCTTATGCCGCGTATTTCGAATTAGAGGGGCAGGCCATCCTCAGCGCCTCACCCGAGCTGT
>JAMIFN010000119.1:0-15179 GCA_035906235.1 Allobrachymonas sp. | reverse complement strand
ATCCACGGCATGAACGGTATTGCCGAAATGGTGCGCCAAGTGCGCGGCACAGCAGCCAACCAAATTGCCCATGTGGAAAATGTGCTGTGTACCGCAGGCACGGGTGTGCCCACCAGTGGTTTGGTTTTGGGCGCGGCGTAAATACGATGTCGTCATTCCCGCGTAGGCGGGAATCCACCTGACCCCATCACAGTATCCACCTAGATTAAAAACCATAGCTGCTCAGGCAGTTTTTACGGCCTAAAACCTATATATCACTCTTAAAAATACCTGGATTCCCGCCCCAAGCGGGAATGACGATAAAACCCCAAGGAAAACGCATATGTTTATCGATTTAACGCCAGAACAACACGCGCTGCGCATCAAAGTACGCGACTATTTCAACCAGCTGATGGCGGGCGATTTGAAGCTGCGTATGCGCGGCGCTGAAGGCGGCGAGGAATACCGCAAGCTGCTCAAAACCATGGGGCGCGATGGCTGGCTGGCTCTGGGCTGGCCCAAAGAATACGGCGGCCAAGGCTATGGCCCGACCGAGCAACTCATCTTTTTTGAAGAAGCCCTGATTGCCGGTGCGCCCCTGCCTTTTGTCACCATCAACACCGTGGGCCCCACGCTGATGATCAACGGCACGCCCGAGCAAAAAGAAAAATTCTTGCCCGGTATTGCCGCCGGTGAAATCGTCTTTGCCATTGGCTATTCAGAGCCAGGTGCGGGCACCGATTTGGCCACGCTCAAAACCACGGCGCAGGTGCAAGACGACAAGTTTGTCGTCAATGGCAATAAGCTCTGGACTTCAGGCGCGGAGGCAGCCGATTACATCTGGCTAGCCGCCCGCACCGACCCCGATCTGCCACGCCACAAAGGCATTTCCATCATCATTTTGGATACGCAGGCTAAGGGCTTTAGCCACACCGTTATTCAAACCCTGAGCAACCCTACAGCTGCCACCTATTACGACAATGTGGAAGTGCCGCGCGGCAATTTGGTTGGGCAATTGAACGGCGGCTGGAAGTTGATTACCGAGCAACTCAACCATGAACGCCTGGGGCTTGGTGCTTATGCCGACAAAGTCACCGCGCAATTCAACCGCGTGCTGGCTTGGGCCAAAGCGCCTGATGAAAATGGCGCACGCGCGATTGAGCTGCCCTGGGTGCAGCGCAGCTTTGCCCAGTGCTATAGCCGCTTGGAAGCCATGCGCCTGATCAACTTCCGCATTGCGCAAATGCTGGCTGATAAAAACCTAGGCTTGGATTTTGTGGCGCTGGCATCGGCCACCAAAGTTTATGGCTCAGAGGGCGCGATTGAAATCTTGAAGCACCTGGAAGAAATCGTCGGCGCCGCTGGCATGGTGCGCACAGGCTCAGCCGCTGCACGGCTGCAAGGCGAAATCGAATACGAAACCCGCGCCGCCACCACCCTGACCTTTGGCGGCGGTGTGAACGAGCTGCAGCGCGAGCTGGTGGCGCAGTTTGGTTTGGGCATGCCCCGCCCCGGGCGTTGATAAGAAGGGGCGTGACGGATAGCAGCATAGTGTCTCGCCCCTACTGCCTCATCATTCCCGCGCAGAGCCTGCCCCTGTGTAGGCCAGGGGCAGGAATCCACAAGACGGCATGCTGGCCTCGGCTATCGCCCTTCTCACGCAGGCTGCTTTCCTTTTATTGCATCAAAAAAGTGAGCTGCTCAGGCAGGTTTTGCGGAATAAAATGGCAATATCATGCTTAAAAATGGGCATGAAGTTTGGCTCTACCTTCATGCCTTGGGCGAAGCGAGAAATACCAGATGCACAGTTTCAGCGCCGCGCTACACTGCACAGGTCTTTTTTCTCTTGCACGAAAGGGTCTTGTCATGAAAACCGCATTTTCTAAAAGCCTCGTCCGCTTGTCTTTAGCCGCATTGGCCTCTTCGATTTTCCTCACAGGCTGCGCCAATATGAGCGATGGTCAGCGTAGCGCCGCAACAGGCGCAGTGATTGGAGCCTTAGCCGGCGCAGCCATTGGTGACAGCAAAGGCAGCGCAGCAGCAGGGGCAGCTATAGGCGCTTTGGGCGGCTATATCTGGAACCACGAGATGGAGAAGAAAAAGCGCGCCATGGAAGAGGCCACCGCTGGCACGGGCGCCACCGTGACGCAAACGCCAGACAATCAGCTCAAGGTCAATATCCCCAGCGATTTCTCCTTTGATGTGGGCAGCTACGCCATCAAACCCGTGATGCGCCCCGTACTCGACCAATTGGCCGCAGGCCTGCCTGGGCAAAATGTGGATGTGCGCATCATCGGCCACACCGACAATACGGGCACTTACCAAATCAACCAGCCTTTGAGCGAAAACCGCGCCATGAGCGTGCGCAATTACCTCATCGGCAAAGGCATAGACGGCAGCCGCATCAGCACCACAGGCGTGGCCGATAGCCAAGCTGCGGCCAGCAATGCCACCGCAGCCGGCCGTGCGCAAAACCGCCGCGTCGAAATCTATTTAGGCCAACGCGCGTAAAGCCCCTTGCCTGCATCCAAGCACATCGCCGTTTGGCGCCACCCCGCACGCTGGCTAAGCCAGCGTGTGCGTTTGTGGATGCAAGCGCGCCTGCCCAAAAGCGATAGCCAGCAACTGACGCAGCGCAATCTGTATATCTTGCCCACGCGCGCGGGTTGGATGCTGCTGCTGACCCTTATCGTGTTGCTGCTGGCCGCCATCAATTACCAAATCAATCTAGGCTATTTGCTGACCTTTATGCTGGCGGGCGCCGCCAGCGTGGGCATGTATAGCTGCCACAACAATTTACGCGGCATCCATCTGCACTTGCGCCCGCCGGCACCTGTGTTTGCGGGGCAATCTGCTCCCCTGGAAATTAGCCTGAGCACCAGCGGCAAACGCCCGCGTTATGGCATAGGCCTGGCCTTGTTAGACAGCAAGGACTGGGCTTGGGTCGATGTAGATGCCCAAGGCAGCGCCCAGCTGCAGCTCGCCTACCCTGCCCTGCAACGCGGGCTACAGCCCTGCCCCGCCCTGAGCGCGCAAACCCATTACCCGCTGGGGCATTTTCGCGTGTGGACGCTGTGGCAGCCCGCCAGCAGCATCTGGGTTTATCCCCAGCCTGAAAGCCCCTGCCCGCCTCTGCCTGTAGGCAGGCCTACAGCGGGCGAGCAAGCCAGCGCCAGCAGCCATGCGGCCAGCGGCGAGTTTGATGGTGTGCGCCCCTACCGCCGAGGTGACGCTTTAAAAACCATAGTCTGGAAGAAAATGGCCAAAGGCGGCGCACTGGTCAGCCGTGATAGCCAGCAATTGCATAGCACGCAGCTTTGGTTGGATTACCAGCATACCGCTGGGGTGCAGGGTCAAGAAGCACGCCTATCGCGCCTAGCGGCCTGGGTTTTGGCCGCCCATGCGCAAGATATCGCCTATGGCCTGCGCCTGCCCCAGCGCGAAATCGCCATCGGCACGGGGCTGGCGCAGCGCGAGGCTTGCCTGCAGGCCCTAGCCTTGGCATAAACCCGCGATTTCGTGCAAATCCCCACGATTTACCGCTAGCAGCATCAGCAACAACAGGCACAATGCGCCCATCTTTTTCTTGAAAGGCAAACAACATGGGACTTTTAGATTCACTGGTAGGCGGCGCTTTGAATAATCTAGGCGGCAATCAAGAGCAGGGCGGCTTCAACCTCAACCCAGCCATGCTGATGGCCGCTGCGCCTTTAGTCTTAAAGCTCTTGGGCAATGATGGGCAGCAAGGCGGCTTGAATGGCCTCGTGGCCAAATTTCAAGAAGCCGGCTTGGGCGACGCTGTGCAGTCGTGGATAGGCTCAGGCACCAATCAAGCCATCTCGGGCGAGCAACTCAGCAGCGTTTTGGGTTCAGACTTTGTCAGCCAATTGGCGCAAAAAACCGGCATGGCCAATAGCGAAGCCGCAGGTGGCTTGGCGCAAATGCTGCCGCAGCTGATCAACACCCTCACCCCCAATGGCCAAGCCCCTGCCGCAGGCTTGGGCAATGCCGATGAAATCATGGGGCAGCTCGGTGGTTTGTTAGGCGGTGCTGGTGGCCAGGGCGGTGGTCTGGGCAATATGCTGGGCGGCTTGGCTGGTGCGTTTTTAAAGAAATAAGCGGGCACCTCCCTTCACAACAGCCGCCATCAGGCGGCTTTTTCTTGGTGGTTTGCGTTTGACTGCTGCATTTGGGGGATAGTTCCGCTGGGATTCCACCGCAAAATAGTCGCCTAAAGGTGGCCTGCGGTAAAGGCTTCCCACCCGACTGCTACACAGTTGCTGCTGGCCATCCTCGTGACACGACGGCCAGAGCCCAGACAACCCGCAAGGCGCACCATGCAAGAACCTTCCCACCCTACGCCATCTACGCCCCCCAGCAACAGCAGTGCCGAACGCCCACGCGCCAGCGCTCCCCTTGTCTATCCCGTTGCGCCCCCAGAAGCCGGCGGTAGCCTGACCCGCATTGCCGACGGCGTGCTATGGGCACGCATCCCCATGCCGATTGCGCTCAACCACATCAATGTGTATTTGCTACGCGATCACGATGGTTGGGTTTTGATCGATACTGGCCTACACCACGCCTTGTCGATGGAGGCTTGGCCAAAAATCGCCGCAGCACCTGAACTGCAAGGCCTGCCCTTCAAAGCCCTGATTTGCACCCATTTCCACTACGACCATGCAGGCATGGCCAAATGGCTGTGCACGCAGTACCAAATCCCCCTTTACATGAGCCGGGCCGAGCACGGCACCATGCGCAACAACTACCGCCCTTTCCCCGATGGGCCTGAGCTGCCACCGGCCTTTGTCGCCTTTTACGGCGGCGCGGGGGTGTCGCCTGATAAACAGGAACAGATGGCCGCAGCCCTGCGTAAAGACCCGTTTATTACGGCCGCGCAAGAGCAATACATTAGGCTGCGCCGTGACGATGTACTGACCATAGGCCAGCGCCAGTGGCGCGTGCTGATCGGTAGCGGGCATTCGCCCGAACATGTCTGTCTGTACAACGACCAAGACCCTGAACAACCCCTGCTGCTGGCTGGCGATCAGTTGATCTCGCGCATCAGCTCTAATGTGCCCGTCAATCCGACTGAGCCTGAAGCCAATCCGCTGCAAGACTGGCTCGATTCGCTCGATATGCTCGACAGCCTTAGCCCCAAAACCTGGATCATGCCCGCGCACCAAGGCGTATTTACAGGCCTGCATCTGCGCACCGAAGAATTGCGCCACCACCACCACCACCAGCTCAACACGATGGAAGCGCAGCTGCAGCAAACGGGCGAACAAACAGGCCTGCAGATCATGGACGCCATCTTCCCCAAGCTGCGCAGCCCCATAGACCAATTGCTGGCGCTGGGCGAAACCATCGCCCACTTGCACTGGCTGATGCACGCGGGGCGCGTCAGCCGCCGCTATGATGCGCAGGCGCAGGTCTATCGCTTTAGCGCAGGCAACGGCGTCCCACAAACCCTGTACGGCTGTTTAGCCTTGCGTCCAGCCCATCTGTAAAGCGATTTAGGCCATTTTTGGCGTTTTAGCCCAGAAAACCTGCCTGAGCAGCTATGATTTTTAAAGTATTGCGTTATGACTTCCTCTTCTAATTTGCACATTGTGGTCATGGCCGCTGGCAAGGGCACGCGCATGAAATCGGCGCATTCCAAAGTGCTGCAAAAGCTGGCAGGCAAAGGTTTGCTGCTGCATGTGCTGGCTACCGCCCAAGCGCTGCAGGCCAAGCAGACCGTGCTGATTACCGGGCACCAGGCTGAGAGCGTAGAAGCTGCGGCCAGTAGCGCCTTGCAAGGCGCGGCCATGCAATTGCAATTTGCCCGCCAAGAGCAGCAATTGGGCACAGGCCATGCGGTGCAGCAAGCCCTGCCCCATTTGCCCGATACGGGCGTGGCGCTCATCCTCTCGGGCGATGTACCGCTGACGCAGGCCACCACGCTGCAGGCATTGCTGGCTGCGGCAGGCGATGACAAACTGGCACTGCTGACCATCCACCTGCCCGACCCCACGGGCTATGGCCGCATCGTGCGCCAGGGCGATGCGGTGCAGGCCATCGTCGAGCAAAAAGACGCGAGCGTGGCGCAACAGCAAATCACCGAAATCTATTCGGGCATCATGGCTCTGCCCTGCGCCAAGCTCAAACAATGGCTGGCCAAGCTAGACAACAAAAACGCCCAAGGCGAGTACTACCTGACCGATGTGGTGAAGTTTGCTGTTGAACAAAGCACGCCCGTGGTGGCGCATGTCATCAGTGATGAAGCCGAAGTCGCAGGCGTCAACAGCCCGCAGCAGCTGGCCGCACTCGAGCGCCAATACCAAAGCCGCCAGGCCGAAAAACTGATGACAGCAGGCGTGCGCTTGGCCGACCCCGCCCGCATCGATGTGCGCGGCGTTTTAACTTGCGGGCAAGATGTGGACATCGACATCAACTGCATTTTTAGCGGCAAGGTCGAAATTGGCAGCGGCGTGCGCATAGGCGCGGGCTGCGTGCTGTCTGACTGCCGCATAGACGATGGCGTAGAACTCAAACCCTATACGGTGATTGAAGGCGAAAAACTCGGTGCCAGCGTGGGTGCAGGTTCCATCCTCGGCCCCTTTGCCCGTTTGCGCCCGGGCGCGCAACTGGCGCAAGAGGTGCATATCGGCAATTTTGTCGAAGTGAAAAATTCCACCATGGCCAAAGGCAGCAAGGCCAACCACTTGGCCTATTTGGGCGACGCCACGGTGGGCGAGCGCGTCAACTATGGCGCGGGCAGCATCACCGCCAATTACGACGGCGCTAATAAACACCGCACCGTATTGGGCGCCGATGTGCATATCGGCAGCAATTGCGTGCTGGTCGCACCTGTGGAAATTGGCGCAGGCAGCACAGTGGGCGGCGGTTCCACCATCAGCAAAGATGTGCCCGCACAATCTTTGGCCGTAGCGCGCGGCAAGCAGGTGGTGAAAGCAGGCTGGCAGCGCCCAGCCAAGCAAAAAACCTAGCCCCCCTCTTGGCCTACCCTTATGCCAATTTAAATACTAAAAAAGATAGCTACTCAGGCAGGTTTTCCGGCCTAAAACACCAAAACCATGTCTAAAAATGATCTCCCCCTAGTCACCATCTACACCGACGGTGCTTGCAAAGGCAACCCCGGTCCTGGCGGCTGGGGCGTATTGCTGCTAAGCGGCAGCCTGCGCAAAGAGCTGTGCGGCGGCGAGCGCCTCACCACCAATAACCGCATGGAATTGCAAGCCGTGATTGAGGCCTTGAAAGCCCTGAAAAAACCCTGCAGCGTCGATTTGCACCTCGACAGCGAATATGTGCGCAAAGGCATCACCGAATGGGTGCGCGGCTGGAAAGCCCGTGGCTGGCGCACGGCTGACAAAAAGCCCGTCAAAAATGTGGAACTGTGGCAAGAGCTGGACGCGCTGGTAGCCAGCAGCCCGCACCAGCTGCGTTGGCACTGGGTCAAAGGCCATGCCGGCAACCCTGGCAACGAAGCGGCCGACGCGCTGGCAAATCAGGGCGTCGAAAAAATCTTATCTGCCGTTTAAAGTCGCGATTTCACGCGCATTTAGCGCTTAACCTCTGTGATTTGCTGCGATGTTCTGCCTAAGGACTTGCGGATATGCGCCTTTCTCCTACACGGGATAAAGGCGTTTTTCTTTTAGGATGCAAGCTCTGCTAAACCCGCCCCGGGTATTGCGCTTGGGGCCTTTGATGAGGAAATTTACTGATGACCACAATTGCCCAAAACCGCTTCATCTCCCCCCAAGACCCAAGCCAAGCCCAAGGCCCGCGCAGCGTGCTGCAACACACACCTGAATTTTTGGTGGACATTGTGGGCGACATCCAATGGCGCCCAGGCGACGGCATGCTGCAAAGCCTGCCAAAAGTCCGCGCTGGCGTGAACGAAGCGATTGGTAGTTGGGCGCTGAGCTGGCAAGACGGCGCCGATTCCGTCGTCGTCAGCCTGTCTAAGCCCGAGTTTGATCTGTACCAAGAACGCGGCGACATCGTGCGCGTGGCGGATGAAGCGGCCGCTTAATTGCCCTAAACCAAACCCACCCACTGCGTTTGCGCTGATCTGGCGCACAAAAAACCAGCCCCGCACTGCGGGGCTTTGTTTTGGGTCGTTTTTGCAGCGGTTTGCTTTAAGCGGGACGCAATTCATGCGCCAGTTCGGGGTGCTTCACAATCAGACGCAGCAAGCACAGCACACCGCCAGGTGGCGTAAATCGCCCTTGCTCCCAATCGCGCAGCGTGGAAACTGGGGTTTCTATACGCTGGGCAAAAGCTGATTGGGTCAGCCCCGAATGCGCTCGTGCTTGTCGTACCAAGATTTGTTCGGGCGTAGTCATTCGACCCTGCCCAGCTTTGGCCTCGGCCAGTGCTTGTCGCAGGTCTGGCAGTGCTTCGCCAGCGTCTGCTTCAATGGCTGCGGCTATTTTGTTAATGTCAATTTTTTGCAAATTCATCATGTCACACCACCTTTCGAATTTCCGCAGCAGGCATATTGCTGCGGTCTGCTTTGGCATAAACTGCCACCAATAGCAGCACCTCTTGCTCCGTTAAATTGAAATAAATCACCCGTGCACCACTTGATTTTCCTAGACCAGCACGGCTCCAACGCACCTTGCGTGCACCCTCTGCGCCAGTCACCACATCCCCCGCCAATGGGTTAGCGGCAATCCAGTCGATAAAAGCTAGCCGTTCACTCTCTGTCCACAGCTTTTCAGCTTGTTTTTGGAATGTGGGCGTTTCAATGACGGTACGCATAGCAAAGATTGTACGGGCATCCCGTATTTCATCAAGCTCTTTTCTTTGGACAGCTGTTGCCAGCCTTAGGCATGGCCTTCTTGCGGTACATCTGCTGCGCTGATGGGGCGCAACAAACGCCACGGCTCTACATCCAGCGCCTGCGCCAAGCGTTCAATGTTGGACAGCGACACATTCCACACCGACCGCTCTACGGCAGACACATAGGTGCGGTCTAACTCGCAAGCAAACGCCAACTTTTCTTGCGACCAGCCCTTTTGCACGCGCAACACCCGTATGTGCCAAGCCAGAATGCCGCGCAAATCGTTTGCGGCAGGCAGTTGGGTGGGGAGGGTAGGTTGGGCTGGCATTTTTTTGGCCGACATGAAGTAGCAGCAGTTTATCGATTCGCAAATATGTAATTTTTCACAATATACTGCGCGGTTAAGGTGGGGAGGCAGGGCAGCTCCGAGCGTGCTTTTCCCTTGCTTACGCCTTTAAAACCGCATTCATATTTCAATAGCATTTAAGCGAAAAAGGATAGACATGGCTTTAGTCATCAAAAAATGGTACGCATCGGCGACACCCAATGAACAAGGTAATTATGTTCACTTAGTTGGGCGTGAGGCTGGTCTTTTTGCTTGGTTTTTATCCGTACTGGGTCTGGATCCAACTACGGAAGTGGAGATCAAGAAAGACATCATCATTTTTAGCGAGGCTTCTTTATCGGGGCGCATCACGCGTGTTATCCCCATGCAATCGCTGACTTCCGCTTTTTATGGTTACGAAAAACCTTGGCAAAAAGCCCTTGTCATTGGGCTAGCACTTATGCCTATATGCGGTATCGGTTTGCTGATTGGCCCCTTGTACTATTTCCTGAATAAAACATTGGCAATCGGCGTAGTTGAGGCTTCAAGCTGGAGTGGCAGTTTTGCATTTAAGCGATCCATTATCGAAGGCCAAAACATCGATGAAAAACAGGCCTATAAAGTGATCGAAATCGTCCGCCATTTGATTGAAAAAGGCCATGCGGCTTAATGACGACGAAGAGTTGCTGCCGCTGCTGTCGTTTTAGCTAGGCAGTAGTAGCGCCCTAAACGAAAGCCCCACATCGTGGGGCTTTATTGTTTCGGTCTTTGGAGTGGTTAGGCTGCTAATAGGTATTTCGATAGCACTCATTTATACGGCATTGCCGTACAATACACAGCATGAGTATGTGCACAGTATCCGAAACAGCGATGTTTCAGAAGTGGGCTGCCGCTGTGTGGTCTGTTGCCGAACTCGATGAATTTCGGGTATGGATAGCCAATAACCCACTGGTTGGTGATGTGGTGCAGGGTAGTGGTGGTTTGCGCAAAGTGCGCTGGGCGGCCAGTGGCAGGGGCAAACGCGGCGGTGCACGGGTGATTTATTTCCATGTGCGGCACGAGCAAATATGGCTGCTGATGGTCTACACCAAGGCCAAGTTTGACAATCTGCCCACAGGATTTTTGGTGCAACTGCGCAAGGAGGTGCAAGATGACTAAGAAAATGGATGCCGAATTAGAGCAATTCCAAGCGGATTTGCTGGCCTCTGTTGGGCAAATGAAGGCTGGTAAAGCGGCCAAGCACACACAGGTAGAACGCACAGCGGCAGCACAAGCCCGCGCCATAGTGGGTTTGACGCAGATGGATTTTGCTGCGCTCTTAGGCGTATCGCTGCGCACACTGCAAGACTGGGAGCAGGGGCGGCGCGAACCCAGCGGCGCAGCACGAACCCTGCTGAAAGTAGCAGCACAGTCGCCCGCTGCGATTTTGGCGCTGTGAAGTCGGGTTCAAGCCCGACCTGGACTATCACTGCCTCCACCACTTCGTCATTGCGGGCTTGACCCGCAATCTCCCATGCCTCTCATCACAAAAATGTGAGCTGCTCAGGCAGGTTTTTCGGCTTAAAACTCGTATTTGAGCATTAAAAAATGCCTAGATTCCCGCCTTCGCGGGAATGACGAATACCAAAATACAAGTCCTAGGTTTTACGCAAAATCCTCGCCACAGAAGTCATCCAGCACCGCCCCCTTGCTGGCGCTGGCGGCGTTTTTGGCAAACTTGGCCTGCACGCCACGGGTGTAGCGCGGCGCGGGTTTCACCCAAACTGCGCGGCGTTTAGCCAGTTCGTCCGCGCTTACATGCAGTTCTAGCAACAGTTGTTTGGCGTCTATGGTGATGCTGTCGCCCTCTTGCACCAGGGCGATATTGCCGCCGGCATAGGCTTCGGGTGCGACATGGCCCACCACCATGCCCCAAGTGCCGCCTGAAAAACGCCCATCGGTGATGAGTCCCACGGTTTCGCCCAAGCCTTTGCCGATTAACGCGCCAGTGGGCGCTAACATTTCTGGCATACCCGGGCCGCCTTTGGGGCCCAGATAGCGCAGCACCATGACATCGCCGTGGGTGATGCGCCCATCCAAAATCGCTTGCAGGGCAGATTGTTCATCATCAAACACGCGCGCGGGGCCGGTGATAACGGGGTTTTTCAGGCCCGTGATTTTGGCCACGCACCCTTCGGGGCTGAGGTTGCCTTTCAAAATCGCTAGGTGGCCTTGCTGGTACAAAGGCTGGTCTATGGGGCGGATGACATCTTGCCCAGCTGGGGGCTGATCGGGCACATCTTGCAATACTTCGGCTATGGTTTTGCCCGTCACGGTGATGCAGTCGCCGTGCAGCAGGCCAGCGTTGAGCAGCATTTTCATCACTTGCGGAATGCCGCCAGCTTGGTGCAGATCAACGGCCAGGTATTTGCCGCTAGGTTTCAAATCGCAGAACACGGGGATTTTTTTGCGCATGCGCTCGAAATCGTTGATGTCCCATTCCACGCCTGCGGCATGGGCAATGGCCAAAAAGTGCAGCACGGCATTGGTCGAGCCGCCCGTGGCCATGATCACGGCAACGGCGTTTTCAATGGATTTGCGCGTGACGATGTCGGTGGGGCGGATGTTGTGCTTCAACGCCTCGATCACGGCCTTGCCTGATTCGTAGGCACTGCCCAGCTTTTCGTCGTGCGGGTTGGCCATGGTGGACGAATAGGGCAGAGAAATACCCAGCGCCTCAAAAGCCGAAGACATGGTGTTGGCCGTGTACATACCGCCACAAGCGCCCGTGCCGGGGATGGCGCGTTGCTCGATTTGCTTCAAATCTTCGTCGCTCAAATTGCCCGCAGCGTTTTGCCCTACGGCCTCAAACACGCTGACGATATTGAGTTTTTCGCCCTTGTATTCGCCCGGCAAAATCGTGCCGCCATACACATACACGCTGGGCACATTGGCGCGCAGCATACCCATCAGGCCGCCGGGCATGTTCTTGTCGCAGCCGCCAACCACCACCACGCCGTCCATCCACTGGCCTTGCACGCAGGTTTCTACGCAATCGGCAATCACTTCGCGGCTGACCAGGCTGTATTTCATGCCCTCGGTGCCCATGGCCATGCCGTCAGAAATCGTGGGCGTGCCAAATACTTGCGCATTGCCGCCTGCGTCTTGTATGCCGCGTATGGCGGCATCAGCCAGCTTTTGCAGGCCGCTATTGCAGGGCGTGATGGTGCTGTGGCCATTGGCCACGCCTATCATGGGTTTGGCAAAGTCTTCTTCTTTATAGCCCATGCCGTAAAACATGCTGCGGTTGGGCGCGCGCGCTTTGCCTTGGGTGATATGGGCAGATCGTTCGTTGAGGGGGCGTTGGGGCTTATCTTGGCTCATGGTAGGGCAACTTGCTTATCAAAACAGAAGGGAAGCCGCCATTTTATGCCCAGTGCCAGGTATGCCGATTGATAAAAATCAGAATGAAATTTCAGGTTTAGGCCGAAAAACCTGCCTGAGCAGTTATAAAAAACATAGCAAACCAAGGCAGCTGCCTAAGCGCTGCCGCTACAATTGCCCGCTATGAATCTGACCCTAGCCCTCTCTAAAGGCCGCATTTTTGACGAAACCATGCCCCTGCTGCACGCCGCAGGCATACAGGTGCTGGACGACCCCGAAAAAACCCGCAAGCTGATTTTGGACACCAACCAGCCCGGCGTGCGCGTGGTCATGGTGCGCGCCAGCGATGTGCCCACCTATGTGCAATACGGCGGCGCCGATTTGGGCGTGGTGGGCAAAGACACCCTGCTAGAAACCGGCACGCAAGGCCTGTACCAGCCGCTAGATTTGCAAATTGCCAAATGTCGCGTCAGCGTGGCCGTGCGCAGCGATTTTGATTACCCCGCCGCCGTGCGCACAGGCGCGCGCATCCGCGTGGCGACCAAATATGTGAACATCGCGCGCAACTTTTTTGCCGAAAAAGGCGTACATGTGGACATCATCAAGCTCTACGGCAGCATGGAGCTAGCGCCCCTAACGGGCTTGGCCGATGCGATTGTCGATTTGGTATCCACAGGCAATACCCTCAAAGCCAACCACTTGGTCGAAGTAGAACGCATCATGGACATCAGCTCGCAATTGGTGGTCAACCAAGCCAGCCTCAAGCTGAAACACGCGGCGATTGCGCCCCTGCTGGCGCAGTTTGCGGCGGCGCTGCAGCCGTAATCGTGTCGGACAGCTAAGTTGCTCCTTCCCATTTTGGGGGAAGGCTGGGATGGGGGCTTAGATTCGTACAGGTTTTTAGCCCCCACCCTCACCCAAAGGGGGCGGGAATACATCAAAAAACCACCTTCGCAGGTGGTTTTTGTGTTTTTGACAGTCTTTTTGGCAGTTTAGTCCGCAAAACCTGCCTGAGCAGCTATGGTTTTTGATGGGGTATTTCCCCTCCCCCTCTGGGGGAGGGTGAGGGTGGGGGCTTTGCGCTTTAGCAAGCTGGCAGCGCAAGCTATCACCCAAGCCCCTAACCCCCGCCTTCCCCCAAAGGGGGAAGGAGCCAAGGCCGCAAAACCTGCCTGAGTAGCTCACAAAATCATCGTGTCTAAGTTGGCTAGTAGATAGGGGAGGCTTAGATGGGCGATTTCAGGCCTTGGATGATGGTGTCCATGGTCTTTTTCGGATCGATGAAAGGCGGCTTCAAGCCCATTTTGCGTTGCGGATCCCACCAGCCCGCACGGTAGATGATGCGGTGGTGGCTGAATTCCAAAAAGCCTTCTTTGCCGTTATAGCGCCCCATGCCCGATGCGCCCACGCCGCCAAAAGGCGCGTCGTTCATGGCTGCGTGCAGCAACACATCATTGACCACCACGCCGCCCGACAGGGTGTTTTGCAACACATATTCTTCTTCGGCCTTGTCTTTGCCAAAGTAATACAGCGCCAGCGGGTAGTCGCCTTTTTGAATCTCGGCCACCACTTCTTTGATGTCGCGGTAAGTTTGGATAGAGGCGGCTGCGCCAAAAATCTCTTCTTGGCAAATCAGTGCGTCTTGCGGCGCGTTGATGACCAGGCGCATGGGGCGGCGGCGGTTGGCCAAATCCAGCGGCGCGTCTTCGGCCATCCATTCCACGCGGGCGCCCTTGGCTTGCGCGTCTTGGATGTAGTTTTCTACGCGGTGCAAATGGCGCTCGGTGATAGCGGGCGTCAGGCTGCTGTTATTGGTGACAGGGCCCGTGCCATAGACCTCGGCATACACGGCTTTGAAGCGCTGAACGAATTCTTCCAGTTTGGATTCATGCACATAAATCGTGTCGGGTGAAACGCAAATTTGGCCGTTGTTTTGGGCTTTGCCCGTGACCAAGCTGTACATGGCTTTGTCCAAATCGGCGCTGACGCCAAAAATGGTGGGCGATTTGCCGCCCAGCTCCAGCGTCAAGGGCACCAGGTTGTCGGCCGCTGCACGCATGATGTGCTTGGCGATAGAGCCGCCGCCCGTATAGACCAAATGGTCAAAAGGCAGGGCGGTAAAGGCTTGCGACACATCCATGCCGCCCGTTACCAAGCTCACTTCCATGGGGTCAAAGTATTGCGGCACGCGTTTTTGCAGCCATTCGCCCATATGGGGCGACAGGTCTGAGGGCTTGATCATGGCGCGGTTGCCTGCGGCCAACACACCCGCCAGTGGCGCAAACACGGTAAACAGGGATGCATTCCAAGTGCCCGCAATGCCGATCACGCCCTTAGGCTGGTAACGCACTTCGGTGCTGCCGCCAAACAAATTAAAGGGGATGGCGGTGGAGCGCTTGCTGGGCTTCATCCATTTGGCCAAATTCTTCTTGTTGTATTTGAGCGCGGCGACCGAGCCGTGGCCATCAAGCTGCAGGCCAATCACGGGGGGGCGGCCACCAAAATCTTTGCTGCTGGCCTCGGTAAATTCATCCACATGGTTGATGAACATATCCATGGCGCGCTTGAGGCGATCTTGGCGCACAGCGGCACTGACTGGCCCCTCGGCGCGTTGGATTTTTTTGATGGCGTTCAGATGTGCCAGCATTTGTTCGGAGCTGGGGTTGTGGGGCAGGGTGTTGGCCATGATGGGGGTGTCTCCTCTGAGGGGTGGTTTTGCCGCCT
>JAMIFN010000118.1:0-4233 GCA_035906235.1 Allobrachymonas sp. | reverse complement strand
AACCAACCCTTTTAAGCTTGATGACCATAGCGAGGCGGTCCCACTCCTTCCCATCCCGAACAGGACAGTGAAACACCTCAGCGCCGATGATAGTGCGGATTCCCGTGTGAAAGTAGGACATCGTCAGGCTACTTATTCCATACATCAACCCCCAGCAGCAATGTTCGGGGGTTTTTGTTTTGAAAAAATGCTTGGCCTCAGTCAATGCCAGCGCGTGCCGAACTGCCTCGTCGCGTGGTCAGTATCAATAGTGGGCTCAATCCCGCGCTCAATCCCCGAGCATGTCGACTGACTTCTCAGATTTAGGCAATGCGTGCGGGTCGGGCTTTGCCTTCATGAATCTGCAAAACGCGCCTAATTTGGCAGCTGTTCAGGCATTTTTTTTCGGCCTAAAAGCCCTAAAACATGGCTAAAAAACCGTGCCCTACTGATGGCGCGGCTTTGCTGCTTAGGGTGACCCTAGGCGCTCGCGGTAAAATTCAGAGTTTTTCAGGGCGCTTGGATTGGGCACCCTTCCTTGGCTTATTCAGTTCGCCCATTTGCGCGCTCCATTTTTTGGCCTTTCGGCCTCCTCGGCATACTTACCATGACAGAACAAGCATCGGCTCCAGCCGCGCCCTTGGCGCAAGACGAAAACCAACTCATCGCCGAGCGCCGCGAGAAGCTCAAAGGCCTGCGTCAAGCGCAAGCTGAGGGCAAAGGCGTGACATTCCCCAACGATTTCAAACCTGCCGCCAAAGCGCAAGCGCTGCACGCCGCTTACGATGCCCAAGAGATGCCGGGCAGCGACGATGCCGCCATCGTTACCAGCGTGGCTGGACGCATGGTGCTAAAGCGCGTCATGGGCAAGGCGAGTTTTGCCACCGTTCAAGATGGCTCTGAGGGCGATGAGAAAGCCGCACGCATCCAGCTCTATATCGCCAAAGACGGTGTGGGTGAAGAGGTTTATGCCGCTTTCAAACACTGGGATCTGGGCGATATCGTTGCCGCCGAAGGCAAATTGTTCAAAACCAAAACGGGCGAACTCTCGCTCAAAGTGACGCAACTGCGTCTGCTGACCAAATCTCTGCGCCCACTGCCCGATAAATTCCACGGCGTGGCCGATCAAGAGGTCAAATACCGCCAGCGCTATGTCGATTTGATCACCGACGCGCAGGCGCGCACGCGTTTTCGCGCGCGGAGCAAGGTGCTGGCAGGTATACGCAGCTATATGGTGGCGAATGATTTCCTAGAGGTGGAGACACCCATGCTGCACCCCATTCCTGGCGGTGCCAATGCGCGCCCCTTTGCCACGCACCACAACGCGCTGGATCAAGAGATGTTCTTGCGTATTGCGCCCGAGCTGTATTTGAAGCGCCTGATTGTGGGGGGCTTCGAGCGGGTGTTCGAAATCAATCGCAGCTTCCGCAACGAAGGCATCAGCGTGCGCCACAACCCTGAATTCACCATGATGGAGTTCTATGCGGCCTATTGGAATTACCGCGATTTGATGGACTTCACCGAAAAGCTGATTCGCAACGCTGCGCAAGAAGCCATAGGCCAGCTGCAGTTTGACTACCAAGGCAAGGCCATCGACTTGGCGCAGCCTTTTGCGCGTTTAACGATTCCTGAGGCGATTCAAAAATACACCGATATCGGCGACAAAATCAGCGATGTGCCTGAGCTGATCGCCCGCCTGAAAAAGCTGGGCATGAGCGAAGAAAAAAATCGCCTTGCCACACGCAGCCTACCCAGCTTGCAAGTGCTGTATTTTGAAGAGGCGGTGGAATCTGCCCTGTGGCAGCCCACTTTCATCATGGAGCACCCAACCGAAATTTCGCCTTTGGCGCGTGCCAATGATGAGCGCCCCGAAGTGACCGAGCGCTTTGAGCTCTACATCAAAGGGCGCGAAATCGGCAACGGCTTTAGCGAGCTGAACGATGCGGAAGAACAAGCCGCCCGTTTTGCCGCGCAGGTGGCCAATAAAGACGCGGGCGATGATGAAGCCATGTTCTTTGACCACGATTTTGTGCGCGCACTGGAATACGGTATGCCGCCCACGGGCGGCTGCGGCATAGGCATCGACCGCCTCGTCATGCTGCTGACCGACAGCGCCTCGATCCGCGATGTCATCCTTTTCCCCGCCTTAAAACGCGAATAAGCCCTGCTTTTAAAGCCCGCTCAAAAATCCAGCTGGGCGGGCTTTGCATGCGGATAAGCACGATGACCCTGCCCGACTTTGCCTGCATGGATGGCCAATTCGCCGATCTAGATGCCACGCACCTCGATGCCATCATGGCGATCGAGATGGCCAGCTACGATTTCCCTTGGACGCGGGGCAATTTTTCCGACTCCATTGCCGAGGGCTACCGCTGCCAGGGCCTGTTTATGCAAGCGCAGGCCGGCGCATCGCCGGTTTTGCTTGGCTATAGCATCGTCATGCGCGGGGTGGATGAGGCGCATTTGCTCAATATCGCCGTAGCACCGGCTTGCCGTGGCCAAAAAATCGCGGTTTTGCTGCTGCAGCAGCTGTGCGCCTGGGCGCGGCTGGAGGGGCTGGATTACCTGTGGCTAGAAGTGCGCCTGAGCAATCTGCGGGCACAAAAGCTCTACCGCGATTACGGTATGCACACCGTCGGACAACGCAAAAACTACTATCGCACCGCTGATGGGCACGAGGACGCGCTGGTGCTGAACTACAACTTGGCGCCTGATTTTTCTTAGTGTTTTTGGTGTTTTTGGCCGTAAAACCTGCCTAAATAGCTATTGTTTATATAGCAACCATCAGGCAATAACACCCTTCTATTGCGGCTGGGTTTGCGCAAAACTGGCGCGCATCGCGCAGCGTGTTTGCAGCTCGGCCAGATTGGGCCATTGTGTGCGCCAGTCTTGCAGCTCGGGAAAGCGGAAGTCGAGCCAATCCAAAGCGCAGACCACGGCAATATCGGCTAAGCCCAGGTTGACGCCGAAGCAAAAGGGTTTGTCGCCCAAGGCCTCGCTCATGGCGGCCAAGGCGTTTTGCACCTGCCCCAACTTGCGATCGACCCAGGCGGCGCTGCGTTCGCCATCGGCGCGGCCAGCCCAGTTTTTTTCTAGGCGGGCGCTGATGGCGGCATCGAGCAAACCGTCGGCCAGCGCTTCCCAGGTTTTTACCTGAATGCGATCGCGTCCCGCAGCAGGCAGCAATTTACCCACGGGCGAGAGGGTGTCGAGGTATTCCACAATCACGCGTGAATCAAACACCGCTTCGCCACCATCCATGATGAGGCAGGGCACTTGCCCCAGCGGGTTGCTGCGTCCCACTTGCGCGTTGGCCGCCCAAGGGTTATCCAGCACGAAATCGTAGTCGAGTTTTTTTTCTGCCAGCACCACACGCACTTTGCGCACAAAGGGGCTGGCTAAGGAGCCAATCAATTGCATGGGCGCGATTTTACGGGAAGGTGGCGGGCAATCTTCAGGAAAACCCTAGGTTGTGCAGCCTGGCAACAACATCAAAAACAATAGCTGCTAAGGCAGGTTTTTCGGCGTTAAATGCCAAAAACATGCTGAAAAAGCCCTTTGGGCAAGCCTGGCGCTGCAGGTAAAATCGCCACCATGACTACTTTAACTGCCCTCAACGCCCTTTCCCCTCTCGATGGCCGCTACGGCGCCAAACTCAACGCCCTGCGCCCGCTGATGGGCGAATACGGCTTTATGCACCGCCGTGTGCAGGTCGAGCTGGCTTGGTTTGAGGCCCTGGGCGATGCGGGTTTGCCTGAGTTTGCCCCTTTGAGCGAGCAAGAGCGCGCCCATCTGGCGCAGGTGCTTGTCAATTTCAGCGAAGCCGATGCCGCCGCCATCAAAGCCATCGAACGCACCACCAACCACGATGTCAAAGCCGTGGAGTACTGGATTCGTGGCAATGCCGATATGGGCGTAGCGGGCGTATTCAACGGCTTCCCACGCCTGCAAAAGCTGGGCGAATTCGTGCATTTTTCTTGCACCAGCGAAGACATCAACAACACCAGCCACGCCCTGCAGCTCAAAGCTGCCCGTGCCGAAGTTTTGCTGCCCGCACTCGATCAGGCCATGGCCACCCTCAAAACCATGGCCACGCAATGGGCAGCGCAGCCCATGCTCAGCCGCACCCATGGGCAAACGGCCAGCCCCACCACCGTGGGCAAAGAAATCGCCAATGTGCTGGCGCGCCTGCAAATCGCGCGTGCGCGCATCGCCGCCGTGCCCCTGCGCGCCAAAATGAACGGCGCAGTCGGC
>JAMIFN010000117.1:0-3645 GCA_035906235.1 Allobrachymonas sp. | reverse complement strand
TGATTTTGGGCTGCAGCCGCGCCAAGGCCGCGAACACGCCCAGCACGCTGGCGGCACCGCACATGTCGTATTTCATCTCGTCCATGCCCGCGCCGGGTTTGAGGCTGATGCCGCCGGTATCAAAAGTAATGCCCTTGCCCACCAGCACCACAGGCGCGGCTTTGCCTGCGCCTTGGTACTGCAGCTCGATGAATTTCAGGGGCTGGGACGAGGCCGCCGCCACCGAGAGGAAGGAGCCCATTTTCAACTTCTCCACATCGCGCTTTTCCAGCACTTTGCAGCGCAGTTGCTTGCTGCCCGCAGCCAGGGCTTGCGCCGTTTCTGCCAGATGGCTGGGCGTGGCGTAATTGGCAGGCATATTGCCCAGCTCACGCGCCAATTGCACGCCCTCGGCCTGCGCCAAAGCTTGGGCAAAAGCGGCTTTTTCGGCCTTGCCCGCATCGGTTTGGTAGAAATGCAGGCTTTGTCCTGCCCGTGGATTTTTTTTGCTCAAAGTCTGGTCATAGGCATAAAGCGCAGCCACGCCAGCGGCCAATACTGCCGCCAGATGCTGATAACCAGCCAGCGCAATCGTGCGCACGCCGTCGCCCTTGCAGACGGCCAGGGCTGCGTTGATGGCGGCGGCCTCTTGCTCGGCCTGCCCCTCTTGGCTAGCCAGCAGAAACACGCGCCGCGCCGCAAAACCACTAGGCTGATAAGCTTGCAAGAGTGCGCCCTTAGCCCCGCTAAAATCTTTGCCAGCCAGCGCCGCTGCCAGCAGTTTGCCCAAAGGCGTTTTGGCTGCGGTTTTGCTGCCCAAGGCTTGGATCTGCGCGTCGCTTAAAACCAGCAGCAGCGCATCAGCGGCAAGGCTGGCGCTGTCCTCGGCCAGATTGTGCAAAACATGCAGCTGGTGGGGCAGAGCCTGAGAGGGTGTGTGGGACAAAGAGTGTTTCATCGCGCTGACGGCCTATATGTCAAGATCAGCGCGGCTGCGCTGCCTGCAGTGTGAAGATTTCCAAAAAGGATGTGCTTTGATATTTTATGCCTCGATACGGCGCGAGTTGGCGCAAAGCTTTACCGCCGTGCTGATTGTGCTCTTGTCCATCGTCATGACCATGATGCTGATACGCACCCTGACCATGGCCAATAAGGGCAGCGTCAGCCCGCAGGATATCTTCCTCATCATGGCGTATTTGACTTTGAGCTTTTCGCCCACCATCTTGACGCTGAGTCTGTTTTTAAGCGTCATTAGTTGCCTCGTGCGCTGGTACCAAGATTCAGAAATGGCCGTGTGGTTTTCCAGCGGTCAAAGCCTGCTGGCCTTTTGGCGCCCGATTGTGCGTTTTGCTTGGCCGATTGTGCTGACCATTGCCCTTTTGGGCCTTTTTGCCTGGCCTTGGGCGAATGCACAAATCGACGGCTTACGCCACCAATTTGCCCAGCGCAGCGATATTGACCGCATTACCCCTGGCGAATTTCAGCGTAATAAGAGCGGCACACGCGTGTTTTTTACCGAAAACACCAAGCTCCGCAACCAACAAGGGCAGGGACAGGTGTTTATTTATGGCGAGAAAGATGGCAAAAACACCGTCACCACTGCCCAGGGTGGGCGCATCGTGCGCAACGCCGACGGCAGCGCCCAGCTAGAGCTGCTGCAGGGCCAAAGCGTGAGCCAAGATACCCAGACGGGCGCGCAAAACATTAGCTTCTTTGAACGCTACCGCACCCTGATTCAAGACGCTCCCGCCGTGCTGGGGATCAGCAGCACCCGTACAGTGCCCAGCCACCAATTGCTAGGCACGGCATTAGGCCGAGGCGAGCTCACCTGGCGTATCGGCATGGCCATGGCAGCATGCAATTTATTGCTGCTGGCGCTACTGCTGATTAAAAACACCCAGCGCACGGGTAGAGGTAGTCATATGGCGCTGGCACTGATGACCTTTGCGGTGTATTACAACCTCATCAATTTTGGTCAAAACTGGGTCGCCAACGGCAAAATAGGCTTGGGCTGGTGGCTGCTCTTGCTGCACGGGGGCGTATTTGCGCTGTGTTTCCTTTTGCTGCTGCGACGCCAAGGCAGCCTGCCCTTCTTTTCAGGCCGCCGTCCTGCTCAGCCAGTTCTTAGCTCTTAAATTCCCCCGCTATGCGCATCATCCGCCGTTTTCTATTGGGGCAAATTTTGGCATCAAGTGCCATGGTCTGCCTGGCGTTTCTTATCCTGTTTGGATTTTTCGATTTGGTCGATGAATTCGGCAGTCTGAAAACGGGCTATGGCCTACCCCAAGCCCTGTCCTATGTGCTGGCGCTGATGCCCGGCCATTTGTACGATTTGCTCCCCATCGGCACACTCATAGGCTGCGTACTGGTCTTGAGCCGCCTAGCGCTCAACTCCGAATTCACCATCATGCGCACCAGTGGCCTGGGGCCAGGGCGGATGTTGGCAACCTTGCTGGGAATGGGGCTGATGTTTTCAGGCTTGACTATGCTGCTGGGCGACTATATTGCGCCCGTGAGCAACCGATTCGCCGACCGCATCAAAGGCGAACAACGCGCCAGCGGCGCTTGGTTGCGCGACAAGCAGGGCAATGGGCAGTTTTTTGTCCATGTGGATGGCAGCACCAGTGGCACAGGACAACTGCACGGCATCCACATTTTTCAGTTTGATCCTCATGGTTATCTGCAAACCCGCATCGAAGCAAAAACTGGGCAAATCACCCCCCAAGGCTGGCAATTGCAGGGCGTGCGCATCAGCCACTACCCCAAGCAAGAACCCACTCAAATCAGCGCAGCCACCACAGACAAGGCCGAGCAGCTGAGCACCCTCCCCCCCATCCACTATGAAGCGCAGCCCCAGCACCTCTGGCCCAGCAGCCTCAGCGCCGAGATGCTCAGCACCGCCATGCAAAGCCCCAGCAGCATGGCCACTTTCGACCTTTACCGCTATACCGAGCATTTAAAACACAACCAGCAAAACGCCAGCAAATACGAAATCGCCCTGTGGCGCAAGCTGCTCTACCCCATCAGTTGCCTGGTCATGGTGATGTTGGCCCTGCCCTTTGCCTATTTGCACCACCGCAACGGCACGGCGACGGGCTATGTTTTCGCTGGGGTCATGATAGGCATAGGCTTTTACCTCTTTAACAATGTCAGCAACCACATCGGCAATTTGCGCGGCTGGGAGCCGTGGCTGGCTGCGGCTCTGCCCAGCATGGTCTTTGGCGCGGTCGCGCTGGGGATTTTCAGCTGGCTGGTGCTGCGACGCTAACCGTGCAACAACGCCCCCTATTTTTAGGCATACTTTTGGCACTTTAGGCCGAAAAACCTGCCTGAGCAGCTATCAAAAATGATGCAAAACCCGCCCGCTTCGGCCCTTATCATCTTGGCACATGGCTCACGCGATGCGGCTTGGCGTGCGCCCTTTGAGGCCTTGGCCCAGCGCCTGCGCAAAGCCGATAGCCAACGCCCTGTGGCCTGCGCCTATTTGCAGCTATGCGCCCCAGATTTGCCCCAGGCTTGCGCGCAATTGCTGGCGGCGGGCTGCACGCATATCGTCATTGCCCCCATGTTTTTGGGTCTGGGCACGCATATGCGCCAAGACCTGCCCGCGCATATTGCCAGTTTGCAAGCGGCCCACCCCCACTGCCGTTTTAGCCTGCTGCAAGT
>JAMIFN010000116.1:0-28032 GCA_035906235.1 Allobrachymonas sp. | reverse complement strand
GCTCGATATGGCGTAACGAGCCATCATTTGCCGTGATATCGAGAAAATAGGGTTCGGAGATAGCGGCGCGAATCTTCTCGGCAACTACCTTGGCCTGCGCCATTGCTAGGCTAACTTTTCGCAGAAAAGTTAAGCGCAGCGGCCGTCGTCAAAACCCCTCTTCAGATCATCTTGGAGCAGCTGCAAGGCTGAGGCGTTTCTGGCGGGGTTTCGGCGTAGGCTAACTTTTCGCAGAAAAGTTAAGCGCAGCGGCCGTCGTCAAAACCCTTTCTTTCGCCATCTTGGAGCAGCTGCAAGACTGAGCAGCTTCCGGATTCGTCATTCCCGCGCAGGCGGGAATCTAGGTGTTCAAGCGCCAGCCCTAGATTTAGCCCGACAAAAGTAAACCAAACCAAGCAACGGACAAGTCGGGCTAAAGCCCGACCTACGCCATAGTTACTTCAGCCAGAAGCAGAAAAAGCGCTGCCAAAATCAGATTGCCAGCGGCGCGGCCATGCCCTGATGTCGCAGCAAGGCGTCCAATTGCGGCGCACGGCCACGAAAGGCCGCGAAGTTCTCGGCTGCGCTGCGGCTGCCGCCTTTTTCTAAAATTTCGCGCAGATAACGCTGCCCCACGGCGGCGTTTTGCGCAGGCGGGCAGCTGGCATCTTCTTCAAAGGCGGCGTAGGCATCGGCAGACAGCAGTTCTGCCCATTTATAGCTGTAATAGCCCGCCGCATAACCGCCTGCAAAAATATGGCTAAAGCTGTGCGCACTGCGGCTAAAGGCGGGGCTGGGCAGCACGGCGACTTCGGCACGCACGGCAGCCAAGGTGTCCATGACATTCACCTGCGCGGCACTATGCAATTGCATATCGAATAAAGCAAATTCCACCTGGCGCAGGGTTTGCATGCCGCTTTGGTAGTTTTTGGCGGCCAGCATTTTGTCGAACAAGGCGCGGGGCAGGGGTGCGCCCGTGTCCACATGGGCGCTCATGCCCTGCAGCACTTCCCATTCCCAGCAGAAGTTTTCCATAAACTGGCTGGGCAGCTCGACCGCGTCCCACTCCACACCGCTGATGCCGGCGACATCGTGTTCGTTCACCTGCGTCAGCAGATGGTGCAGGCCATGGCCAAATTCGTGGAAGAGGGTGGTGATGTCGTCATGCGTGAGCAGCGCGGGCTTGCCGCCCACGCCTGCAGGAAAGTTGCACACCAATTGCGCCACCGGCGTTTGCAGCGCAGCCGTATCGGGGCGCAGCCAGCGGCTGCGCACATCGTCCATCCAGGCGCCGCCGCGTTTGCCGGTGCGGGCGGGTTGGTCTAAATAAAACTGGCCGATAAGCTGGCCTTCGCGCTCGATACGGAAAAACTCCACCGCTTCATGCCACACAGGGGCGCTGTCAGCGCTAATTTGCACGCCAAACAACTTTTGCACAATGGTAAACAGGCCAGCGAGCACCTTGGGCGCGGGGAAGTACTGGCGCACTTCTTGTTCGCTAAAGGCGTAACGCGCTTCTTTCAGCTTTTCGCTGATGTAAGTCCAGTCCCAAGCCTGCGGATCGCTCATACCCAGTTCGGCGGCGGCAAAGGCACGCAGATCGGCCACATCTTGCTCGGCATAAGGGCGGGCGCGGGCGGCTAAATCGCGCAGAAAAGCGATGACTTGCTCGGGCGTATCGGCCATTTTGGGCACCAACGATAGCTGGGCAAAATTGGCATAGCCCAAGAGCTGGGCTTCCTCGGCACGCAAGGCCAATATTTCGTCCAGCACCGCGCTGTTGTCCCATTCTGGCTTGGCGCCTAATTCAGAGGCACGGGTGGCGTAAGCACGGTAGAGCTGCTGGCGCAGGGCGCTGCTTTGGGCAAACTGCATCACCGGCAGATAGCTGGGCATTTTCAGCGTCAGTTTGATGCTGTTTTCATCCACGCTTACGCCGTCTTTGGCGGCATCGGCTTGCGCCAACTCAGCCGCAGCTTGCAGCACATCGGCGGGCAAGCCTGCGGCTTCTTGGTGCGTGGTGTACAAAACCCAAGCATCGGTGGCGTCCAGCACATGCTCGCTAAAGTTTTGCGCCAGCTCGGCTTGGCGCTCTTGAATCGCGGCAAAGCGTTCTTTGGCAGCACCCTGCAGTTCAGCCCCGCCCAGCACAAAGCCGCGCAGGGTGTTGTCGCGCGCCTTGGCTTGTTCGGCATTCAAACTGGCGGGGTCTATGGCTTTGTATTTGGCGTAAAGGCCTTCATCGGCGCCCATGCGGGTGAAAAACTCCGTCACCACCGGCAATTGCGCGGTGTAGGCCGCACGCAGCGCTGGCGTGTCGGCCACGGCGTTGAGGTGGCTGATGGCGCCCCAGGCGATGCCGAGTTTTTCTACCGCCACATCCAGGGTTTGTGCAAGGGCAGGCCACTGCGCGGGAAAACTTGGCTGCAGCACTTGTTTGAGTGCCGCCTCGCAGTCGCGTAGCAAAACTTCGATAGCGGGGGCTATGTCGCTAGGCGTGATGCGGTCAAAAGCGGGCAGAGCGGAAAAGTCGAGCAATGGATTCATAGATTAAGCAAATGGAGGTAAAAAGGCCAAAAACAAGCAACTCAGCTCAGCAGCATTTTGCCAACCAAGACGCTAACACCAACGATAAAAAACCAGCGCACAAAACCCGAGCCGTGGCGCAGCGCCAAATGCGTACCCAGCCAGCCGCCCGCCATATTAGCCAGCGCCAGAGGCAAAACCCAGGCCCACAAAATATGCCCTTGCCAGCCAAAATACAGCAAGGCCGCTAGCCCCGTGGCCACACACAAGAGGCGCGCTGCGGCGCTGGCGTGCAAAAAGTCATAACCCATCAAACGCACGACGGCAACCATCAGCAAGCTGCCCGTACCTGGGCCAAAAAAGCCGTCGTAAAAGCCCATGACGAGGCCGATCAGGACAAATTTGATGGCCGAATGCGGCGTATTTTTGGCTATATGCGCGGCTGGTAGCTTGCCCAAATCTTTGTGAAAAAACACATAAATCGGCAGCGCCAAGAGCACGAAAGGCAGGGCCTGGCGCAGGGCTGCGGTCTCGCGCAGGCTTAAATGGCTGATGGCCAGCGCCCCCAGCCAAGACGCAACCATAGCCAATAAGGCTGCCAGCGGCAAACCCCGTGGCAATGCCCCGCCCTGCCAAGCGCGCCGCCGCGTATGGTGGGTATAGCGCCAAGCGGCCAGCACCGTGCCACTGAGCAAAGCCGCCTTATTCAGCGCCAAGACATCGGCCAAGGCGTGCTGCGGCAACACATCAAGCAAAGCGGGCAGCAGCAGCAGGCCACCGCCGCCGATGATGGCATCCATCACGCCAGCAGCCAAAGCGGCTAGGCAGATGAATAACAGGTCTAACATGGCTTCATCACTCCAGTTCCATTTAGACCTTAAGCAGTGCCGATTTAATTGGTAATAGCCAAGCCTTGTTATGGGAGCAGAGGCTGTGGTCAACCGAAACGGATGGGATCTTACGGGATGAAATGCAGCTTTATTTTTATAATGTGCTGCAAGTTATTGATTTAACTGGAGGCGCGAACCAGAGTCGAACTGGTCTAACCGGATTTGCAATCCGGGGCATAACCGCTTTGCTATCGCGCCGAAAAATAAAAAAGGCAAGCAAGATATGAATATTCTGCTTGCCTTTGGATATTTGGAGCGGGAAACGAGATTCGAACTCGCGACCTCAACCTTGGCAAGGTTGCGCTCTACCAACTGAGCTATTCCCGCATTTTGCTAATGCGCTTGAACTTGATGTTCTTGCTTTTTAGCGAAGCTCGCATTGTATATCAAAAATTAGACTTATTTGATAATCTTTGCGATTTTCTTTCAGTGCCGAGGTGGTTTAGCTGGAGGGCTTTTTTTCACTGCGGCGGCTGAACGAGGCGTGATTGTAGTGGATGTTTTTGCCGTTTTTCGAATGGGGGCTGATTTTTTTGCAGGTTTTTTGCTAGCGCCTGCATGGGGCGAAATACCTTGATCTGCCAGAGTGCCAGCACCTGCTAGAGGGTTGCGCTCCAGCGCCAAGGCTAGTACCTCATCTATCCATTCCACAGCGACAATCTTCAGCGCGTCGGTTAGGCCTGCTGGCAGCTCGGCCAAGTCTTTGACATTTTCTTTGGGGATGAGGACGGTTTGAATACCACCACGCAGCGCCGCTAGCAGTTTTTCTTTGAGGCCACCAATGGCGGTGATTTGGCCGCGCAGGGTGATTTCGCCCGTCATGGCAACTTCGCGGCGCACGGCAATGCCAGTGAGCGCTGAGACCATGGCGCAGGTCATGGCGCCGCCGGCGCTGGGGCCGTCTTTTGGGGTGGCGCCATCGGGGACATGGATGTGCAAATCTTGGGTTTCAAACACATTGCCGGCGATGCCCCAGGCGGCGGCGCGGGCGCGTACCACGGTGCGCGCGGCTTCCACCGATTCTTTCATGACATCGCCCAGTTGCCCGGTGCGGGTGATGTTGCCTTTGCCGGGCACGGCGACGGCCTCGATGGTGAGCAAGTCGCCGCCCACTTCGGTCCAGGCTAGGCCGGTGACTTGGCCGATTTGGTTGGCCTCTTGTGCCACGCCATAGCTGAATTTGCGCACACCTAAAAATTCGTGCAGATTGGCGCTGCTGACTTTGACTGGGGCTTTGCGTTTTTGCAGCTGAATGTCTTTGACGACTTTGCGGCAGATGTGGGAGATTTCGCGCTCTAAATTGCGCACGCCGGCTTCGCGGGTGTAGTAGCGCACGATGTCGCGCACGGCGTCTTCGCCCAACTTCAGCTCGGTTTTTTTGACGCCGTTATTCGCCAGTTGCTTAGGCAGCAGGTAGCGCAGGGCGATGGCGAGTTTTTCGTCCTCGGTGTAGCCCGCTAGGCGAATGATTTCCATGCGGTCGAGCAGCGCAGCAGGCAGGTTGAGCGAGTTGGAGGTGGCGATAAAGAGCACATTGCTGAGGTCAAAATCGAGCTCGACATAGTGGTCGGCAAAGCTGTGGTTTTGCTCGGGGTCTAGCACTTCGAGCATGGCGCTGGCGGGGTCACCCCGAAAGTCTTGCCCCATTTTGTCGATTTCGTCGAGTAAGAACAGTGGGTTATTGACCTTGGCCTTGCTCAGGCTTTGCAGCACTTTGCCCGGCAGGGCGCCGATGTAGGTGCGGCGGTGGCCACGGATTTCGGCCTCGTCGCGCATGCCGCCCAGGGCCATGCGCACGAATTCGCGCCCTGTGGCTTTGGCGATGGATTGCCCGAGCGAGGTTTTGCCCACACCAGGCGGGCCGACCAGGCAAAGGATGGGCGCTTTGACTTTATCGACGCGCTGCTGCACGGCTAAATATTCGAGAATGCGTTCTTTGACTTTTTCTAGGCCAAAGTGGTCGGCGTCCAAAATTTGCTCGGCATAGGCGAGGTCTTTTTTGAGCGCACTTTGTTGGCTCCAAGGCAGGGCGACTAAGACTTCCAAATAATTGCGCACCACGCCTGCCTCAGACGACATGGGCGACATCATTTTGAGTTTGCGCAGTTCGTTTTGGGCTTTTTCGAGCGCTGCTTTGGGCATTTTGGCAGCGGCGATTTTCTTTTCCAGCTCGGAAAATACGGCGTCGTCTTCGCCATCGCCTAGCTCTTTTTGGATGGCTTTGACTTGTTCGTTGAGGTAGAAGTCGCGCTGGTTTTTTTCGATGGCTTTTTTCACGCGGCCACGGATTTTTTTATCCACCTGCAAGATATCGACTTCTTGCTGCATCTGGGCCAGCATGAATTCCAGGCGCTTATCTACCGCAAACAATGCCAGCACTTCTTGCTTGTTTTCTTGTTTGATGGGGGCGTGCGCGGCCAGGGTGTCGGCCAAGCGCCCGGCGTCTTCGATATTGCTGACGGAGGCCAGAATTTCAGCGGGGATTTTTTTATTCAGTTTGACGAATTGCTCAAACTGCCCGACCACGGCGCGGCGCAGGGCTTCGACGGCGGCAGCACTTTGGGTGTTTTTGTCGGGTTCGCTGCGGTACTGCGCCTGGAAGTAATCGCCTTCATCAATGTGCGTGATGCTGGCGCGCTCGCGTCCCTCGATCAGCAGTTTGACGCTGCCGTCGGGCAGCTTGAGCATTTGCAGAATGTGCGCCACGCAGCCCACGCTGTGCAGATCGGCAGCGGCGGGCTCTTCTTTGCCGGCATTTTGCTGCGCTACCAGCAGAATCTCGCGCCCTGCGGCCATGGCGGCGTCCAGGGCTTTGATGCTTTTGGCGCGTCCGACAAAAAGCGGGATGACGATGTGCGGAAACACCACCACATCGCGCAGCGGCAGCAAGGGCAGTGTGGCTGGAGCTGTTGACGCGGGTTTTTTGTGTGATTCAGTCATGTGCGGTCTGGAAATAAAGGAGGCGGAAGCTTAGCGATGAGAAAAAGTGCGGCGTAGCAGGGGCTGTGAACACAGGCCAATGGGGCAGCACATGGTGTGTATGGGGCAAATTTCAAGCCCATCAGGCCAAATAGGGCAGCTGTTTGGGCGGCAGTTGCTGGGGGTTGTTGCTATGGTTTTTCAATTAATGAATCATAGCTATTCAGGCAGCTTTTTCGGGCTTAATTGCCAATTTAATCATTGAAAATAAGCCATTTTTTTGGTGTTTTCTTATTGGCCTGAATCCCCTTCATTTAGAGAATCAGGAGCCAGGCAGGGATAATCTGCGCCCTATGAGTTTACTGCCCCACCAATTAGAACTACTGGCTCCCGCGCGCGATGCCGATATCGGCATAGAGGCCATCCGCCACGGCGCGGACGCGGTGTATATCGGCGGACCGTCTTTTGGCGCGCGCAGTTCGGCCGAAAACAGCGTGGCCGATATTGCCCGCCTCGTGGCTTATGCACACCGCTACCATGCGCGGATTTTTGTCACGCTCAACACCATTTTGCGTGACGATGAGCTAGAGCCTGCTAGGCGATTGATTAGCCAGCTCTACGATGCGGGCGCAGATGCGCTGATTATTCAAGACATGGGTTTGTTAGAGCTAGACTTGCCGCCGATACAGCTGCACGCCAGCACGCAAACCGATATCCGCACGCCCGAAAAAGCCCAATTTCTGCAAGACGCGGGGCTGAACCAATTGGTGCTGGCGCGCGAGCTGACGGTGGAGCAAATCGCTGCCATTCGCAGCGGCCTGCGCGATGAGACCACACTGGAATTTTTTGTACACGGCGCGCTGTGCGTGGCCTATAGCGGCCAGTGTTTTATCAGCCATGCGCACACGGGGCGCAGCGCCAATAGGGGCGATTGCTCGCAGGCCTGCCGCTTGCCGTATCAGGTGAAAGATGGCGAGGGGCGCATCATCGCGCACGACAAGCATGTGCTCAGCATGAAGGACAACAACCAAAGCGCCAATCTGCGTGCCTTGGTCGATGCGGGGGTGCGCAGCTTCAAGATTGAAGGGCGCTACAAAGACATGGCCTATGTGAAAAACATCACGGGGCATTACCGCGTGTTGCTCGATGAATTGCTAGAGCAGCGCCCCGATTTGGCGCCAGCCTCTAGCGGGCGCACGGTTTTGGGCTTTACGCCCGACCCTGAGCAAAACTTCAACCGCGAATTTACCGATTACTTTGTGCAAGGGCGCAAAGAAGACATCGGCGCGTTTGACAGCCCCAAAAACCCAGGCCGCTATATCGGCTGGGTGACGCAGGTGGGGGCTGATAGCCTAGAGCTGCAAACCGACCCCGACATCAGCCTGCACAATGGCGATGGCCTGTGCTATTTTGATTTACAGCAAGAGCTACAAGGCCTGCAAACCAATCGGGTGGAACAGCTGGGCGAAGGACATTGGCGCGTCTTCCCCAAAGACCCGATGAGCAGTTTCAAAGACCTGCGCAAAGGCAGCAGCGTCAACCGCAACCGCGATATGAGCTGGGTGCGCGGGCTGGAGAAAACATCCAGCGAGCGCAAGATAGACGCTTGGCTCAAGCTGAGTGATTTGCCCGCAGGCGGGGTGGCACTGCAGATCACCGATGCCGATGGCTGCGAGGGCAGGGCAGAGCTGATAGGGGCTTTGGAGCTGGCTAAAGACGCTGCCTTGGGTTTGCGCAAATTGGAAGAAGCTTTAGGTAAATTGGGCGAGACGATGTTTGCCCCCGTGCGTGTCAGCGTGGAAACGGCGCAGCCTTGGTTTATTCCTGCCAGCCAAATGAATGCCCTGCGGCGCCAAGCCGTGGCGGCTTTAGAGGCCGCACGCCTAGCCGCCTGGCAGCAGCAGCGCCCCCTGCGCCAGCCTGCCGTGCAGCCGCCCACGCCCTACCCCGAGGACAGCCTCAGCTATCTGGCCAATGTGTTTAACCAAAAAGCGCGGGATTTTTACGCCAAACATGGCGTCAAGGTGATAGCCGCGGCCTACGAAAGCCACGAGGAAGAGGGCGAAGTCAGCCTGATGATCACCAAGCACTGCGTGCGCTACTCGCTCAGTCTTTGCCCCAAACAGGCCAAAGGCGTGACGGGCGTGCAGGGTACGCTGCGGGCTGAACCGCTGCAGCTGATCAATGGCAAAGAAAAACTCACCCTGCGCTTTGACTGCAAACCCTGCGAAATGCATGTGGTCGGCAAGATGAAACGCAGCGTAATGCAGCAGGCTGCTGCGTTGCAGGCAGGCGAAACACCGCTGCAGTTCTACCGCAGCAAACCCGCCCAGCCTTTGCATTAAAAGAGCATTTTTCATGCATCATATTGACAGTTTAGGCCGAAAAACCTGCCTGAGCAGCTCATCTTTTAATAGTGCGACAGCATGGGCGAATTCGAGCTGATTGCCCGCTATTTTCAGCGCCCCGATCTGGCGCAACGCTACCCCCAAGTGCAGCTAGGGGTGGGCGACGATTGCGCCCTGCTGCAGCCACCCGCAGGGCAGCAGCTGGCCATCAGCACCGACACCTTGGTCAGTGGCGTGCATTTTTTTGCCGATGCCCCCCCCCGCAGCTTGGGGCATAAAGCCCTGGCGGTGAATTTGAGCGATTTGGCCGCCATGGGCGCTGCGCCCCTGGGCTTTACCTTGGCGCTGACCCTGCCGCAGGTGGATGAGGCTTGGCTGGCCGAGTTCTCCGCTGGCCTGCACGCACTGGCCGATAAGCATGCCTGCCCCTTGATTGGCGGCGATACCACGCGCGGGCCTTTAGCTATAGGCATTACCGTGCTGGGCAGCGTGCCGCCCAGCTTGGCTTTGCGCCGCAGTGGGGCGCAGCTGGGTGACGATATTTACATCAGTGGCAGCGCGGGCGACTGCATAGGTCAGGCGCGTGCGGGTTTGGCGCTGCGCCAGGGCAGTTTGCAACTGCCTGCGGCGGATGCTGCCCACGCCCTGCAGCGCCTTGAGATGCCGACGCCCCGCCTTGACTTGGGCTTGGCTTTGCGTGGGCTAGCCAATAGTTGCATGGATGTGAGTGATGGCTTGCTGGGCGATTTGCGCCATATTTTGCGTGCCAGTGGCGTGGGCGCGGTGTTGCAAGCCGCTAGCTTGTGGGATATGGCAGCTGGCCGCCCCGTGTTGCCAACTTTGCCTGCAGCGCAACAGCTGGACTATATCTGCCACGGTGGTGACGATTACGAACTGCTGTTTACCGCGCCTGCCGCGCAGGCGGATGCGGTGGCGCAGGCGGCAGCGCAAGCGGGTTGCAGTGTGCAGCGCATAGGCTGCATTGTGTCCGCAGCTGCGGGCTTGCAGGTGCAAGACGCGGCGGGCCAGGCTTTGCCCATGGCGGCTACGGGTTTTACGCATTTTTAAGGCGGGTTATGGTGCTGCAACGCGGTTGGGGTTTAGGGCTTTTTCTGCTGCTGGGGCAGGCACAGGCACAGCCCGCTGTGCCGACCTTTCGTCCTGAACTGCGCCCTGATTTGCAGGCCGCGCAGCTGTCTTGCCCGCAATGGCAAGCTGTGTCGGTGCCGCACTTGAGCGAGCTGGCTTCGCACCAGCGTTTGCTGTATTTGTGGTCGCCGCGCATGGTTTTATCGGTCTTGCACGCGCATGAGGTAAAGCAAGTGGCGCAAGATTTGGGCTTGCAGTGGCAAGCCGCCAGTGATCCGCGCGTGCCTGCGCCCGAGCTGGCTGCGGCTTGGGCAGCCATGCCTGCTGGGGTGCAGGCCGCTTTGGCTGGCTCGCAACCCCTGTGTGATGCGGTGTTGTTGGCGCAAGGCCAGAGCCTGCGTCACTTGCCCACGGCTTGGGTTTTGCGTTGGGATGCCGCAGGACAGCGTTGGCAGCCCCAAGGCTTGCCCATCGTTAGCGCCATGCCGCCCGTGTTTTGGCGCCAGGCGGTGCATGAGCGTCTGCAGGGCACCAACGCAGCCCACTAAAACCCTAGCCCATGAGCCATCAAAAAGCGGATGCCCGCCATGGATATAGGGGCAGCGCTAAAATCTCCAGCAGTTCAGTAGATTTTTAGAAAGCCCACCATGTCCGATGTCGCTATAGCCGAAGGCCCCCTGACTTTTACCGAGAGCGCGGCCACCAAAGTCGCCGATCTGATTGCCGAAGAGGGTAACCCTGATTTGAAGTTGCGCGTCTTTGTGCAAGGCGGCGGTTGCTCGGGTTTCCAATACGGCTTCACTTTTGACGAAATCGCCAATGAAGACGATATGGTGGTCGAAAAAGGCGGCGTGCAGCTGCTCATCGACTCCATGAGCTTTCAGTACCTCATCGGTGCTGAGATCGATTACAAAGAAGACCTTACGGGTTCGCAGTTCGTCATTCGTAACCCTGGGGCCACTTCCACCTGCGGCTGCGGCTCGTCTTTCTCGTAAGTCTGTGAGGAGGCCGCTGCCTGACGCAGCGTGCAGCACATGGCCAGCAAAAATGCAGGCAAAAATTTGGCCGGCACCCTAAGCGTCGAATTGTTGCGGGTGCAGCAATTCGTCTTATTACCAGCGCCACATCCGGCTGCTGTGTTGCTTGACCGTCTGTGGCCGCGTGGCATCAGCAAAACGCAAATGGCGGGCGTGGTATGGGAAAAAGAGGCCACGCCTTCGACGGCCTTGCGGCAATGGTTTCATGTAGAACCCCAAGCGCGCTGGGATGAATTTCAACTGCGCTTTGCCCAAGAGTTGCAACTGCCTGCAGCCCAAGCTGCCTTGGCACGAATCCGCGCCCAGGCTCAGTCTGCTGAAAAAATGCTGCTATTGACGGCAGCTAAAGTGCCAGAACGCAGCCACTTATGGGTTTTGCAGCAAGAGCTGGCAAGAGGGGCCTAAGCGGGGTTTCTAAGCCAGGTTTTCTTGCTTAACTGAAAAATCAAGCTCGATTTTCAGGTTAGAATAAGGGGCTTAGCAGCTCCTGCCATTCCTCATGCGGGGGCTGCAAAATATTTCAAAAAATTGCCGTCGTGGTGGAATTGGTAGACACGCTATCTTGAGGGGGTAGTGGCGAAAGCTGTGCGAGTTCGAGTCTCGCCGACGGCACCATCAGCGAAAAACAGGCTCTGCCCAGAGTCTGCGCCTACCAAGCTGTGGAGTGTGTCATGGTTGATCTCGCGCCATACCTGCCCGTCATTCTTTTTATCATTGTCGGCCTCGTTTTCGGGGTGCTGCCACAGGCGGCGGGCTGGTTGATTAGTAAGCTTCAGGGGACGCAAAAGCCCGACCCTGAAAAAAATTCCCCCTACGAATGCGGCTTTGAGCCCTTTGAAGATACGCGCATGAAGTTCGATGTGCGCTATTACTTGGTGGCCATCCTCTTTATTTTGTTTGACTTGGAAATCGCCTTCCTCTTTCCGTGGGGCGCGGCGTTCAAGAGCATAGGTGCGGTTGGCTTCTGGTCTGCCATGGTCTTTTTGGCGATTCTGGTCGTGGGCTTTGTCTACGAGTGGAAAAAAGGCGCTTTGGATTGGGAGTAAAGGCGAATGACAACTGCAACTCTTCCTATTTCTTCGCCTGCATCGGTGGGTGCTGATGTCAGTTTTGACCTGCCACACAATGCCCACACGCCCTATGGCGAAAAAGGCTTTATGGTCGCCAGTGTTGATGCTGTGGTGAATTGGGCCAAAACGGGCTCGCTCTGGCCTATGACTTTTGGCTTGGCCTGCTGCGCGGTGGAGATGATCCACGCAGGCGGCCCGCGTTACGATGTGGATCGCTTTGGTATGCTATTTCGCCCCAGCCCGCGTCAGTCTGACTTGATGATTGTGGCGGGTACGCTGTGCAACAAAATGGCGCCCGCTTTGCGCAAGGTGTATGACCAAATGGCCGAGCCGCGTTGGGTTTTGTCTATGGGTTCTTGCGCCAATGGTGGCGGTTATTACCACTACAGCTATTCGGTGGTGCGCGGTTGTGATCGTATCGTGCCTGTGGATGTCTATGTGCCTGGTTGCCCGCCCACGGCTGAGGCTTTGCTTTACGGAATCTTGCAGATGCATCAAAAAGTGCGCCGCACCAACACCATTGCGCGAGGATAAAACATGCCACAACTCGCCTCCCATTTGGCTCCCCATCCAGACTCGATCCAAGCCGCCGTTCAGGCGGCTTTGGGCGCTAAAGTGCAACGCATTGAAGTGGCTTTGGGTGAAGTGACCCTGTATGTTGCGCCCGCAGACTACTTTGCAGCCATGCAGGCCTTGCGTGACGATCGCACTTGCCAATTTACGCAACTGGTTGATCTTTGTGGTCTGGATTATTCAACCTACGGCGATGGCGCTTACGAGGGGCCGCGCTTTGCTGCGGTCTCGCACCTGCTGTCGGTAAATTTAAACCAGCGCCTGCGCGTGATTTGCTTTGCGCAAGACGATGATTTTCCTGTTTTGCCTTCTGTGACTTCGCTTTGGTCTTCGGCTAATTGGTTTGAGCGCGAAGCCTTTGATTTGATCGGCATCGTATTTGAGGGGCATGAAGATTTGCGCCGCATCCTCACCGATTACGGTTTTATTGGCCATCCTTTCCGCAAGGATTTCCCCGTTTCTGGCCATGTCGAGATGATTTACGACGAAGCCGCCAAGCGTGTGGTGTATCAGCCCGTATCGATCGAGCCGCGAGAAATCACGCCGCGCATCATTCGCGAAGAAAAATACGGAGGCCTGCGTTAAGCAGAGGAACTCTATGGCAGAAATTAAAAATTACACGCTGAATTTTGCCTGCGGCCGCTCAGCACAGCTTCGCTTAACTTTTGCTGCGCAAAAGTTAGCCTGCGCCGAAGTTCAATGTGACCTTGCTGGGGCACTGGAGTAGGAATATGGCTGAGATTAAAAATTACACATTGAACTTTGGTCCCCAACACCCGTCCGCGCACGGGGTTTTGCGCTTGGTGTTGGAACTAGACGGCGAGGTCATCCAGCGTGCCGATCCGCATATTGGTTTATTGCACCGCGCCACCGAAAAATTGGCGGAAAGCCGCACCTATATCCAATCGCTGCCTTATATGGATCGCTTGGACTATGTGTCCATGATGTGCAATGAGCATGCTTACTGTCTGACCATAGAAAAAATGCTCGGTATCGAGGTGCCAACGCGCGCGCAGTACATCCGCGTCATGTTTGCCGAGATCACGCGCATGATGAACCACCTGTTCTGGGTGGGGGCGCACGCCATGGATTGCGGTGCCATGAATGTGATTCTCTACACCATGCGCGACCGCGAAGACATGTTTGATATGTACGAGGCGGTTTCTGGTGCGCGCATGCACGCGGCCTACTTCCGCCCAGGTGGCGTGTACCGCGATTTGCCTGACAGCATGCCGCAATACACAGTCAGCAAAATCAAGAACAAAAAGCAGCTCGACAAGCTCAACGAAAACCGCCAAGGCAGCTTGCTGGACTTTATCGAACGCTTTGCCAAAAACCTGCCCAATAACCTGGCCGATTACCACAATCTGCTTACCGATAACCGCATCTGGAAACAGCGCACTGTGGGCATCGGTGTGGTTAGCCCAGAGCGCGCTTTGAATTTGGGTTTTACCGGCCCTATGCTGCGCGGCTCTGGCATTGCTTGGGATTTGCGTAAGAAACAGCCCTACGATGTCTATGGCCAGATGGATTTTGATGTGCCTATTGGCAAAACGGGCGATTGCTATGACCGTTATTTGGTGCGTATGGAAGAGGTCGAGCAAGCCCGCCGCATCGTGCTGCAGTGCGTCGATTGGCTGAAAAAGAACCCGGGGCCTGTCATCACTGACAACCACAAAGTAGCCCCCCCCGAGCGTGAATCCATGAAAACCCATATGGAAGAGTTGATTCACCACTTCAAACTCTTTACCGAAGGTATGCATGTGCCCGAAGGTCAGGCTTATGCAGCCGTGGAGCACCCCAAGGGCGAGTTTGGTACCTATATCGTTAGCGACGGTGCGAACAAGCCTTACCGTTTGAAGATACGCGCCCCAGGCTTCGCCCATTTGGCCGCCATGGACGAGATGACCAAGGGCCATATGTTGGCTGATGCCGTGTCGATTATCGGCACCATGGATATTGTGTTTGGCGAGGTAGACCGATGATTGCTGAAAACACCAAACAACGATTCGCCCAAGAAGTGGCCAAATACCCTGCCGAGCAAAAACAATCGGCCGTGATGGCATGCCTTGGCATCGTGCAACAAGAGCAAGGCTTTGTCAGCCAAGCGGCTGAGGCCGAAATCGCTGCCTATTTGGGCATGCCTGAGATTGCGGTGCATGAAGTCACCACTTTCTACAATATGTACAACCAGTCGCCCGTGGGCAAGTACAAAATCACCGTCTGCACCAATTTGCCCTGCCAATTGCGTGCAGGGCAAACAGCCTTAGACCATGTGTGCCACAAACTGGGCATACACGCTGGCGAAACCACGGCCGATGGCTTATTTACCGTGCAGCAGTCTGAGTGTTTGGGCGCTTGCGCCGATGCGCCTGTGCTCTTGGTCAATGACCGCACCATGTGCAGCTATATGACGGCAGATAAGCTCGACCAGTTGGTCGAAGGTTTGAAGAAAGAAGGTGGGGCATGAGCGTCGCCAATTTTTTACAGCAGTTCGCCTCTACCGGCGAGCACACTTGCTTTCATGGCCGCCATATCGAGCCGCAAATCTACAAAGATTTGAACGGTAAAAACTGGAGCCTGAAAGACTACGAAGCGCGCGGCGGTTATGCGGCTTTGAAAAAAATCCTCGCCAAAGATGGCGGCGAAGGTTTGAACCAAGAGCAAGTCATCGCCACGGTAAAAGAAGGCGTACTGCGTGGCCGTGGCGGCGCTGGCTTTCCTACGGGCTTGAAGTGGAGCTTTATGCCCAAGGCCTACCAAGGGCAGCGTTACTTGGTTTGCAATTCTGACGAGGGCGAACCCGGCACTTGCAAAGACCGCGACATCTTGATGTACAACCCGCACATCGTGATCGAGGGCATGATCATTGGTGCTTATGCCATGGGCATTAGCGTGGGCTATAACTACATCCACGGCGAAATTTTCGAGGTGTATGAACGCTTTGAAGCTGCGCTAGAAGAAGCGCGCGCGGCGGGCTATTTGGGCGACAACATTCTGGGCAGCGATTTCAGCTTTCAGCTGCACGCCCACCACGGTTTTGGCGCTTATATCTGTGGCGAAGAAACCGCTTTGCTCGAATCGCTGGAAGGCAAAAAAGGCCAACCGCGCTTTAAGCCGCCATTCCCCGCCAGCTTTGGTTTGTACGGCAAGCCTACCACCATCAACAACACCGAAACCTTTGCGGCTGTGCCTTGGATTATCCGTAACGGTGGTGCTGCGTATCTGGAAATCGGCAAGCCCAATAACGGCGGTACCAAGATTTTCTCGGTCAGCGGCGATGTCGAGCGCCCCGGCAATTACGAAATCCCGCTGGGCACACCCTTTGCCAAATTGTTAGAGCTGGCTGGCGGCGTCAAGGGCGGCAAAAAGCTCAAAGCCGTGATCCCTGGCGGTTCGTCTTCGCCCGTCTTGCCGGCTGATGTCATCATGGAATGCACCATGGACTACGACAGCATTGCCAAGGCTGGCTCTATGCTGGGTTCGGGTGCGCTCATCGTGATGGATGAAACGCGCGATATGGTCGAGTGCCTGCTGCGCTTGTCCTACTTTTATATGCACGAGTCTTGCGGCCAATGCACGCCCTGCCGCGAAGGTACGGGCTGGCTTTACCGCCTGCTGCAGCGCCTGAACCAAGGCCAAGGCACACAAGCGGATGTAGACCTTTTGGACAATGTGGCCGAAAACATCATGGGGCGCACGATTTGCGCTTTGGGCGATGCTGCCGCCATGCCTGTGCGCGGCATGATCAAACACTACCGCCCAGAATTTGTAGCCAAATTGGGCATTCAGGCCGTAAAACCTGCCCTGGCAGCTATCAAAAATGAAGCTGCTGCGGCAACTGGAGTAGGCGCATGATAGAAATTGAAATTGATGGCAAAAAGCTGGAAGTCGCCGAAGGCAGCATGGTCATCCAGGCTGCAGAGGCCAACGGCACTTACATTCCGCATTTTTGCTACCACCGCAAATTGACGGTGGCAGCCAACTGCCGCATGTGTTTGGTCGAGGTCGAAAAAGCGCCCAAACCCATGCCCGCTTGCGCCACACCGGTAGCGCCCGGCATGGTGGTACGCACGCACAGCGACAAAGCGGTGAAAGCGCAAAAATCGGTGATGGAATTCCTCCTCATCAACCATCCGCTCGATTGCCCCGTGTGCGACCAAGGTGGCGAATGCCAACTGCAAGATTTGGCCGTAGGCTATGGCGGCGGCGCTTCGCGCTATGCGGAAGAAAAACGCGTGGTCGTGGCCAAAGACGCGGGGGCTTTGGTCAGCATGGAAGAAATGTCGCGCTGCATCCAATGCACGCGCTGCGTGCGTTTTGGCCAAGAAGTTGCCGGCGATATGGAGCTGGGCATGATTCATCGGGGTGAACATTCCGAAATCACCACCGTGAAAGGCGAAACCATCGAGAGCGAACTCTCGGGCAATATGATCGATATTTGCCCCGTAGGAGCGCTGACTTCCAAGCCCTTCCGCTATGGTGCGCGTACTTGGGAGCTGTCGCGTCGCAAATCGATTGCGCCACACGATTCCAGCGGTGCCAATTTGCAAGTGCAGGTCAAAAACAACCGCGTCATGCGTGTGTTGCCACTCGAAAACGAGGCGGTCAACGAATGTTGGATTGCCGACCGCGAACGCTTTAGCTACGAGGCCTTGAACAGCGACGAACGCCTGACCCAGCCCATGCTGAAACAAAACGGGCAGTGGCTAGAGGTGGATTGGCAAACCGCGCTGGAATATGTGGCCAGCGGTTTGAAAAATATCGTCGCCGAGCACGGCGCTGCCAGCATAGGCGGCCTACTGTCACCGCACAGCACCGTCGAAGAATTGCATTTGGGCACGCAATTGTTGCGCGGCCTGGGTTCAGACAATATCGACTCGCGCCTGCGCCATGCCGAATTCACCCAAGCGGGCGACAAAGTGCGTTGGTTGGGTATGCCGATTGCGGCCTTGTCCAAGCTGCAAAGCGTATTGGTTGTGGGCAGCTATTTGCGCAAAGACCATCCTTTGTTTGCGGCGCGTATTCGCCAAGCGCAGCGCCAAGGCGCACAGGTGTTTAGCCTCAATAGCCAAGCGCGCGACTGGGCCTTGCCTAAAACCGATTTGACAGCGCCGGCGGCGCAATGGGCGCAGGCCTTGGCCGGCATTGCCGCTGCCGTGGCTGCTGAAAAAGGCCTGACTGCCCCTGTTGCAGCACAAGCGGATGCGGCGGCAAAAGCCGTGGCTGCCAGCTTGTTGCAAGGTGAACGCAAAGCGATTTTGCTGGGCAATGCCGCTGCGCACCATGCGCAGGCCGATACCCTGCTGGCGCTGGCTAATTGGATCGCCGAACAAACCGGCGCCAGCGTGGGCTATCTGACCGAAGCGGCCAACACGGTTGGCGCGCAATGGGTCGGTGCCCAGTCGCAAGGGCAGGGCAAAAACACCAGCCAGATGATGGCGGGCGGCATGCGTGCCATGCTGCTGCTCCATGTCGAGCCTGAATTTGATACGGCAGCTGCACGCCCTGTCGATGCCGATATGGTGGTCACGCTCAGCCCCTTCAAAGCCAATATGGCCTTTAGCGATGTGCTGCTGCCCATCGCACCATTTAGCGAAACCGCAGGCAGCTTCGTCAGTGCCGAAGGCCGCGTGCAAAGCTTCCACGGCGTGGTTAAACCCCTGGGCGAAACCCGACCAGCCTGGAAAGTCTTGCGTGCCTTGGGCAATATCTTGGGGCTGCAAACTGGGGCTTTTGCGGCCAATGCCGCCGAAGAAATCCTGGCAGCTAGCGGCCTGCAAGTGGGTGAAAAAGCCCCAAGCAATCGCTATAACAATAATAGCTGCTCAGGCAAGTTTGATGCGGAAAACATGCAAAAACACTCTGAAGAACCTTGCAGCGCCGCGATCTACCAACTCGATGGCATTGTGCGCCGTGCGCCTAGCCTGCAGGCCACGCGCGATGGGCGCTTAGCGCAGCGCAGCGTTGGGGAGGTTGCGTAATGGACTGGATTACTGCATTCAACACCTGGGGTGCCAGCCTGTGCACGGCCGATTGGTGGGCGGGCATGGCCTGGCCGGTGATTTGGGCCTTGATCAAAATCATCGCCGTGCTGGTGCCTTTGATGATCTGCGTGGCCTACCTTACCTTGTGGGAACGCAAATTCATCGGCTGGACGCAAATTCGCCCGGGCCCCAACCGTGTTGGGCCTTGGGGTTTGCTCACGCCGATTGCCGATGCGGTCAAACTGCTGACCAAAGAAATCATTCAACCAACGGCTGCCAGTGGCTGGCTTTTCCGTCTGGGGCCTGTCATGGCCATCATGCCGGCTTTGGCTGCTTGGGCGGTGGTGCCTTTTGGCCCTGAAACCGCGCTGGCCAATGTCAATGCGGGTCTGCTGCTGTTGATGGCGATTACTTCGATTGAGGTTTATGGCGTGGTGATTGCGGGTTGGGCCTCTAACTCTAAATACGCGTTTTTGGGTGCCTTGCGTGCCTCGGCGCAAATGGTGAGCTACGAGCTGGCGATGAGCTTCTGTTTTGTCATCGTGCTGATGATCACCGGCAGCTTGAATATGAGCGAGATCGTACTCAGCCAAGGCCGTGGCCAAATGGCAGAAGCGGGGTTGACCTTCCTGTCTTGGAACTGGCTGCCCCTGCTGCCCATCTTTATCGTCTATTTCATCTCGGGTCTGGCGGAAACCAATCGCCACCCCTTTGATGTGGTTGAGGGCGAGAGCGAGATTGTCGCTGGCCATATGGTCGAGTATTCCGGCATGGCCTTTGCGGTCTTTTTCTTGGCCGAATACGCCAATATGTGGTTGGTGTCGATTTTGGCGGCCACTTTGTTCTTGGGTGGTTGGTTGCCACCGTTTGAATTCCTCAGCTTTATCCCGGGTTGGATTTGGTTGGGGCTGAAAACTGCAGCCTTGGTGACCATGTTCCTGTGGGTGCGTGCGTCCTTCCCGCGATTCCGTTATGACCAGATCATGCGTTTGGGCTGGAAGGTCTTTATCCCCGTGACCTTGGTGTGGCTGGTGCTGGTTGGCGCCTTTATGCAGACCCCTTGGAATATTTGGAAATGAAGGGGCAGAAGAATATGAACGAGTTGAAACCCCAGTTTTCCCTGAAAGATTTCCTCTCTAGCTTTTTGTTGCTAGAGCTATGGAAAGGCTTTCGCGTGACGGGCAAGCATGTCTTTAAACGCAAGATTACGGTGCAGTTTCCTGAGGAAAAAACACCGCTGTCGCCGCGTTTTCGTGGTCTGCACGCCCTGATGCGCTATGACAATGGTGAAGAACGCTGCATTGCCTGCAAACTGTGCGAAGCGGTTTGCCCCGCCATGGCCATCACCATCGAGAGCGAGCAGCGCGACGATGGCTCGCGCCGCACCACGCGCTACGACATTGATTTGACCAAGTGCATCTTCTGCGGTTTTTGCGAAGAAAGCTGCCCCGTCGATTCGATTGTGGAAACCCCCATTTTGGAATACCACGGCGAAAAACGCGGCGACCTCTACTACACCAAAGACATGCTCTTGGCCGTAGGCGATAAATACCAAAAAGTGATTTGGGCGGCCAAAGAGGCCGACGCCAAATACCGCTAAACCTAAGGGCAGATGACAACCATGAGCGTGACCCCTTTTCTGTTTTATTTCTTCGCGGCGGTGCTGTTGTTCTCAGCCCTGCGCGTAGTGACGGCGCGCAATACCGTGCATGCCGCTTTGTATTTGGTGTTGGCATTCGCCCAAGGCTCTTGCCTGTGGATGATGCTGGGCGCTGAGTTTCTCTCTATCACCTTGATCGTGGTCTATGTGGGCGCGGTGATGGTGCTGTTTATGTTTGTGGTGATGATGCTGGACATCAAGCTAGAGCAGCACACCCAGGGTTTCTGGGGGCGCTTTGGCCTGGCTAGCTTGGTTGGTGCGCTGATTGCGGGCGAAATGATCATGGTGCTCTCCACCGTGGGCAACCCAGCTTTGGCGCCGCAAATGATGACGGTTGCCGATGGTGCAGGCCGAGCCTCTAACACGGCGGCGCTGGGGCAGATGTTGTTTGGCGATTACATTTTGCTGGTGCAAGTGGCGGCCTGCATTTTGTTGGTCGCTATGGTGATTGCGATTAGCCTGACCCTGCGCGAGCGCAAAGACAGCAAGCGGATTCACGCCAGCTGGCAAGTGGCCATCAAAGCCAAAAACCGCATGGAAGTGATCAACATGCCTGTAAGCCAAGTCGCTGCGCCTGTGCCAGCGCCCCAAACCGAAGTTGAGGGGAAAGCCTGATGAGTCTGATGAGCATTAGCCTGGCGCACTATCTGGTGCTGGCCGCTCTGCTGTTTGTGACAGCTGTGGTGGGCATTTTCTTAAACCGCAAAAACATCATTGCACTGCTGATGTGCATCGAGCTGATGCTCTTGGCGGTCAATACCAATTTCGTCGCTTTCTCCAGCTATCTGGGCGATTTGCACGGGCAGGTATTCGTGTTCTTTATTTTGACCGTGGCTGCTGCTGAGGCGGCGATTGGTCTGGCCATTTTGGTGCTCATCTTCCGTAATCGCTCGGAAATCAGCCCCGAAGGCTTGAATACTCTGAAAGGATAAGGGAGATGGGCAACACCCTTTCTTTAACCACTTTGCTGCTGATTGCGCTCTCGCCCCTGGCCGGTGCGCTCTTGGTCGGGATTTTTGGCACCAAAATGGGGGGCAATCTCCTGGGGCGTGTCGCCAGCCACACCATCGCTATTGCGGGCGTGGCGCTGTCTTTTGTGCTCTCAGCCCAAGTGTTGTGGCAGGTGACGGCGCACGGCGCAAGTTTTAATGCCACCGTCTACGAATGGGCCAATATCGGTGGCCTGGTGATGGAGGTAGGCTTTATGGTTGATGGCCTGACGGCCATGATGATGTGCGTGGTGACTTTTGTCTCGCTGATGGTGCATATCTACACCATGGGCTATATGCAAGAAGACGCTGGCTATAAGCGCTTTTTCTCCTACATCAGCCTGTTTACCTTTGCCATGCTGATGCTGGTGATGAGCAATAACTTGCTGCAGCTTTTCTTTGGTTGGGAAGCGGTGGGTTTGGTCTCTTATCTCTTGATTGGTTTTTGGTTCAATAAACCCACAGCCATTTTTGCCAACTTCAAAGCCTTTATGGTCAATCGCGTGGGCGACTTTGGCTTTATTTTGGGCATAGGTTTGATTGCCTCTAGCGTTGGCTCGCTCAACTACAACGATATTTTTGCCTATGCGCAAGAAGGCAAGTTTGCTGGGCAATTGTTGGGCTCGTCCTTTGCCGGAGCTGACTGGTCTTTGATCACGGTGATCTGCATCTGCTTGTTCATTGGTGCGATGGGCAAATCGGCGCAGTTTCCCCTGCATGTGTGGCTGCCCGATTCGATGGAAGGCCCGACGCCGATTTCTGCCTTGATCCACGCGGCCACCATGGTGACAGCGGGCATCTTTATGGTCGCGCGCATGTCTTATTTGTACGAGTTGTCGGATACAGCACTCAACTTCATCATGATCATCGGCTCTATCACGGCCTTGTTCATGGGGATTTTGGGCATCATCCAAAACGACATCAAACGCGTGGTGGCCTATTCCACCCTGTCGCAACTGGGTTATATGACGGTGGCTTTGGGTGCCTCGGCCTATTCGGTGGCGGTGTTCCATCTGATGACGCACGCCTTCTTTAAAGCCCTCTTATTCTTGGGTGCAGGCGCGGTGATTGTGGCCATGCACCACAACCAAGACATCCGCTATATGGGCGGCTTGGCGCGTTATAAAAACATGCGCATCACTTGGATCACTTCTTTGGTCGGCTCGCTGGCTTTGATAGGCGCACCTTTGTTCTCAGGCTTTTATTCCAAAGACGCGATCATCGAGGCGGTGCACGCTAGCACGCTGCCAGCGCATGGTTTTGCCAATTTTGCGGTGCTGGCGGGTGTCTTTATCACGGCGTTTTACTCTTTCCGCATGTATTTCTTGGTCTTCCACGGCAAAGAACGGTGGGATCAATTGCCACATGACGACCACCATGCGGATGATCACCATGACGAGCACCACGATCTGCCTATCAATCCAGGCTGGAGCATCAATTTGCCGCTAATTTTGCTGGCTATTCCTTCTGCCCTGATAGGTGGCTGGAGTCTGATGCAGTTTGTGGGCGAAGGCGGCTTTTTGGGCAAGGCCATTTTTGTGGACCATAGTTTGCACCCTGCCATGCAAAACTTGGCCGAGGAAATCCACGGCGCTTGGGCCATGGCGCTGCACGGCCTGACGGCCGCACCTTTCTGGCTGGCTTTGGCTGGGGTGGTGTGCAGTTGGTATTTCTATCTGAAAAACCCTGCCATCCCCACGCGTTTGAAAGCTTTCTTCGAGGGCATTGGCGTCTATCAGCTGCTGGACAATAAATACTACCTCGACTGGGTCAATGAAAAAATCATCTCGCGCAGCACCCGTGCTTTGGGTACGGTCTTCTGGAAAGCTGGTGATGAAATGCTGATCGATGGCGCGGTGGTTAATGGTTCGTGGAAAGTGGTGGGCTGGATTTCTGCCCTAAGTAAGCGCCTGCAAACGGGTTATCTCTACCACTACGCCCTGGTCATGATTGCGGGTCTATTTGCCTTGGCGACTTTTGCCCTGTGGCCGTATTTGGCGCAGCACTTGGGGCTGTAAGGCCGATCACCCTAGCAAAGTACTAACACCATGATGTCCTACTTAAGCCTCTCTATTTTTACGCCCATTATTCTGGGCGCGCTGCTGGCCTTATTCGGCCGATTTATGGGGCTGGGCGCTGTGCGCTGGTTCGCCCTATTGGCGGCGATCGCGTGTTTTGCCATCACCATTCCTGTGTACACAGGTTTTGATAACAGCAGCGCGGCCATGCAGTTTGTTGAGAATCTGCCTTGGGTGACGCGTTTTAACATTAACTACCATGTGGGTGTCGATGGCATTTCGCTGTGGTTTGTGTTGCTGACGGCTTTCATCACCATCATCGCCATCCTCTCGGCTTGGGAGGCCATTACCGATCGCTTCCATCTGTATGCCGCCGCGTTTTTGATTTTGAGCGGCATCATGATCGGCGTTTTCGTTGCGCTGGATGCGGTGTTGTTCTACATCTTCTTTGAGGCGACTTTGATTCCGATGTACCTCATCATCGGGATTTGGGGTGGGCAAAATCGCATTTATGCGGCTTTTAAATTTTTCCTCTACACCTTGGCTGGCTCCTTCTTGATGTTGCTGGCGATTTTGTTCCTGTTCTTTAAGTCAGGCTATAGCTTCAGCATCTTGGATTGGCAGCAGTTGGCTATTCCGTTGGATGCGCAAAAAATCCTTTTCTTTGCCTTCTTGGCCGCCTTTGCGGTAAAGATTCCCATGTGGCCGGTGCATACCTGGTTGCCCGATGCCCATGTGCAGGCGCCTACAGCGGGTTCGGTGGTGCTGGCCGCCATCATGTTGAAGCTCGGAGCCTATGGTTTGCTGCGCTTTAATTTGGGCATCGTGCCCGATGCATCGAAAGAGCTAGCGTGGTTGATGATCACCCTGTCTTTGGTGGCTGTGGTCTATGTGGGCTTGGTCGCCATCGTGCAAAAAGATATGAAAAAACTGGTGGCCTATTCGTCAGTGGCGCATATGGGTTTTGTCACCTTGGGCTTCTTTATCTTTAATAAGCTGGGCGTGGCGGGCGGCATCGTGCAAATGATTGCCCACGGTTTTGTCTCCGCTGGGATGTTCTTGTGCATAGGTGTTTTGTATGACCGCCTGCATACGCGTGACATCGCAGATTACGGCGGCGCCATCCAAGCCATGCCCAAGTTTGCTGCTTTTGCCCTGTTGTTTGCCATGGCCAATTGCGGCTTGCCTGCCACGGCCGGTTTTGTCGGCGAGTGGATGGTGATTTTGGGCGCTGTTAAATACGATTTTTGGATTGGTGTGGTTGCGGCTACGGCGTTGATCTGGGGCGCGGCTTATTCGCTCTGGTTGTATAAGCGTGTGTACCTGGGGCCAGTGACTAACCCTAAAGTGCATTTGATGAGTGACATCAATGCTCGCGAAATGCTGATTTTGGGCCTGCTGGCAATTGCCACCATTTATATGGGCGTGCATCCCAAACCCTTTACCGACCCGATGGAAGCGAGTGTGCAGCAATTGGTCGAGCATATAGGGCAGGGCAAACTGGCCTTGATGGACAATAAATCATAACGATATTTCAATATTTTGGCGTAGATGCTGCCTGAGCAGCTCCTATTTTTATAGTGTTTTAGTGGCACTGCGCCGTGTTCGCAAAACGAGAGTAGAGCATGGATAAACTCAGCTTCATGGCCATTTACCCAGAGATTTTTCTCTTGGTCATGGCCAGTGTGATTCTTCTGGTGGATGTAGGCAGCCGCGCGGTGTTGCGCCCCTTAGCCTATTACCTCAGCCTGTTTACGCTGGCCGTGGTGAGTATTTACTACGCGGTGTCTTTAGGGGCACAAATCAGCCCAGGCTTTTTAGGGGCCAACGAAGAAGTCGTTCAAAAATTTGCGGGCTTTGGTGGCACCATCGTGAGCGATGCCATGGCCAATGCGCTCAAACTCTTTGCTAGCATTGCGGTTTTTGCCACCTTGGTCTATGGGCGCCATTACGCTGCGGCGACGCAATTGCTCGAGCGTGGCGGCGAGTTTTTCGTGCTCGCGCTCTTTATGCTGCTGGGACTGTGCATCTTGGTCAGCGCCGGCAATATGCTGACCATTTATTTGGGGCTGGAGCTTTTGAGCCTGTCCACCTATGGCATGGTCGCCATGAAGCGCGACAACGGTGCCAGCATCGAAGCGGCGATTAAATATTTTGTTTTAGGCTGTATTGCCAGCGGCTTTTTGTTGTTCGGTATTTCGTTGGTGTACGGTGCGACTGGGCATTTGAATTTGCAAGAAGTCTTTATGTCCATCATTCAAACACAGCAGGGCATGAACCCGCAGCTGCTGGTTTTGGGCTTGGTGCTGATCGTGACAGCTATTGGCTTTAAATTCAGCGCTGTGCCTTTCCATATGTGGGCACCTGATGTTTATGAGGGTGCACCAAAAGTGGTGACTCTACTGATCGCTGGCGCATCGAAATTTGCGGCTTTTGGTTTAGTCTTGCGTTTGCTGGTCGAGGGCTTGGCCTTCATGATGCCCGTCTGGCAACAAATGACCTTGATCTTGGCGGTGGCCTCGTTGTTGGTGGGCAATTTGGCGGCGATCGCGCAGACCAATGTTTATCGTATGTTGGCCTTCTCAACCATCGCCCACATTGGCTTTATCTTTTTGGGTTTTAGCACGGGTTTTATGAATGGTGATGTGCGCGGGGCTGGCGTGTCTTTTAGTGCCGCACTGTTCTACACCGTGATTTATGTGCTGGGATCTTTGGCCGCTTTTGGCGTGCTACTGCACTTGGGGCGTGATGGCAAAGAGGTGGAAAATATCCAAGATTTGGCGGGTTTGGCTAAAACCCGTCCATTTATGGCCCTGACCTTAAGCTTGGCGCTCTTTTCCTTTGCTGGCGTACCGCCTTTGGTCGGCTTCTTTGCCAAATTTGGGGTGCTGCAACCTTTACTGGCCTCGGGGAGTGGTCTTTATATCGGCGTGGGTATCTTTGCGGTCATGATGGCGCTGATCGGCTGCTTCTATTACCTGCGCGTGGTGAAAATCATGTATTTTGATGCCGCGACTGGCGACTTCCCCGCGGCCCAAGGCTGCACGCAGGCTGATATCCTTTTGGGCTTGAACGCTTTGCTGTTATTGGGTTTGGGCTTAGCGCCTGACGCCTTGATTTGGCTTTGCGCCAAAGTGGTTTACTTCACTTTAGGTCTTTAAGCTGATGACGCAGAGTGCAGCGATCATCGCTTTACTGCTGCTGGCCTTGGCGCTGGCGAATGCCCCCTTTTGCTATAAGCGCTTTTTGTTTGTGGGCGCCAGCAAAATCCGCCAACCGGCGTGGTGCTTGCTAGAACTGCTGCTGTTTTATGCTGCTTTTATTGGGCTTGCACGGGCAGCGGAGGCCTATTTTGGGCAAGTGCAGGCACAAGCCTGGCAGTTTTATGCCGTAAGCGTGTGCCTTTTTCTAAGCATGGCTTTCCCGGGTTTTGTCTGGCGCTATTTGCTCAAAAAATAAGGCCTTTGCTTTTTTTGGCTTGGCAGCGCTTACTTTGGGGCCATCTCCCCACCCCCTAGCCAAAGGGGGCCTGAATTTATGTATAATCCGCAATTCCTTGCGTTTGCCGCGACTCTTTTTTTGTGGCTATTCGTAAGGGATGCGTCGACGCCAATCAATCGTTATTGGCGTTTTGTATAAACCTCTTGCTTCGTCTTTTTTCAGTGAAAGCGTTGCTATGGAGAAAAAACTATGAGTCTGAGCACCCATTTGGGTTTGCTGGGGCGCAAGGTGGGCATGATGCGTGTCTTTACCGATGATGGGGAATCTATCCCTGTTACGGTGGTTGATGTGTCTGACAACCGTGTGTCTCAGGTGAAAACCTCTGAAACAGATGGCTACACTGCATTGCAGTTGACCTTTGGTAAGCGTCGCGCAAGCCGCGTTACTAAAGCGAATGTGGGTCATTTGGCAAAAGCTGGCGTTGAAGCCGGTGAAATCACTAAAGAATTTCGTGTAACTGCTGAGACTGCAGGTCAATACGCTGCGGGCGCTTCTGTGCCTGCTACGCTATTTGCTGCTGGTCAAAAAGTTGATGTGCAAGGCACTTCAATTGGTAAAGGCTATGCCGGTACCATCAAGCGTCACAATTTCAAATCGCAACGCGCTTCGCACGGTAATAGTCGTTCGCACAATGTGCCTGGCTCTATCGGTATGGCGCAAGATCCCGGGCGTGTTTTCCCAGGTAAGCGCATGACTGGTCATATGGGTGACGAGACCGTGACTACGCAAAATTTGGATGTGGTTCGTGTCGATGAGGCGCGTTCTTTGCTCCTGATTAAAGGCGCGGTTCCTGGTAGCAAAGGCGGCTTTGTGACTGTGCGTCCTGCTGTTAAAGCGCAACCTGCCCAAGGAGCGAAATAATGCAGTTGGATGTATTGAATGAACAAGGTTTGGCTGCGTCTAAAGTAGATGCGCCCGATGTGGTTTTTGGTCGCGAGTACAACGAGGCGCTGGTTCATCAGATCGTCGTTGCTTTTCAAGCTAACGCGCGTCAAGGTACGCGTGCGCAAAAGGATCGCGAACAAGTTCGGCACTCGACCAAGAAGCCTTTTAAACAAAAAGGTACTGGTCGCGCTCGTGCGGGTATGACATCTTCTCCGCTGTGGCGCGGGGGTGGTCGTGTTTTCCCGAACATGCCCGATGAGAACTTTACGCAAAAAATCAACAAGAAAATGTATCGTGCCGGTATGGCCTGCATTTTGTCGCAGTTGGCGCGTGAAGGTCGTTTGTCTGTGGTCGAATCCTTGAAATTGGATGCGCCTAAGACCAAACAATTGGCAGACAAATTCAAGTCTATGAACTTGGATTCCTCAGTGCTGGTTATTGCTGATGAGGTTGATGACAATCTTTATTTGGCTAGCCGCAATTTGAAAAATGTATGGGTAATCGAGCCTCGTTACGCCGATCCCGTGGCTCTGCTCAAGTTCAAGAAGGTGCTAGTCACCA
>JAMIFN010000115.1:0-2961 GCA_035906235.1 Allobrachymonas sp. | reverse complement strand
GCAGCACTGGGCGGGGATACTCAAAGCGTTTGATGCCTCCCGCTTGCACACGGGCTATGTGGAGGCGGTGAATTCTTTACTGCAAGCGGCCAAGGCTAAAGCAAGGGGCTACGGCACGACTGAGCACTTCATCGCAATGGCTTTCCTGATTGCAGGCAAGCTCTCGCACCTGCTGAGTATCCTTTGAAGAAGGCTAGGGCTTAAACTTAAACTAGGGCTTTCTAAGGTGTTGTATTCCACCCGAAAAGGAAGAGAGCCCTTATTTTTCAGGGTTCTTGTCAATATGTTTGCCTGATAAGCTGCTTTATTGATAGCAACTTGGGCTTGTCAAGAAGCCTGTTCGATTGGTGACAGCTCCGCCTGGCGCAATTGCTGCGCCGCCGCCACCATATTGCGCAGCGCGGGCAGCACCTCTTCCCACTGGCGGGTTTTCAGGCCGCAATCGGGATTCACCCACAGGCGCTGGGGCGCAATGTGTTGCGCAGCCTCTTGCATCAGCGCCACCATGTGCGCGGTGCTGGGGATGTTGGGCGAGTGGATGTCGTACACCCCAGGCCCCATATCGTTGGGATAGGCAAAGCGGCTGAAAGCGCCCAGCAACTCCATGTCCGAGCGCGAGGTTTCGATGGTGATGACATCGGCATCCATGGCAGCAATGGCGGGCAAGATGTCGTTGAATTCCGAGTAGCACATATGCGTGTGGATTTGCGTGCCGTCTTGCACCCCATTGGCGCAAAGGCGAAAGCTGGCTACCGCCCAATCTAAATAAGTTTGCCACTGGCTACGGCGCAGGGGCAGGCCTTCGCGCAGGGCGGCTTCGTCGATCTGAATCACGCTCAGGCCGGCGGCCTCTAAATCCAGCACTTCTTGGCGAATGGCCAACGCCAATTGCTGGCAGCTGCGGCTACGCGGCTGATCGTCGCGCACAAAAGACCAGTTGAGCATGGTGACTGGGCCCGTCAGCATGCCCTTCATGGGTTTGCTGGTGAGCGACTGCGCGTACACCGCCCAATCCACCGTCATGGCCTGTTTGCCTTGATGGCGGCGGCTGATGTCGCCAAACAAAATCGGCGGCTTGACGCAGCGCGAACCATAGCTTTGCACCCAACCGTATTGGCTGAAGGCGTAGCCGTCTAGCTGTTCGCCAAAGTATTCCACCATGTCGTTGCGCTCGGCCTCGCCGTGTACCAGCACATCCAAGCCCAGGGCTTCTTGCTCGCGCACGCTGCGGGCAATCTCAGCGCGCATGGCGCCCAAATAAGCAGGGGCGGACAGCTCGCCTTTTTTAAACTGGCTGCGCGCTTGGCGAATTTCAGGCGTTTGCGGAAAAGAGCCAATGGTGGTGGTGGGGTAGGCGGGCAATTGCAAATGCGCCGCCTGTACCGCGCTGCGCTGCGCGTGTGGGCTGCGGCGCTTTTCCATATCAGCCGTGACATCAGCCTGCGCGGCCTGTACCGCCAGCTGGTGTACGCGCGGCGATGCGCGGCGGCTGGCTAGGGCAGCGGCATTGGCAGCTAACTGCGCGTGTACGGCGGCGCGGCCTTGGCTCAAAGCAGCGCCCAGCACTTGCAGTTCGGCCAATTTTTGCACGGCAAAGGCGAGCCAGTTTTTCACCTCGGCATCCAGCTGCTGCTCTTGCGCCAAATCCACAGGCACATGCAAGAGCGAGCAGGTGGGCGCCAACCACAGGCGATCTTTCAGACGCGCAGCCAGGGGCTCGAGCCACTCGAGGGTGGCGTTTAAATCGGTTTTCCAGATATTGCGGCCATTGATCACCCCTAGCGACAGCACCTTGTGCTCGGGCAGCAGATTGATCAGGCCAGCCAAACCCGTGCCCGCGCCAGCGGCAAGGGCATCGACATGCAGACCCGCCACGGGCAGGTGTGCGGCCAGATAGGTGTTTTCTTCCAGCGCGCCAAAATAAGTGGCCAGCAAAATCTTGATCTTGCAGCTTTTGAGCTGGTGGTAGGCCACATTAAAAGCGTGCTGCCAATCCGCCGCCAGCTCGGTCGCCAAAATCGGCTCGTCTATCTGCACCCATTCCACGCCTTGCGCCGCCAGCGTATCGAGCAATTCGGCATAAACGGGCAACAGGGCTTCGAGCAAGGCCAGTTTGTCGCCGCCGTCTTTCGCCTTGCCGATGGCCAAATAAGTGACTGGGCCAATCAGCACAGGTTTGGCTTTCACGCCCTGCGCCTTGGCCTCTTGCAGCTGTGCCAGCAGCACGCTAGCGTCCAGCGCAAAGCGGGTGTCGGCGCCAAATTCGGGCACGATGTAGTGGTAATTGGTGTCTAGCCATTTGGTCATTTCGCCTGCAGCAATGCCGCTGCAGCAAGCGCCGTGGCCATCTGTGGCATTGGCATTGGCATTGGCATTGGCATTGGCATTGGTGTCGGTATTGGTATTGGTATTGGTATTGGTATTGGTATTGGTATTGGTATTGGTATTGGTATTGGTATTGGCGCGGGCATCTGCCGCTGCACCGCCTGGCGCCGAGCGCCCACGGGCCACGCGGAAATAGTTGTCCAGTTTTTCACCATGAAAGCCGCGTGCGCGCTCAGGCAAATTGCCCAGGGCAAAGCTCAGGTCCAGCACTTGGTCATACAGCGAAAAATCCCCCACAGGCACCCAGTCTAAAGCCGCCTGCAGCGCCCAGTTTTGCTGGCGCAGCCCTGCGGCTGTGGTCTGCAATTGCGTCGCACTGTCTTTGCCCTGCCAATAGCGCTCTAGGGCAAATTTCAACTCGCGCTGCGCGCCTATGCGGGGGAAACCCAAATTGTGCAAAGTCACCATGGTGCGGCCTTCCTTTTCTTCATGTCGTTGTGGAAAGGGCGCATGGTAGGCAAGGCAACCCATGAAGTAAAATGGTTGGCGGATTCAAACCTGAAGTGCAACGGTGGCAAGTTTAGTTGATGGTAGCCTGAGCTTTTTCAGCAATGGCCTGCATAAAGCCCGCAAAGG
>JAMIFN010000114.1:0-7978 GCA_035906235.1 Allobrachymonas sp. | reverse complement strand
TGGGCTGGTAGATGGCGCGAAACTGTTCAGGTTTCACGGCCGCTTGCACCACGGCATCAATCTCGGCATCGCTGGGCCAAATATCGGCCAGGCGGATGTCGCGGCCATTCACCACGCCCAGCACATCGCGTTCGATATCAAAGCGCACCGTGCCCGCCAGCGCATAGGCCACCACCAGCGGCGGCGAGGCCAAAAACGCTTGTTTGGCATAGGGGTGGATGCGCCCATCAAAATTGCGGTTGCCCGACAGCACGGCGGTGGTGTACAGGTCACGGGCTATGATTTCTTGCTGGATTTTGGGGTCAAGCGCGCCGCTCATGCCATTGCAGGTGGTGCAGGCAAAAGCGACGATGCCAAAGCCCAGCGCTTCTAAATCGCCCAGCAAGCCAGCCTCTTGCAAATACAGCTCCACGGTTTTAGAGCCAGGCGCGAGCGAGCTTTTGACCCAGGGCTTGCGCACCAGCCCTAGGCGATGCGCATTGCGGGCCAGCAAACCTGCGGCAATCACATTGCGCGGGTTGCTGGTGTTGGTGCAGCTGGTGATGGCGGCAATGATGACGGCGCCATCGGGCAGCTGCCCGCTGGCCTCTTGCGCTTGCGCGGTTTGCAGTTTGGCCGCGTCGGCAATGCCGCGCTCGGCCAGCGCCGATACGGGCAGGCGGCGGTGCGGGTTGCTGGGGCCGGCCATATTGCGCACCACGCTGCCCACATCAAAACGCAGCACGCGTTCGTATTCGGCATTCGCCAAACTGTCTGCCCACAAGCCTGCGGCCTTGGCATAGGTTTCTACCAGTTGGATCTGCTCAGGCTCGCGCCCCGTCAGGGTCAAATAATCTAGGGTTTGCTGGTCGATGCTGAACATGGCCGCGGTAGCGCCGTATTCAGGTGCCATATTCGAGATGGTGGCGCGGTCGCCCACGCTCAGGCTGGCTGCGCCTGCGCCGTAAAACTCTAAATACGCGCCCACCACTTTTTCTTGGCGCAAAAATTCGGTCAGCGCCAGCACGATGTCGGTGGCGGTAATGCCCTCTTGGCGCTGGCCGCTTAGCTCCACGCCCACCATCTCGGGCAGGCGCATCCAGCTGGCGCGCCCCAGCATCACATTCTCCGCTTCTAGCCCGCCCACGCCTATGGCGATCACGCCCAAGGCATCTACATGGGGGGTGTGGCTGTCGGTGCCGACGCAGGTGTCGGGAAAAGCCACGCCGTCTTGCGCGTGAATGACGGGCGACATTTTTTCCAGATTGATCTGGTGCATGATGCCGTTGCCCGCAGGGATGACATCGATATTGCGAAAGGCTCGCTTCGTCCACTCAATAAAGTGGAAACGGTCTTCGTTGCGGCGGTCTTCAATCGCGCGGTTTTTGGCAAAGGCATCGGGGTCAAAGCCGCCGCACTCCACCGCCAGCGAATGATCGACGATGAGCTGCACGGGCACCACGGGGTTGATTTGCGCGGGGTCGCCACCCTCTTTAGCAATGGCATCGCGCAAGCCCGCTAAATCCACCAGCGCGGTTTGCCCCAAGATGTCGTGGCACACCACGCGGGCGGGAAACCAAGGAAAGTCGCGCTCGCGTTTGCGTTCGATGATTTGCAGCAGGCAGGCATCAACGCTAGCGGGGTCGGCGCGGCGCACAATGTTTTCGGCGTGAACGCGGGCGGTGTAGGGCAGTTTGTCCCAAGCGCCAGCTTGCAGGGCGTTGACGGCGGCGGCGGCGTCAAAGTAGTGCAAGGTGGTGCCGGGTAAGGGTTTTTTGTGTAGGGTGTTCATCGGTAGTGCTGATTTTGTTGTTGCTGCTCTGGAGGTATTCACTCCTTCCCCCTTTGGGGGAAGGTTGGGATGGGGGCTTAAAACTAGCGGCAAGGCATACAGCCCGCAAGCCCCCACCCTAGCCCTCCCCCAGCGGGGGAGGGAATAAGGCATGGATTCCCGCCCCTGCCTTCGCAGGGGCAGGCTCTACGCGGGAATGACGAATAGACAAATATTTTTAAACATGATTTTGGCCTTTTGAGCCGAAAAACCTGCCTGAGCAGCTATGTTTTTGATATTAATCCGCCCTCAAGCCCGCGCCTCTATCGGCACAAAAGCCTGGTCTTCGGGGCCGGTGTAGTGCGCACTGGGGCGGATGATTTTGTTGTCCACGCGCTGCTCGATCACATGCGCGGCCCAGCCGCTGGTGCGGGCAATCACAAACAGGGGCGTAAACATGGCGGTGGGCACGCCCATCATGTGGTAGCTCACGGCGCTGAACCAATCCAGATTGGGGAACATGTTTTTCACTTCCCACATCACGGTTTCTAGGCGCTCGGCGATGTTGTACATCTTGTGCGAGCCAGCCTCGTCCGACAGGCGCTTGGCCACGCCTTTGATGACTACATTGCGCGGGTCGCTGACGGTGTAAACGGGGTGACCAAAGCCAATCACCACTTCTTTGCGCTCTACGCGGGCGCGGATGTCGGCCTCGGCCTCGTCGGGGTTGTCATAGCGTTTTTGAATCTCAAACGCCACTTCGTTGGCGCCACCATGTTTGGGGCCGCGCAGTGCGCCTATCGCCCCTGCCACGCTGGAATACAGATCGCTGCCCGTGCCCGCAATCACGCGGGCGGTAAAGGTGCTGGCGTTGAATTCGTGCTCGGCGTACAGATTGAGCGAGGTGTGCATGGCACGCACCCAAGTTTCAGGCGGTTTTTGCCCATGCAGCAGGTGCAAGAAATGCCCACCGATGGAGTCGTCGTCCGTCTCTACATCAATGCGCTTGCCCTGGGTGCTGAAGTGGTACCAGTACAGCAACATGCTGCCCAGGCTGGCCATCAGGCGATCGGCAATATCGCGCGCGCCGGGCAGATTGTGGTCGTCTTTCTCAGGCAGCACGCAGCCTAGGGTAGAAACCCCCGTGCGCATCACATCCATAGGGTGTGCGCCAGCTGGCAGGCGCTCTAGCGCTTCTTTCACGCTGGTGGGCAGGCCGCGCATGGCTTTGAGCTTGGTTTTATAGGCTTTGAGTTCGGCGCAGGTGGGCAGCTTGCCGTGTACCAGCAGGTGCGCCACTTCTTCAAACTCGCAGGCCTCAGCCATGTCCAAAATATCGTAGCCACGGTAGTGCAAATCATTGCCCGTGCGCCCCACGGTACACAGGGCGGTATTGCCTGCCGTCACGCCCGAAAGCGCGACCGATTTTTTGACCTTGGGGGCAGCTGCAGTTGCAGCCGTTACTGTTGTGCTCATTGCGTATTTACTCCATCACAAAAAGAGGGGTCAATGGCCTCGGGCTTACCTTGGGCATCGACAGCGACCATTTCAAACAAAGCCTTCAGCGCCAGCTCGGGCGCAGTGGCGGGCTGGTTAAACAGGCCGTGCACACACACCGTCATCGAGCTGGCCCCCAGGCGCGTGATCCAGCCACGCAAATGCAGGGTGCTGCCCTGGGGTATGGGCTGCAAAAACTGCACCCCATTCACCGCCGCCATGACCACGCTTTTGCGGGCAAATTGCGTAGCCACCACAAAAGCGGTTTTCGATAAAAGCTGCAGCGCCTGCCCGCCAAAAAGGGTGCCGTAGTGGTTGCAGTGCTCGGGGAAGATGATTTCCAAAGACTGCGAAAAAGAGGACTTGCTTGTCATGGATTTGCAATGTACGCAGAATATGGCTGCCTGAGAAGGGCTAAAAATGCGAATGATTGCGAAATAAATGCAGCCATTTTGCAAACTTTGCAAATGATATAAAGCGACTCTTCTGTGATTTTGCAAAGCCGTTTTAAGCCATGAAAAAAACCTTTATGGGCGTGCGCTTGCGCCGCCTGCGTGCCGAACGCGGCATGAGCCAAGTGGCCATGGCGCAAGCCCTGGGGCTCTCGCCCAGCTACCTCAATCAACTCGAACAAAACCAGCGCCCATTAACGGTGGCGGTGCTGCTGAAAATCAGCCGCGCCCTAGGCATTGATGTGCAGCAGTTTTCAGAAGACGAAGAAGCGCGCCTCGTGGCCGCCATGCAGGAAGCCCTGGCCGATGCGCCTGAGGCCGTGACCCTGCCCGAGCTCAAAGAAGTGGCCACGCAAATGCCCGCCTTAGCGCGCGCCATGGTGCAAATGCACAAGCGCAATATGGAAACCCTAGAGCGCGTCGAGGCCATGGCGCTGCGCATGGGCGATGAACGCTCAGACGCGGTATCCACGCGCAGCATGCCTTTTGAACTGGTACGCGACTTTTTCTTTACCCAGCAAAACCACTTTGACAGCCTAGACCGCGAAGCCGAAACCCTGGCCGCCCAAGCCCTCACGCGCGGCGGGCACTTGGTCAGCTGGCTGACGCAGCGCCTGTACAAACACCACGGCGTGCGCGTGCTGCACACGCAAGAGGTGAAAGACCTGAAACGCCGTTACGACCCGCAGGCACACACCCTGCACCTGGCCGAAAGCCTGGGGCAAGGGCAGCAGGCTTTTCAACTGGCCACGCAATTGGCGCTGCTAGAGCAGGCCGACGCCATAGACGCGCTGGTGGATGTGCCGCCTTTTGTGAATGACCCCGCAGCGCGGCGCTTGGCGCGTATCGGGCTGGCCAATTATTTTGCTGGCGCCCTGCTTTTGCCCTATGGCGAATTTTTGCAGGCCGCCGAAAGCCTGCACTACGACATCGACCTGCTGGCGCAGCGTTTTGGCGTGGGTTTTGAAACCATTTGCCACCGCCTATCGACCCTGCAACGCGCCGAAGCACCGGGCGTGCCCTTTTTCTTTGTGCGGGTGGACAGGGCGGGCAATATTTCTAAACGGCAATCGGCCACGCACTTTCACTTTTCGCGCGCGGGCGGCACCTGCCCGCTGTGGAATGTGTACGAAGCCTTTGCCCAGCCTGGGCGCATCCTGCCGCAGCTGGCGCGCATGCCCGATGGCCGCAGCTATTTGTGGATAGCGCGCAGCGTCAGCCACGGGGGCGTGGGCTATGGCACACCGCAACAAACCTTTTCTATAGGCTTGGGCTGCGATATTCAACACGCGCCGCGCTTGGTTTACGCCAAAGGCTTAGATTTGCACGACCCCGAAGCCGCCACCCCCATAGGCATGGGCTGCAAGGTGTGCGAACCCGAAGCCTGCCCGCAACGCGCCTTCCCCTTTATTGGCCGCCCGCTGGCGGTGGACGAAAACCAAAGCCGGCAAGCGCCCTATGGGGCTGGCGGCGATGCAAAAAAGTGAGCTGCTGGAGCAGGTTTTGCGGCCTAAGCCATATTTTCATGGCTTAAAGGAGCCTCTGCAAAACCCCCTTTCGGCGCTGGCATCTCACCATCAGGTGGGCTACTTTGTTCAAAAAACTCACCAGAACACCCGCTATGGCTCGTTTTTTGGCCTCGTACCCCATCCTGATGGACGAGCGCCCGCATCCAAAAAGGGTTTTGCAGAGGCGCCTTAAAAATATCGCAATGGGCTAAAGCCTGCTTATTGTCTTTAGCCGCGACTGCGTGTGTTCCCGCTTGAGCGTGAGGCACTGGTTTTGCTAGCGGATTTTGTCGGGGTCTTTACAGCGATAGCGCTCTTGGTTTTTGTCGCAGGCGCGGCTGCGGATTTGCGCGCAGGGCTGCGCGGGCTAGCGGCTGCTTTTGTGGTGGCTGTGAGTTTGCCAGCTGCCGCTTGGCTGTCTTGCATGACCTGGGTGGCGATTTGCCCAAATTGCTGGGTCAGCCCCTGCCACATTTGCATGGCTTGCTGGCTGGCCAATTGCATGGCGGCGCTGCTATCGGCCTGGGCTGTGTCGTTAGATGGGTTTGTGGTTTTGCGAGCTTGTTTAGCAGCCGTGGTGTTGGTGGCACTGGAAGCGGCTGCGCTGCTGGATGCCGCGTCCTTTGAGGCTGCACCTGTGCCCAAATCAAAATGGGTTTTGCTGCGGCTGCGGCTGGTTTTGCGAGCTGTGTCGCTGCTGTGGCTGCTCGCGGCCGAATGAGCGCCCATACCGGGCCAGACTTTGCCTAAATTGACTTTCATCTCTTGCAGGGTCGAGAGCGTCATCTTCTGCACCTGCAGGGCTTGCGTGGTGGCCTCAATCAGGCGGGCGTTGTTTTCTAGCCAGAGCTTGACGGTTTGCAATTCGGCTATGCGCTTGTCTAATTCTTCCACGCTCAAGCTGGGGGCGATCCAGTTGCCAGCTTTGGGCATAAAAGGGTTGCTGGCCAGGCTTGCGCCTTTGCCCATGCCGGGGATTTGCCCCGCCATTTGCTTGAACATATCAAAGCCTGGGATCAAGGCGGAGAGGTCAAGATTTTTGCTGTCACTCATACGGATTTTTCCTAAAGTTTTCTTGCTATGGGGGCAGATTATGGGCCGCCGTTGCCTTGTTCGCGTTGGTAGAGCGCGGCTAAATCGTCTGCGCCTAGGGCTTGGCTGTCTGCACCCTCGTCGATAAAGTTACCCAGCGCCGCCCGCTCGCGGGTGTATACCGTGGCATCGCCCGGGTTGGGGCGCCAAATCACGGCGATTTCTTCCACCATCAGGCGGTTGACTTGCAGTTTGCCCATCACTTTAAACAACTGGCTGGTGCCGCTGATGGGGGCGCTGGCATTGCGCTCAGCCAAGGACTTAAAGGCCGTTTGCGCGAAGAGTTGCGTGGCGCTGTCAAAGCCTTTGATGCCGCTAGACAGGCTCATTTGCCGAATTTGTTGGGCGCAATTGTCGTCGCAGCCATCGATGGCGGCCTTGAGCATGATGGCATCAGCGGTGTTGATATTAATGCTTTGCCGCGTGCGTGCTTGGTCAATCCGCGTCGGCAGAAAAATCACCAAATACGGGCGCAGACGGTCGAGGGTAGCAGTGCTAGCGCCCAGCCAAGCGAGTTGCTCAAGCGACATGGGAAAGAGTGCGTCTTCGGACTTGGTTTCCTCGTCTTGAGCTGCCTCATCGCCACCTGGGCGAGGGCGCTGCAGCATTTGCGCAATATTTGCAGGAAGGTCTTCGCTGCCGCGCCCAGCTTTGGCACGGGCTGCGCGCAGATAGGCGGCTTTGAAGTAATCGCGCTCGGCATCCGGGATGCTGAGCAAGCTGCACAGGCGGTTGAACACGGCCTCGTAGTGGCTATCAAAACCTTTTAAATCATCGGCCAGCAAATCGGGCAAATTGAATTTGCTGTTTTGGTCTTCAATGCGGCCAGAGAAAAAGGCTTCGTTCAGGTCTTGCGTATCGCGCCCGCCGCTGTCGTTTTTATCTAGGGCTAAAAAGGCCGCGAGGGAAGAGGCTTTAAGCTCTTTTGCCCACGGCTCGTCTAAATAATCCACGCGTCTGGGGCTGCTATTGTTGCCAGAAGGGCGGTCGTCCTCGCGCACGATGATGCGCGCCCAATCCAGCAGGCCGTTGAGCACCCAGGCCGCTTGCGCGCGGTCGCGCTCAGCCGCTTCGACCGCCATCACTTGCGCTTGGCGCCAGAGCGTGCCCGCCGCCGCCGTGGCCACTAAAACGACGATGAGCATGGCTAGCAAAATGGCGGCGCCGCGTTCGCGTTGTCGGAATCTGCGTGCTGACATCATGATCTACAGCCCCGGCGCCGTTGGGCGCAACCAGTCTTTGCTGATGCTGCCGCCGGCAAAAACGCTGCCCGCAGCTGGGCTAAAAACCAAGCGCAAGCCTTGCAGATGCACGCGATTGCCCTGGTTGGGCAAGATGTTTTGTGGGCTTTCGCTCCATTGGCCTTGCACAAAGGGGTGCAGACCCCATTCGGTAATGGGCAAAATCTGCAGCTCGGTGGCGCGCAGCACCGTGCTGTCGCTGCCCTGTGCCCAGATCAAGGCATTGCTCCAGGCTTGCTGCAAATCGGTGTTGCTGGTGATGGGCAGTGATTGCCAGCGCAGCAAGGTGCCCGGACCGGTTTTTAAATCGTCGCCCGGCTGATCTAGGCGCTTAGCCCAGGCCACAACGCGCAGGGCGCGATCGCTGCGCCCATCGTCCCAGCGCACTAGGCGCAAAACCTCGTGTTCATACTGCAGTGGCGGAATATCGCTGGCATA
>JAMIFN010000113.1:0-6645 GCA_035906235.1 Allobrachymonas sp. | reverse complement strand
CCAAGCCCAAGCCCAAGCACAAGCCCAAGCCCAAGCCCAAGCCCAAGCCCAAGCCCAAGCCCAAGCCCAAGCCCAAGCCCAAGCCCAAGCCCAAGCCCAAGCCCAAGCCCAAGCCCAAGCCCAAGCCCAAGCCCAAGCCCAAGCCCAAGCCCCAGCCCTCACCCCAACCCTCTGCCTCGGGGAGAGGGGCGGCAAGCCCCGCGCGCCAGCCATGCGCTTAAAACTTCAGCGTCTTAACACCCGTTGCCGTGCCGAGCAAACACACTTGTGCTTTTTGCTGGGCAAAAATCCCCACCGTGACCACGCCTGGCCATTGGTTGATTTCGGCTTCTAGGTGCAGGGGGTTGGTGATGCCGAGGCCGCGCACATCCACAATATGGCCGCCGTTGTCGGTAAGCAGCGGCTTGCCGTCTTTCAGGCGCAGGGTGGCTAGCCCGCCCAAACGCGCAAAGCGGCGGATGATGGCGGCTGCAGCCATGGGGATGACCTCGACTGGCAGGGGGAAAGTGCCCATGGTGTGTACCAGCTTGCTTTCATCGGCGATGCAGACGAATTGTGCGCTCATGGCGGCGGTGATTTTTTCGCGCGTCAGCGCCGCGCCGCCGCCTTTGAGCATAAAGCCCTGGTGGTCGATTTCGTCGGCGCCGTCGATATAGACGCTCAATTTTTCGACCGCGTTGGCGTCTAGCACTTCTATGCCCAGCTCGCGCAGCAGGGCAGTCGATGCCTCCGAGCTGCTGACCGCTTGCGTGACTTTGAACGGCAGCTGGGGCAGGGCGCGGATAAAGCAATTGACGGTGGAGCCTGTGCCCACACCGATGATGGTGCCGGGCTGCACATAGGCGAGCGCGGCTTCGCCCACGAGTTGTTTGAGTTGATCTTGGTTCATGGGCTGGGATTTTAAGGCGAGGAGGATGGGGGTGAAATGAGTCAGGTCATGCTGCGTTTTGCGTGGACAATAGTCCTGCTATGACGAATCTTCTCTCCCCCCGTACTATTTTGCTCGACGCGCAAGGCGCTGGCAGCGTTTTACCTGTTGTCGACCATTACAGCGGCGTGCCCGAGCGCATGGCGAAATCCCTGCAATTGCAGGCCGATTTGATGCGCGAATTGGGCGCCTGCGTCATGGATGTGACCATGGACTGCGAGGACGGTGCCCCCGTGGGGCAAGAGGCCGAGCACGCCGCCTTGGTCGTCGGCATGCTGCATGCGCTGGATTGGCAGGTCGCTGGCGTGCAGCGCCGGGTTGCCGTGCGTGTGCATGCGGTCGATCATCCCAGCTTCGCCGCCGATATCCGCAGCATCGTTAGCGCCGTGGGCGATAAGCTGTGTCACCTGATGATTCCTAAGGTAGATAGCCTGGCCGATTTGCAAAAAGCCGTGGATTTGGTTGATGCCGCAGGCGGCAAAAGTCTGCCTCTGCATGTGTTGGTGGAATCCTCATTGGGGGTAAAAAACGCTTTTGAGATTGCCGCGCACCCGCGCCTGCAATCGATCAGCTTTGGCTTGATGGATTTTGTCAGCAGCCATAACGGCGCTATTCCTGATGAGGCCATGAGCGCCCAAGGTCAATTCACGCACCCGCTGGTGCTGCGCGCCAAGCTAGAAATTGCCGCTGCTTGCCATGCCTTTGGCAAAGTGCCCAGCCATTGCGTGGTGACTGAGTTTAAAGACGCGGCCGCGCTACAAGCCGCCGCCAGCAAAGCCAGCCGCGAGCTGGGCTATACCCGTATGTGGTCTATCCACCCGGCGCAGGTGCGCCCCATTATTGCGGCGCTGCAGCCGCAGGCCGATGAAGTGGCCAAAGCCGCCGCCATCACCCTAGCGGCGCAGGCGGCTGACTGGGGGCCGATTAGCTATGCAGGCACTTTGCACGACCGCGCCAGCTACCGCTATTACTGGCAGGTGCTGGAAAAAGCCTATAACACGGGCTTGGTTTTGCCAGAAACGGCGCGTCAATTTTTTAAATGATTTGCAGAATTTGCAGCGTATAAGCTGCCTGAGTAGCTATCGAAAACATAGTGAATAGGCATTTTTTCGCAAGCTTCGCAGCGGCTTGTGCCAGTTTTCAGTTTGTGCAGCGTGTTTGCTAGCAAAAGGTGCGAAAATTAAGGGCTATCGCCACCCTTGGCTGAGGCTGGGTTTTTGCCCTTAGTGTTGATTTTTAGGAGTGTCTTTTATGCATATTGCCCGTATTGCCAGCAACACCCCCTTGCGCGCCTCGCTGAGCGTTTTGCTTTGTGCTGTGCTTGCCCTCGGCACGAGCACGGCTTGGGCCAGCAACACGACGAAAAAGTCGGCCAAGCCAGCTGCCAGCAGCACCAAAAGTAGCACCAAAAGCAGCAAAGCGAAAACCCCTAAATCGAAAGCGCGCATCCCCGTCCCCATGTCGCAAAGCGCACAAGACGCGGCCGAGGCTAGCGCGACGGATCGCGAGCTGAACGAACAAGAACAAAAATTTGCCAAATGGGTCGATGAAGGAACTTTTGCCTGTGATGAAGGCGGCGCGGTTACGCTGACTGCGCAAAGCGGCAAGCCCGGGTATTTTTTGTTGACCAATCGCGGCCAGCATTACCGCGTGAGCCCGCGCGTCAGCATCACGGGCGCGGTGCGTTTGGAAAGCAATGCTGGCGGCATTGTCTGGCTGCAGTTAGCGAATAAATCGATGTTGATTGCGCCGAAACAAAGCCGCCGCTTGGCCGATGGCTGCATGAGCGAAAGCCAAAAAGTGATAGCCGCCGAAATGCTGCGCAACCCTAGCCCCTCGCTGTTTGATAGCGGCAAGGCTCAACCCTCTGCGCCAGCTGTAGCCGCTGCGGCACCTGCGGCAACTGCTGCTGAGAAAGATGCCAAAAATAGCGCCATGCCGGTGCTGCGCTTGGTTGAGGTGCCGCCCGCTGTTGTGTCCGAGTTGCCCAGCAGGCGCACAGAACAAGAAGCCGCCGCCATCATGGGCGGCCAATAATTTTTTTACTCACCCTATCTTGATAAAACCTTAGGAGAAGACGATGTTACAAGCCTACCGCAGCCATGTGGCCGAACGCGCCCAATTGGGCATTGCGCCCCTGCCGCTGACCGCGCAGCAAACTGCCGATGTCATTGAATTGCTGAAAAATCCGCCCGCTGGCGAAGGCGAATTTTTGCTGGAGTTGATTAGCCAGCGCGTGCCCGCTGGTGTGGATGATGCGGCCAAAGTCAAAGCCTCTTATCTGGCGGCTGTGGCGCTGGGCAAAGAAAAATGCAGCCTGATCGACCGTAAACTGGCGACCAAACTGCTGGGCACCATGCTGGGCGGCTACAACCTCTCACCCTTGGTGGATTTGCTCGATGACGCCGATGCGGCGATTGCGGGCGAAGCCGCCGATGCGCTCAAACACACCCTGCTGATGTTTGACCAATTCCACGATGTGAAAGAAAAGGCCGACAAAGGCAATGCCCATGCCAAAGCCGTGCTGCAAAGCTGGGCTGATGCCGAGTGGTTTACCGCCCGCCCCGAAGTGGCGCAAAGCATCACGCTGACGGTGTTCAAAGTGCCAGGCGAAACCAATACCGACGATTTGTCGCCTGCGCCCGATGCCTGGAGCCGCCCCGATATCCCGCTGCACGCGCTGGCAATGTTGAAAAACACCCGTGCCGATGCTGACTTCAAGCCTGAAGAAGACGGCAAACGCGGCCCCATTCAAATGCTGCAAGACTTGGCTGCCAAAGGCCACACCGTAGCCTATGTGGGCGATGTGGTGGGTACGGGCTCTAGCCGCAAATCGGCCACCAATAGCGTGCTGTGGTGGACGGGTGAAGATGTCCCCTTCATCCCGAATAAAAAATTCGGTGGCGTGACCTTGGGCGGCAAAATCGCCCCCATTTTCTACAACACCATGGAAGACTCAGGCGCTCTGCCGATCGAGCTGGATGTCAGCCAGATGAATATGGGCGATGTGATCGAGCTGCGCCCCTACGAAGGCAAAGCCCTGAAAAGCGGCGCCGTGATTGCCGAGTTTGAAGTCAAAAGCGAAGTGCTGTTTGACGAAGTGCGCGCCGGTGGCCGCATCCCCCTCATCATTGGCCGTGGCCTGACCACCAAGGCGCGTGAAGCCCTGGGTCTGCCGCCATCTACCCTGTTCCGCCTGCCGCAAGCGCCTGCCGATTCAGGCAAAGGCTTTACCCTGGCGCAAAAAATGGTGGGCAAGGCCTGCGGCTTGGCCGAAGGCAAGGGTATCCGCCCAGGCACTTATTGCGAGCCGCGCATGGCTTCGGTCGGCAGCCAAGACACCACCGGCCCCATGACGCGTGACGAGTTGAAAGACTTGGCCTGCCTGGGCTTTAGCGCCGATTTGGTGATGCAGTCTTTCTGCCACACAGCCGCTTACCCCAAACCCGTGGATGTGAAAACCCACCACGAGTTGCCCGACTTCATCTCCACCCGTGGCGGCGTGGCGCTGCGCCCAGGCGACGGCATCATCCACAGCTGGCTCAACCGCATGCTCATGCCCGACACCGTGGGCACGGGCGGCGATAGCCATACGCGCTTTCCCATCGGTATCAGCTTCCCAGCAGGTTCTGGCTTGGTGGCCTTTGCCGCCGCTACTGGCGTGATGCCGCTGGATATGCCCGAGAGCGTGTTGGTACGCTTTAAAGGCCAGATGCAAGCTGGTGTGACCCTGCGCGATTTGGTGCACGCCATTCCGCTCTACGCCATCAAGCAAGGCCTGCTGACCGTGGCCAAAGCGGGCAAGATCAATATTTTCTCGGGCCGCATTCTGGAAATTGAAGGCCTGCCTGATCTGAAAATCGAGCAAGCCTTTGAATTGGCTGATGCTTCGGCCGAACGCTCAGCCGCAGGCTGCACCGTGGCTTTGAACACCGACCCCGTGGTCGAATACCTCAAGTCCAATATCGTGCTCTTGAAAAACATGATTGCCGATGGCTACGCCGATGCCCGCACCCTGGGGCGTCGCATCAAAGAAATGGAAAAATGGCTGCAAGCGCCCAAGCTGATGAAGGCTGATGCTGACGCTGAATACGCTGCCGTGATCGAGATCGATTTGGCCGACATAACCGAGCCTATTGTTTGCTGCCCCAACGACCCAGACGACGCCAAAACCCTGTCTGATGTGGCGGGCGCCAAAATTGACGAAGTGTTTATTGGCTCTTGCATGACCAATATCGGCCACTTCCGCGCTGCGTCTAAGCTGCTCGAAGGCAAACGCGACATTCCCGTCAAGCTGTGGATTGCGCCGCCGACCAAAATGGATCAGCAGCAGCTGACCGAAGAAGGCCATTACGGCGTGTTTGGCACCGCTGGCGCACGCACCGAAATGCCAGGTTGCTCGCTGTGCATGGGCAACCAAGCGCAGGTGCGCGAAGGCGCAACGGTGATGTCCACCTCTACCCGCAACTTCCCCAACCGGTTGGGCAAAAACACCAATGTGTATTTGGGCAGCGCCGAGTTGTCGGCCATTTGCTCGCGTTTGGGGCGCATCCCTACGAAGGCCGAATACTTGGCCGATATGGGGGTGATTAACCAAGACAGCAGCACCATTTACCGCTATATGAACTTCAACGAAATGCCTGCGTTCGACGCTAAGGCAGAGGCGGTGAAGCTTTAACTGCGCTGCCCCTTGGGGCAGAGGATGCCAAAGCAGCCCTAGGTTCACGCCTAGGGCTTTTTTGTATCTAAAAAGTGAGCTGTTCAGGCAGGTTTAAAACCATGAAAACACGCAAAAAAGCCCAGTCTAATACTGGGCTTTTGCGAAACGGTGGCTGAATTACTTCAGTTTGGTTTCTTTGTATTCCACATGCTTGCGAGCTTTAGGATCAAATTTCATGATCGCGATTTTCTCGGGCATGGTTTTTTTGTTTTTGGTAGTGGTGTAGAAGTGACCAGTACCAGCTGTTGATTCGAGTTTGATTTTCTCGCGTCCGCCTTTTGATGCCATGATAGTTATCCTTTCTTTGCAAACCTGAAATTACGCTTGACCGCGTGCGCGCAAATCGGCGAGCACGGCATCAATGCCTTTTTTGTCGATCAGGCGCAAAGCCGCGTTAGTCACGCGCAGGCGCACCCAGCGGTTCTCACTCTCAATCCAAAAACGGCGATATTGCAGATTGGGCATGAAGCGGCGTTTGGTTTTGTTGTTGGCGTGGGAAACATTGTTGCCCACCATCGGGCCTTTGCCCGTTATTTCGCATACGCGTGCCATGATTAGCACTCCTTTAGCTGGTTAATAATCACGAAATTCCCGTTGTGAAACTTCGCACCTCGCGCAGTGCTTTGGGTGGCCCAAAATGGCCGCGCGGCTTTTTTTATGGCTTCGCTCGGGTTGGTTCGTTATTGCCCGAAGCGAAGCGCGCATTATAGCAGGCAAAAAAATGCCCGCAGAGCCTTTGGGCGCGACGGGCAATCAGCGATCGGGCTGGATCTGTCTATTTGACGCTGGCTTTCTCGCGGAGGCTAGATTCAAAGGCTTGGATTTTTTGGCTCAGCAAATTTTGCGAAACCCGATCCTTGACTTGCTCATAAGGAGGAATTGCCGGTTTTTGTGCTTCGCGAATATCGTCGAGTTTGATGATGTGGTAGCCAAAGGATGACTTAACGGGCATTTGGGTCATCTTGCCTTTTTCGAGGGCCTTGAGCGCAGCGCTAAA
>JAMIFN010000112.1:0-9700 GCA_035906235.1 Allobrachymonas sp. | reverse complement strand
GTTTTGACGGTAATCAGGTGCTTGCCCTTGGTTTTGTAGAAAGCTGCTGCGCCTTTGATGGCCAGGTTATTGCTCTCGGTCGCGCCGCTGGTCCAAACGATTTCACGCGGGTCAGCATTCAGCAGAGCCGCCACATGGCCGCGCGCGTCTTCGATGGCTTTTTCTGCCTCCCAGCCCCAAGCGTGGCTGCGGCTGGCGGCATTGCCAAAATGCTCGCGCAGCCAAGGCACCATGGCATCAACCACACGGGGGTCGCAGGGCGTGGTCGCGCCGTAATCCAGGTAGATGGGGAAATGGGGAGTCATGATTACTACTCTTTCTATAGCTGCTCAGGCAGGTTTTACGGCCAAATTGCCAGATTTCTTTATTTATTTAGTACGCCGCCCAGGGCAAAAATCGAATTGGGCGCATTGGTTTTGATGGGCTTCATCACGGGCGAGGACGAGATCGCTTTGCGCAGCATGGGGCGGCTTTCGATTTCGATGCCTTTGGCCAGCTGCTCATCCACCATGCTTTGCAGGGTGACGGAGTCGAGGTAGTCGCGGATGCGCTCGTTCAGCGTGGTCCACAAATCGTGCGTCATGCAGGGCTTGCCGTCGCCGTGGCAGTTTTGCGCGCCGCCGCATTTGGTGGCGTCCATGGGTTCGTCAACCGAAGTGATGATGTCGGTCACGGTGATATCTGCCGCCGATTTACCCAGGGTATAACCCCCGCCAGGCCCGCGCGTAGATTCCACCAGCCCATTGCGGCGCAGCTTGCCAAACAATTGTTCCAAGTAGGATAAAGAGATGTGCTCGCGCTCGCTGATGCCAGCCAAGGTCACCGGGCCGGCGTGTTGGCGCAAGGCTAAATCGAGCATGGCAGTGACCGCAAAACGGCCTTTGGTAGTCAATCGCATTAGGGTTCTCCTAGGGGTGGAAATTTGCCCAAGCTTGCGCTATATCAACGCCACCCTAAACCTGAGCTAGTGACTCAAGTTTAACACGAATCCCCAGTAAATCACTGGGGCTTAGCCTTTACTGACTGAAAAGTCAGCCCAATCAGCCCAACAAAAGCTATCGATACAATAGCTGTTCAGGCAGGTTTTTCGGCCTAAAACCCCAAAAATGCCCCCATCCTTCATCCCCGAGTTCTCATGCTCTTAGCCCGCGCCACCCATTGGGATATTTTTTGCCAAGTCATCGACAACTATGGCGATATCGGCGTGTGCTGGCGCTTGGCCTGCGATTTGCAAGCGCGGGGGCAGGCGGTGCGCCTGTGGCTAGACGATGCCAGCCATCTGCCCTGGCTAGCGCCCGATGCGGCGCAGCGTGGCATTCCTATCATCGACTGGCACCAGCCTACCGAGCAAACCCAGCTGGGCAGCACCCTGATGGCCACTTTTGGCTGCGCCCTGCCGCCGGCCATTGAAGCGCTGCTAGCGGCCTGCCCGCCCGAGCAGCGCCCCCTGGGTTTGAATATCGAGCATTTAAGCGCCGAGGCTTATGTGGAGCGCATGCACGGCCTACCTTCACCGCGTTTTTTCGCTGATGGATCGCGCTGGGATCAATATTTTTTCTACCCTGGCTTTAGCACCGCGACTGGCGGCCTGCTACGCGAAGCCGATTTGATTCAGCGCCAAGCTGCCTTTGACAAAAATACTTGGCTGGCCGCGCAAAACCTTGCGCCTACGCCCCAAGCCCAGCTTATTAGCCTGTTTTGCTATGAGCCCGCGCAGTTGCAAGCCTGGCTGCAAGTGCTGCGAGAAGACCGCCAGCCCCAGCATCTGCTGATTTGCGCTGGCCGTGGACAGGCGGCATTTTCACAGGCCGTGGCGCAACTGGGTTTGCAGCCCAGTGCACAGCTGAACTGGAGCCTGCTGCCCTTGATACCACAAACCGATTTTGATCACCTGCTTTGGGCCTGCGATGTGAATATGGTGCGCGGCGAGGACTCGTGGTTGCGGGCGATTTGGGCGGGCAAGCCCTTTGTTTGGCAAATTTACGAACAAGATGACGCAGCGCATCATGAAAAGCTGAGCGCATTTATGGATAGGGCCGATCTGCCTATGGCTTTGCAGCGGCTCTGGCGCGGCTGGAATGGGCTGGGTGGCAATCATATGCAAGCCCAAGATTGGCAAGCACTACAGGTCGCTCCTCAGTTTGTACAACTGCGCGACAGGCTGCTGGAGCAGCATGAACTGAGTAGCCAGCTGCGGTATTTTGTGCGGGCACAGCAAGAGAAAGCGGCGTTAGCTTAGGCATTGGCGCTTGTCATACCAAAAAGCCACGCAAATTGCGTGGCTTTTGATCGGGGAAGTAATCTCTTTGTGCTTATTCAGCAGCAGGGGCTTCTTCAGCCACGGGTGCGCTAACCGATACGATAGATGGGTTAACTTTACCGTGCACCGCAACTTTAACGCCCTTAGGCAATTGCAGATCGCTAGCGTGGATGGTTTGGCCTTTGGTCAAAGCAGACAGATTGACTTCGATGAACTCAGGGATATCCGCTGCCAAGCAGGTGATTTCCACTTCGTTGGCGATGTGGTTGACCAGGCATTTGTCGATTTTGACAGCGCTGGATTCTTCTTCACCTTTGAAGTGCAGTGGCACTTTCAGGCTCAGTTTGGTGCTGGCATCAACGCGTTGGAAGTCGATGTGCAGAATCAGTGGTTTGTAGGGGTGGTATTGCACATCGCGCAACAGCACTTTGTGTGCCGCGCCGTTCAAATTCATTTCGAGTACTGCGCTGTGAAAAGTTTCTTTTTTCAGGGCGTACCACAGTTCGTTGTGATCGATTTCGATCAGGGTAGTCGGAACTGTGCCACCGTAAACGATGCCTGGCGCGCGGCCAGCGTTACGCAGGCGGCGGCTCGCACCCGTACCTTGCTTATTGCGTTCAAATGCGTTGAATTGCATGGGATAACTCCACAAAATGTTCGAGGCACCGCGACCAGTACACCCCGAGGTTTTAAAAGCCTGCACGAGCCGAACTAGCCCATGCAGGTGGCTTCAGGTTCTCAGTCTTCGTCGTCTGTGAACATGGACATGACCGAGCCGCCTTTGCTGATGCGCTGGATACTTTCAGCGATCAAAGGGGCTACGGAGAGCTGGCGGATACGGCTGCATTTTTTCGCCGCATCAGACAGGGGAATGGTGTTGGTGACTACGACTTCATCCACGGCGTCGCCGCCGCTGATGCGGTCGATAGCGGGGCCGGAGAAAACCGAGTGCGTGCAATAGGCATAGACTTTTTTCGCGCCACGATCTTTGAGCACTTGTGCGGCTTTTACCAAAGTGCCTGCCGTATCAATCATGTCATCCATGATGATGCAGTTGCGGCCAGCGACCTCACCAATGATGTTCATGACCTCAGACTCATTGGCTTTGGGGCGGCGTTTGTCGATGATGGCCAGATCGCAATGCAATTGTTTGGCCAGAGCGCGGGCGCGCACGACACCGCCGACATCGGGCGAGACCACCATCAGGTTTTCGTAGTCTTGTTTATTCAGATCGCCCAAAAGCACAGGCGAGGCGTAGATGTTATCGACGGGAATGTCGAAAAAGCCTTGGATTTGGTCAGCGTGCAAATCCATCGTTAAGACGCGATTGACGCCCACCGTCTGCAGCAAATTGGCGACCACTTTGGCCGAAATAGGCACGCGTGAGGAGCGCGGACGACGGTCTTGGCGGGCGTAGCCATAGTAGGGGATGACGGCTGTGATGGTGCCGGCTGAAGCGCGCTTGAGCGCATCGACCATGATGAGCAATTCCATCAAATTTTCATTGGTGGGCGCACAGGTGGATTGCAGCACGAAGATATCGCGCGCGCGCACATTCTGGTTGATTTCGACGGTCACTTCACCATCGGAAAAGCGTGAAACGCTGGCTTTGCCGAGTTGGATACCTAGGCTATCGGCAACTTCTTGCGCCAAAGCTGGGTTGGCATTGCCTGTGAAAAGAAAAAAATCGGCTGCACTCATGATCTGGTTCGATATGAAAACGGCGTTTGGTGCAGACCATATAAATGGCAGGGGAAGAAGGATTCGAACCTTCGCATGCTGGAATCAAAATCCAGTGCCTTAACCAACTTGGCGACTCCCCTACGCGCAAGCCCAAGATTATAGCATAAAACCTAGGGCTTGTTTTCGGTTTGCATCACACATGCCAAAGAGGGATGTTGTTGCAAATTTGAAACTGTCTTCACTACCCAGCCTGCGGGCAAATTTTGCAGCAAATCAGGTGGCGCTTGTGGCGTCTCCAGCTTGGCAAATACTGCGCTGCCAGAACCTGTCATGCGACCTTGCAAACCGTAGCGTGCCATCAGTTCTATGGCCTGCCCAATTTGTGGATTGAGCAGTTGCGCTAACACCTGCATGGCGTTATAGCCAAATTCATAAGGCTTTTGAGCGAAGTCCGTGATTATAGCCCGTTTTTCATTGCGTTTTAAGTCGGGGTGTTGAAATATCGCGGGCGTAGAGACACCAGTGCGCGGTTTGATCACTAGAAAGTGGGCTGGGGGCAGGGTAATGGCTTGTATTTGTTCGCCTATGCCTTCAACCCAGGCATGCTGGCCGTGCACGAAAAAGGGCACATCTGCACCCAGTTGCAAGCCGATTTCGGCCAAGACTGTGCGACTGAGATTGAGCTGCCAGAGTTCATTGAGCGCCAGCAGACAGGTGGCAGCATCCGATGAGCCGCCGCCCATGCCCGCTTCGCTGGGAATGTTTTTTTGCAGGCGAATATGCGCACCATGGGGGCAGGCCGTTGCCGCTTGCAAAGCTTGAGCGGCACGCACGCACAAATCTTGTTCGGGTAATACGGCTGCGCCGCCAAGGCTTAGGTCCTCGCGCGTGATGTGCGTGTCGTGAAGGCGAATCTCAAACTGCAATTCATCGCACCAATCGATCAGCATAAAGGCCGATTGCAGGAGGTGATAGCCATCAGCACGGCGACCGGTGATGTGCAAAAACAAATTCAGTTTAGCGGGGGCGAGATAGCTGCGTGGCATAAGGGCGAGGTATGAAAAAAGCGCCAGTGTTGGCGCTTTTTAAGAGATACGGCAGGGCCAAAACGGTGCGCACCCGTGGGGGTGCGGTGTTTACGGCGCAGTTTTAGCAGCTGCCGCAGCTGAGGCTGCAGGAGCTGCGGGAGCTGCAGTTGCCCCTACTGCGCTGGGTGCAGGTGCAGCAACACTACTGGCGGCACTGCTTGCTGCAGGTGCGGCAGCGGGTGCGTTCAAGGTGCTGAGCACACTGTTCACGGGAGCATCGCTATTGATGGCGGCTTTGCTGCCGTGGTAGTCGATATAAGTCAGCGCCAAAGTGCTGGCCAAAAAGATGGCCGCCGCCCAGGCCGTGGCTTTGGACAAGGGGTTGGCGCTGCCGCTGGCACCAAACAAACTGCCCGATGCGCCTGCCCCAAAGCTGGCGCCCATGTCGGCGCCTTTGCCTTGTTGCAGCAAAATCAAACCCACCATGACGATGGCAGACACGAGCGCCAGAGTCATGAAAACACCCCAAAGATTCAACATAAATTACTCCAAAAATGATAGCTGCTCAGGCAGGTTTAGCGGCCTGCAGCGGCAATAATGCTTAAAAAATCAGGCGCTTTGAGGGCTGCACCCCCAATAAGGCCGCCATCAATGTCGGGCTGCGCCAGCAGCTCGGCAGCGTTGCTGGCATTCATGCTGCCGCCGTACAGAATACGGATGGCAGGTGCTTTGTCGGTCGCGGCTTTGAGCTGGGTGCGCAGCACGGCGTGTACCGCCTGGGCCTCGCTTGGGCTGGCGGTTTTGCCCGTACCTATGGCCCAAACGGGTTCATAGGCGACGACGATTTCGGTGATGCAACAGCCGTTTTCGTGGATGACAGCTGCCAGTTGGCGCTTGACCACTTCTTCGGTTTTGCCCGCTTCGCGCTCCGCCAAGGTTTCACCCACACAGACGATGGGGGTGATGCCCGCAGCGAGCGCGGCCTTGGCTTTGAGGGCGACCGTGTGGTCGCTCTCGCCTTGGTATTGGCGGCGCTCTGAATGGCCGACGATGGCGTAACGCAGGCCGATATCTTGCAGCATGGCCGCTGAGACATTGCCGGTGTAGGCACCGCTGGCGTGTTCAGACACATCTTGCGCGCCCAGGGCTATGGCATTTTGCCCAGCCAAAAGGCCCGCGAGTTGTGCTAGGTAGATGGCAGGTGGGCATACGGCGATATCGCAAGCAGGCGCTTGCGCTTGCAAGCCCGCCTGGATGTCAGCGATGAGCGCTGCGTTGGCAGCCAGGCTGCCATTCATTTTCCAATTGCCAGCGATGAGTTTGCGTGCGCTCATGGCTTTCCTCTCCTTAAGGACGCGGCCTTAGGCCTGTTCGCCGTGGTCTTGGGTGGGGGCGGCGTCGCCGTTTTGGTGCTCGCTGCGCTCTTGGCGCTCAGCGCGGTCGCCGTAGCCACTGCGTGCTGGGCGCTCGCCACGCTCACCACGGTCGCTGCGCTCGCCACGAGGTGGGCGTTCGCTGCGTTCGCGGCGCTCAGGCTCGGGCATACCTTCGGGGCGTTCGACCAGGGCTTTCATCGACAGTTTGATACGGCCTTTTTCGTCTGTGCCCAGCACTTTGACTTTGACCACTTGGCCTTCGGCCAGCACATCGGTGACTTTTTCGATGCGCTCGTGCGCGATTTGGCTGATGTGCAGCAGGCCGTCTTTGCCCGGCAGGACATTAACCAAAGCGCCAAAGTCAAACAGTTTGGTAATCGGGCCTTCGTAGATTTGGCCGATTTCCACTTCTGCGGTGATGGCTTCGATGCGGGCGATGGCGTCTTGCGCTTTGGCCGCGTCGTTAGAGGCAATGGTGACCACGCCGTCGTCGTTCAAATCGATGGTGCAACCGGTTTCTTCCGTCAGGGCGCGGATGGTGGCGCCGCCTTTGCCGATGACATCACGGATTTTTTCGGGGTTGATTTTGATGGTGTAGAGGCGCGGTGCAAAGTCGCTGACTTCGGTTTTGGCCTCGCCCATAGCCGCTTGCATTTTGCCCAAGATGTGCATGCGCGCTTCTTTGGCTTGTGCCAGTGCCACTTGCATGATTTCTTTGGTAATGCCTTGGATTTTGATGTCCATTTGCAAGGCGGTGATGCCGTCGGTGGTGCCGGCTACTTTAAAGTCCATATCGCCCAGGTGATCTTCGTCGCCCAAGATGTCGGTCAAGACGGCAAATTTGTTGTCTTCTTTGATCAGGCCCATGGCGATGCCGGCCACATGGGCTTTAACGGGTACGCCCGCGTCCATCATGGCCAAGCAGCCGCCGCAGACTGAAGCCATAGAGCTAGAGCCGTTGGATTCGGTGATTTCGCTCACCACGCGCAGGGTGTAGGGGAACTCTTCTTTGCTGGGCAGGACTTGCGCCAGGGCGCGTTTGGCCAAGCGGCCATGGCCGATTTCGCGGCGTTTGGGCGAACCTACGCGGCCTGTTTCGCCCGTGGCGAAGGGAGGCATGTTGTAGTGGAACATGAAGCGGTCTTCAAAATCGCCAGACAGCGCGTCGATGCGTTGCGCGTCGCGGTCTGTGCCCAAAGTGGTGACCACCAAAGCCTGGGTTTCGCCACGCGTAAACAAGGCAGAGCCGTGGGTGCGGGGCAGCACAGAATTGCGAATTTCGATAGGGCGCACGGTGCGCGTGTCGCGGCCATCAATGCGCGGCTCGCCCGCCAAGATTTGGCTACGAACAATGCGCGCTTCGATGTCGAACAGCATGCTTTCCACTTTGGCGGCGTCAAAGGCTTGCTCTTGGGCGACCAAAGCGGCTTTGACTTCGGCGTAGGCAGCGCGGCAGGCTTGTGTACGCGCTTGTTTGCTGCGGATTTGGTAGGCGGCTTTGAGCTTTTCTTCAGCCAAAGCATTAATTTTGGCAATGAAGGCCTCGTCTTTGGCTTCAGCCGTCCAAGTGCCTGTTTTTTCCCACAAGGGCTTGCCCGCGTCGCGCACCAGATCATGGATGGCGTTGATGGCGATATTGCCTTGTTCGTGGCCAAAAACGACGCCGCCGAGCATGATTTCTTCTGACAGCTGCTGCGCTTCAGATTCGACCATCAGCACAGCCGTTTCGGTGCCGGCAACGACCAAATCCATTTTGGATTGCGCCAATTGCGCTTTGCTGGGGTTGAGCACATATTGCTCGTTGATATAGCCCACGCGTGCCGCGCCGATAGGGCCGGCAAAGGGGATGCCAGAGATGGCCAAAGCCGCGCTGGTGGCGATGAGGGCAGGGATGTCGCCTTCGATTTCGGGGTTGAGCGAGAGCGTGTGGATGACCACTTGCACTTCGTTCATAAAGCCCTCGGGGAACAGGGGGCGAATGGGGCGGTCAATCAGACGGCTGGTCAGGGTTTCAAACTCGCTGGGGCGGCCTTCGCGCTTGAAAAAACTGCCCGGGATTTTGCCCGCAGCGTAGGTTTTTTCCAGGTAATCAACGGTCAGGGGGAAGAAGTCTTGACCAGGTTTGGCGGATTCGCGGGCAACAACGGTGGCCAGCACCACGGTGCCGTCCATGTCCAACAGTACCGAGCCTGTGGCTTGGCGGGCGATTTCGCCAGTTTCCATGGTGACGGTGTGCGCACCCCATTGGAAGGTTTTGGTGACTTTATTAAAAATGCTCATGATCGTTACTTTTTTGATAGCTGCTTAGGCAGGTTTTAGGGCTAAAACTGCCAAAAACAGGGTTAAAAATACAGGCGTAGTTCGCAGACGATGCCATTCCAAAAAAATTGCTTAAAAACTGTTGCTGCATCGGTGTATGCAGGTTTTTTGCAGTGCTTATGGAATGACACAGCCCGTCAGCAAAGATGCTGCGCCCAGGGGGAGAAAGAGAGAAAAAGAAAAAGGCTTAAATGTGGAAAAAACGCCAGCAGCTTGTGACCCTGGCGTTTTTTCTGATGCGGGCAAATTACTTGCGCAGACCCAATTTGGCGATCACTGCCGTGTAGCGGCTCGCGTCTTTGGATTTGAGGTAGTCCAGCAATTTACGGCGGCGGCTAACCATGCGCAGCAAGCCACGGCGACCGTGGTGGTCTTTAGCGTGCTCTTTGAAGTGGGGCATCAGGTCGTTGATGCGGGCTGTCAAAATAGCCACTTGTACTTCGGGGCTGCCTGTGTCTTTGGCGGCGCGGGCGTTGTCGGCCACGATTTGGCTTTTGTCGATAGACATGATTTTTTCCTTAAGTTGAAAACTCAAAAACTTGCGAACCAAAAGGGAAAGCTTTTGGCCGTGCGTGACTTGCAAGAAAATTTGCAAGCCTTGCATTATACTTCACTTCTTTCGTGGGCTGGGTGAGCGTATACGCGCCCTGGCTTGTTCTCCTTGCCCCTTCCGCGTTTGTGCCCAGCGTGCGTTGAATTTGAGCCGCAAAACCGCAAAAATCCTCGATTTTTGGCCTTGGGTCAAATGCATGGCGATAACCGCTCGTTAGACTGCCCGCATTGTGCTGCCGCCCTCATGGGCTGGGCGCATCTGTGCTTCTCCCTCGTTTCTTTTTTTCTTTGGCCGTTCCGGCTGTTTTGACTTGCTTTATGGAAAAAACCAACGCGCTTACTCCTATTCCCGTCGGCGAGCCGCTGCCGCATCGCAAAGTGATCCGTTCTTGGACTGAACCTTTGGCACAAAAGGTCTACGGCCGCGCATTTGCGTTGCTGATTTTGGATTTCGTCCTCTTTTTCGGCTTGATGACTGGCGT
>JAMIFN010000111.1:0-7641 GCA_035906235.1 Allobrachymonas sp. | reverse complement strand
CTTTACTCAAACTGCGTAGCAAAAAAAATGCCCTCTCTACTAGAGGGCATGACTGATCATCTTGCTAGCTGACTCAAACTGGCGCAGAACCAAAATCAAACTGTCCAACAAAAGTGCTGTTTTTACTCACATTGATTTCGTGGGGATTAGAGCCATTAAAAATGACTTCATAGGTATATATGCCATCGGCAAATTTCCATGCAGAAAATGGTGCCGAGACGGCCGTATTTTGCGTTGGACTGCTTAGGGTTTTGCCGTTAAATGCCAGTGTAGTGCTACTAACCGTTGTAAAACACACCACATCACCGTTTTTAAAAGGATCGGTGACACTAGCAGCTGCAGCAAACGATACGCTTTTACCTGCACATGGCCCACTAGAGCCTCCAGCAGCTGGCGTAGGACTGGGTGCTACCCCAGAGCCGCCAGAACCACCACCCCCGCAAGCGCCTAGCGCCGCGACCATACCCAATGCCCCCATCCATAATACAAATTTATTCATCATATTGTCCTGATTTGATTGATTGAACCTACGCCAAATTGCAAGTCATGCGAGTATACAAATATGCGCAGTGGTCTGCAAGACCCCTGTTCAGGGGGTATAGCGGCAATGCTGGTATCTATTTTGTTTTATCTAAGGAGCCTCTGCAGAACCCTTTTTGGATGCGGGCGCTCATCCATCAGGATGGGATACGAGACTAAAAAACGAGCCATAGCGGGCGTTCTGGTGAGTTTTTTGAACAAAGTAGCCCACCTGGTGGTGAGATGCCAGCGCCGAAAGGGGGTTTTGCAGAGGCTTCCTAATACCCCACACTATGCACGACACCCCCATCACCCACCACCCTGAGCGCCACCGTTTTGAGCTGCAAGAGGGCGGCCACACTGCCTACGAAGAATATTTTTTCATCCCGCAAGGCGTGGTTTTTGCCCACACCATCGTGCCGCCTGAACTGGGTGGGCGCGGTATAGCGGGGCGCATCGTGGCGCACGCGCTGGCTTGGGCGCGGCAAGGGGGCTTGCAGGTGCGCCCCGATTGCTCTTTCGTGCGCGCCTATATGGACAAGCACCCCGAATACGCCGATATGCGGCTGCCCATTTAGCGCAAAAAAGCTGGCGTATGATGAAGCCGCAACTGTGCACCGTTTAGTCCGAGGAAAGGACTGCCCCATGAGCCAACACCTGCCCGAATTTGTTGCCCAGTGCGGCAGCTTTACCGATTTGTTTGACCAACTTGGCCTAGGCAGTGCGCCCGAGGCCATAGCCGACTTCATCGTCAAAAATCGCCCGCTAGACAATCGCATCTTGCTCGAACACGCGCCGTTTTGGAGCCCATCGCAGTCGCAATTTATCTGCGAGAAAAAAACGCGCGACGAACCGCCCTGGAGCATCCTCATCGACCAGCTCAGCAACGCCCTGCGCGACCGCGATTGCCGCTGTTTTGACTAAAGCCAAGCCACTGGGGCTTGACAGCTTCTATAGAATTTGAAAAGCGCTCACGGTAAGCGCTTTTTTTTGTGCCTTTTTGCCCATTTTTTGCCATGTTTGATTTCACCCCCAGCCCCGCCCTGCTCACCTTGTTTGCCACAGCTTGCGCCGGCTTTGGCAGCGTTTTGCTGGCGGCTTTGGTGCTGAAGTATTTGCGGCGTGCCAATACCGATTTTTTGCTCAGTTTTGCCGCTGGCGCCCTGCTATGCACCGCGTTTACGCATTTGCTGCCCGAGGCGGTAGAAGCCGTTGCAGAGGGCGCTGGAGCGCACACCTTGTTTACGACCTTGTTTTTGGCGCTCTTGGCCTTCTTTTTGCTGGACAAGGCCGAGCTTTACCACCACGGGCACGAGCACCATGGTGGCGAGGCTCATGAGCACGGGCAGCCCCACGAGCATGGCCATAGCCACGGCCACAGCCACGGCAAAGGCGGCCTGTCGCTGCTACTGGGCGATGCCGTGCATTGCCTAGGCGATGGCATGTTGATTGCTGCGGCCTGCCTAAGCAGCCCCACCTTGGGGCTGCTGGTGGCGCTGGCGGTTTTTGCCCATGAAGTACCGCACCATATGGGTGATTTGGTGGTGCTGCAGGGGCGGCAAAATCTGCGCCCTGCGCTGCTGAAATTGCTGAGTGCAGGCAGCGCCACTTTGCTTGGCGGCTTGATCGGTTATCTCTTTTTCTCGCAAATGGCGGGCTGGATGCCGTATTTGCTGATGGTGGCGGCAGGCAGCTTTATTTATGTGGCGCTGGCCGATTTGATTCCGCAGCTGCAACGCCACTGGGGCGCGCGCGACACGGTGCAGCAGGTGCTGGGCTTGGCGCTGGGCGCAGGTCTGGTGCTGGCAGCCACGCATTTAGTGGCCGAGCACGCGCATTAGAGGAACCTTCTTCACTGTTTTTACAGCGCTGCACGCAAACGGGCGCAGCCCTCGGCAATTTTTTCTTCGCTAGCCGTGGCAAAAGACAGGCGAAAAGTCGCCGCATCAGGCGCTTGCCCATAAAACGGCGCGCCCGGTACAAAGGCCACCAATTGCTCCACCGCGCGGCGGGCAAAGGCCGCGGCATCGGTACTGCGCCCGCCCGCCCCCGTCAAACGCGCCCAGACGAACAGGCCGCCTTGTGGCGGGGAAAAATCCACAGCCGCGCCCAGCTCGCGCTGCAAGCCTTGGCACAGCGCCGCCGCCCGCCCCGCATAGACACGGCGGGCGTGTTGCAGCCCCGCCTCCATGCGCCCCGAGTTCAAGTAATTGGCGGCGATTTGCTGACTCAGGTTGCTGGTGTGCGCGTCGCTAAACTGCTTGCACATCACGGCCTTAGCCAAGAGCGCCGCAGGCGCAAGCAGCCAGCCCACGCGCAGGCCTGCAGCCAGGGTTTTGCTCAAACTGCCGCCGTAGCAAAGCCAATCGCGGCTGCCTGGCACTTGGGCACTTAAAGCCAAGAGCGAGGGCGGCGGTGGTGCATCAAAATAGAGCTGGCCATAAGGATCGTCTTCAATCACCAAAATCTGGTGTTGCGCCGCCAGTTGCAAAATCCGCAAACGGCGCTCTAGGCTGAGCGTGGCGCCGCTGGGGTTGCCAAAAGTGGGGATAAGGTAAATCAGCTTGGGCTTTTTCTCGGCGATCAGGGCTTCGAGCGCATCGGGCTGCACGCCCTCGGCATCGATGGGCGCGCCCACGACTTCAGCGCCATACAGTTTGAAGCAAGAAATCGCCGCTAAAAAAGTGGGCGCTTCCACAATCACGCGGTCGCCAGGGCTGATCATGCATTTGGCCACCAAGTCCAGCGCCTGCTGGCTGCCGGTGGTGACGATCAATTCATCGGCCTGCACCGCCACGCCTTGGCGCTGCATCTCGGCGGCTAAGGCCTGGCGCAAGGCAGGCACGCCTTCGGTCGCGCCATAGCCCAAAACCGCGCCCGCTGCGTCCGCGCTCAAAGCCTGCTCGCTGGCGGCGCGAATGCCTTCAACATCAAACAAACTGGCATCGGGAAAGCCGCCCGCAAAACTGATGATGCCGGGCTTGGCCAAGAGCTTGAACAATTCGCGGATGGCCGAGGTTTCCATGCCATTTAAACGCTGGGCAAAGGGCAAATCAGGCGGCATCATGCATACTCCATTAACTACTAAAACAATAGCTTCTCAGGCAGGTTTTTCGGCCTAAAACAGCGAAAACATACTTAAAAATAAGCTGCAGGCTTAAGCCGGGTATATCGCCCCCAACACCCGCGCTGCAGCCGCCCCTGTGACGCTGGGCAGGGGCAAAGCCTGGCCCCGCAAACACTGCGCTGCCAACCACGCAAAGGCCGCTGCCTCTACCTGATTAGGCTGCAGGCCAAAGGCGGCTGAGGTCTGCACCGCCACAGTGGGCAAAAGCGCTTGCAGCCGCGCCATCAAAGCGCCGTTATAAGCACCGCCGCCGCAGACTAGCAGCTGCGCGGGCAAGGGTTGCATTTCGCGCTGCAAGGCTTGGGCAATGCTGCAGGCCGTCAATTCCAACAGGGTGGCTTGCACATCTTGCGCTTGGGCTTGGGCTTGGGCTTGGGCTTGATTTGGCAATGCAGCCAATTGCGCTTGCAGCCAGGGCAGGTGGAATAAATCGCGCCCTGTGCTTTTGGGTGCGGGCAGGGCGAAATAGGGTTCAGCCAGCATCTGCGCCAATAGTGCGGCATGCACCTGCCCACCTGCCGCCCAGCGGCCATCGTCGTCGTAGCTTTGCCCCAGATGCTGCTGCACCCAAGCGTCCAGCAGCACATTGCCCGGGCCACAGTCAAAACCGCGCACCGCCCCAGCCGCAGGCAAGAGGCTGAGGTTGCTGATGCCACCAATATTGAGCGCAGCCAAGCTCGCGCTTTTAGCCTGCGCATCAGCCGCAAACCAGACACGGTGAAAAAAGGGCACTAAGGGCGCGCCCTGGCCGCCAGCGGCCACATCGCGGCTGCGGAAATCGGCCACCACGGGGATGCCCGTGCGCTCAGCCAGCAGGGCGGGGCTATTGAGTTGCAAGGTGTAGCCGACGCCGTCAAAAGCACCGGGCTGATGGCGCACGGTTTGCCCATGTGCACCTATGGCAGCAATGGCGCCCGGCTGCAGCTGCGCCTGTTGCAATAAATCGGCCACGGCTTGGGCATACACGCCGACCAAGGCATTGGCCGCCAGGGCTGCGCGATGCAATTCGTTGTCACCTGCGCGGTTAAGCGCCAGCAATTCCGTGCGCAGCTCGGCAGGCAAAGGCAGGCTGACAAAGCCTCGCACAGCAGCCAGCCTGGGCGCGGCCACATCCAACAGCAGGCCATCGACCCCGTCGGTCGAAGTGCCCGACATCAGGCCGATATAAAGTGACGAGGGCGTGGACAAAGCTGGCTTTCTGCGCCAAATCGCGTGGTGTGTGGTGCGTACTACGCGTCCTCGCCTTTTGCCGCAGAAGCAGCGGCAGCGGGCGCAGCAACTGCGGGCTTGGGTACCAGGATTTTCGCTTTGTACTGCGCGCGCAGCAGGGCGAGAAAGGCTTGGGTTTCAGCCTGGCTCAAAGTCGGCTGGATGAGTTGCTCAATCTGCTGGCGGGCGGCCTGCGCCTCAGGGCTATCGTCCGTGGGGGCTTGGACTTTTTCGATCTTCGCCACCACATAGCCGCCGTGCTGGGGCATCTCCACCCCGACCCAGGCAGGGAGCTGGCTGCTATCGGCTTTCAAAATCGCCTCGACCACGGGGGCAGGCAGGTTTTGTGTGTGCTGGCGCGAGACGCTCAGCGCCGCATCCAGCTTGGCAGTGGCAGGCGCCTTTTTCCACTCCGCCAACTTCGCTTGACCGGTTTGCAGCGCCAGCGCTTGCGCACGCTCAGCTGTCACCAAAGCCTGAACCTGGGCTTGTACTTGGGCAAAAGGCTGCACGCTCGCGGGCAGATGGCGCGTCACATGGGCCGATACCAACACGCTGTTGCCAACTTCAAGCGCTGGCGTATTGTGTTTGCCAGCCAAAGCATCGGCGGTAAAAATCGCTTTTTGCAGTTTGGCATTGCCCACAATCGGATCGGCCTTGGCCGCCATAGAGCCTTGCTGCAACCCCGTCACCGTATGCACTTGCAGGCCCAATTGTTTAGCGACTTGGTTTAAGTCATCCATGTCTTCGACCGCGTTGCGGAAGTTTTCGCTCAGCTCGGCGTATTTTTTTGCGCCCTGCTCGGCTTTCACCGCCTCCAGCACTTCGGCTTTAACGGCTTCAAAAGGTTTAGCCTGGCCTTTGATATCAGTCACTTTGATGATGTGGTAGCCCGCTGGGCTTTGCACCACGGCGCTGAGTTGCTCTTTAGCCAAAGCAAACACGGCATCGTCAAACGCGGGGTTGGCGGTAGCGCCCTTGGTCAAAAAGCCCAAATCCCCGCCTTGTGCGGCAGAGCCAGGGTCTTGCGAATCTTTTTTCGCCAGCTCAGCAAACCGTTCAGGCTTGGCTTTGAGCTGCGCCAGAGCTGCCTCGGCTTGGTCTTTTTTGGCAAACAAAATATGGCTAGCACGGCGCTCCTCTTGCCCCGCAAAACGCGCTTGATTTTGCGCGTAGTACTGCCGCAGTTGTTCGTCGCTAAAAGTCAGCTTGGCGGCGACATCGGCGGGGCTCAGTACCACATACTGCATGTCGATTTGCGCAGGCACTTTAAACATATCGCGGTGTTGTTGGTAATAGCCCTGCTCTTGCTCTGGCGTGGGCTTAGCTTGCGCCAAATAATCGGCACTGGCAAAACGCGCCAGCTGCACTTGGCGACTTTGCAGCAAGGCTTGACCCAGCACTTGGCGCAAGTTTTGCACCGTAACGGTAGTCCCGTACACATCCTCTTGCAATTGGCGCTCACTCAACTCTTGACGCACTTTCGCTTCATACTGTGCCACAGTCAAGCCATTGGCCGCTAGCAGTGCCTGGTATTGCTTCATGTCCATTGTGCCGTCAGAGCCACGCAGGCTGGCAATATTGGGGTCTTGCGCTAAGGCTTGCGCCACCTGCGCATCGCTGGCGCGCAGATGCATTTTTTGTGTGGCTGTTTGCAGCACGGTTTGGCGCAGCAGCTCTTCTAGTACGCGGTATTTCTGCTCGGGCGCATCCAACAAACTGGCATCAAAACTGGGGTCGCGCTGACGCAAGACTTGCCCTTGGCGCTGCACTTCTTGATCCCACTGCATTTGGGTAATAGCCGTATTGCCCACCTTAGCCACTTCTGGCCCCGTCGAGTTTTGTGAGTAGCCGTAAAAACTGATGGCCACAAAAGCTGGCACCACTAAGACCAATAAACCGAATTGCATCCAACGGTTGTGCTTACGAACGAAATCAAACATCAGGTCTATCCTTGGCCTAGGGTGAATATGCCGCGGCTATTGGCGTCGGCAATAACAATGGACAAATTTTAAGCAAAAAAAAAGCGCCCTTTAACAGGATCGCTTTTTATGACACAGATAAAGCGGTGGTGGGTGCTAACGGGGTCGAACCGCTGACCTACGCCTTGTAAGGGCGCCGCTCTACCAACTGAGCTAAGCACCCGCCTTCTGTGTAAGCCATGATTCTAGCGTGTTTTTTCGCGCTTTCTCATCGCTCGCACAAATTTTTGCGTTTATCGTTTATTCAAAGCGTCTTTCAAAGCTTTACCAGGACGGAATTTGGGCACTTTAGCCGCCTTGATTTTGATAGCAGCACCAGTTTGGGGATTGCGCCCCGTACGCGCCGCGCGCTCGCCAACGGCGAAAGTCCCAAAGCCCACCAAAGATACGCTACCGCCTTTTTTCAAAGTGGTCTTCACAGCGCCAGTCATCGCTTCCAAAGCGCGCGTGGCAGCCGCCTTAGAAATATCTGCCTGCTTGGCAATGTGGTCGATCATTTCTGATTTATTCACAAACAACTCTCCTCTTGCATTTTGAATTCATCGAGCAGCAGCCTAAGCTCGACTGCTTGGGACGATTCTATGCGGTTTTTCAGGCCCTCAAGCTCAAATTTTGCATAAACGCCCGTCGCCAACAAAAGCAAGGCTAAGCCCCATCACACCGACGCCACGAAAAAACCCACGCGCAAGCGCGTGGGTTGAGCGGCAGTAAGGGCTTGAAAAAGCGCTTAAGGACGCTTGCTGCTGGCGGGAAAAGGCCAAGCTGCCTGTGTGCTGATTTGGGTTTTGGCCGCTGCTGCTTTAG
>JAMIFN010000110.1:0-5259 GCA_035906235.1 Allobrachymonas sp. | reverse complement strand
GTTCATTGCCATGCGCCCGGGCAAGCGCAAAGCGCTCAACAAGCAAGATCCCGTAGAAGGGGCGATAGACCGATTTGAGAAAGCCAAGGCCAAAGCTAGAGCCAAAGTCGAGCACGCCTTTGGCGTGCTCAAATGCCAGTTTGGCTACCGCAAGGTACGCTACAAAGGACTGGAGAAAAACACGGCGCAGCTGCACACGCTGTTTGCGCTGGTGAATTTGTACCTAGCGCGCAAACCGCTGCAGGGCTTGCAGGCATAAGTGCGCCTAAAAGGGGGAAATCCCTCAAAAACGGCCATAAAATGGCACAAAACCCCCTTAAATTCGTAGAAATTCGGTCAAAAGTCAAAAAATCTTACACTTGAGCTGCGCCGTCAATTGAATAATCAGTGCTTGGGCGTAAAAGTGGGGTTTTGCAGAGGTTCCTTAATTCCTTGCTGATGACATGAGGGGTTTGCCGCAGGCTAGGCACCCCGTTTAATCAAATCCCAAAAATGCCCCTTGGCGGTGCACCAAGCCTGCCCCCACCTTCAGCTCGATGCGGTGGCCGCGCGTGCGGCAAGCCGCAATCTGCTTTTGCAACTCGGCTAACTGCGTTTGGCTGGCTTGCGTGCCGCAGTACCGCCCCAGCCAATGGCGCAGCACATTGCTTTGCCGCGCGGGGCTGAGTATTTGCAGGGCGGCAATGCGTGGCGGCAGGCCGATGGCCTGTAAATCGCCGACAGCCAACTCATCGAGCAGGCTTTGCGCTTGGGCGCAATGCGCGGCTGAACGCGCAAAAGTACTGCGAAAACTGGGAAAGGCCGCAGCCAATGCGGGCAGCAGTTCGTGGCGGATGCGGTTGCGGGTGTAGCGTGTGTCTTGGTTCGTTGGATCTTCAACCCAGGCCAAATCTTGCTGCACCAGCCAAGCGCGCAAATCTGCGCCAGCCAAGCCTAAAAAAGGGCGGCACCAGTGCAAGCCGCTCGCATCGTCGCTTTGCCAGGCAGCGGGCATGGCCGCTAAACCCGGTAGCCCCGCCCCGCGCGAGAGCGCCAGCAGCAGGGTCTCAACCTGATCATCGGCGTGCTGCGCCAAGGCGATGCTGCGTGGGCGCTGAGCTGCAGGCTGCGCTGCCACCCAGTCTGCCAGCGCCGCATAACGGGCGCGGCGGGCAGCATCCTCTGGGCTTTGCCCCAAGCTGTGCCCAGCCTGCACCCGCAAGCTGGCCAGCGGCACTTGCAAGCTGACACAAACCTGCTGGCAATGGCGCGCAAAATCATCAGCCGCCACTTGCAAGCCGTGGTGGATATGCAGCGCCTGCACCTGCCCCGGCCACAAGCGCACGGCTGCGTACAGCAGCGCTGAAGAATCTGCCCCGCCGCTATAGGCCACGGCCAAAGGCAGCGGGGGCTGGGCTGCGCTTAGGGCTTGCAGCAGGGGGTCTGTGTTTAAATCGCGCACCCACCGATCTTAAATGCTCCCCCCCTCTGATGTTGCCTATTGCCTTGCGTCGTTTGTTTTGTGTGCTGGGCCTTGCTGGGCTGCCACTGCTAGCGGGGGCTGCGACTTGGGTTACGGGGCAGATGAACTGGGTCAGCGATGGCGATACGGTGTGGCTGCGCCCCGATGCAGGGCAAAATTTGGGCAAAGTTCGCTTGGATAAAGGCCGTGTCAAACTGCGCCTAGAAGCCATAGATGCACCTGAAATTTGCCAAGACTGGGGCGTTCAAGCCACTGCCGCATTGAAGGCGCAAATAGACAAGCAGCCCCTGCGGGCGCAGTTGCTGCATCGTGATCAGTATGGGCGCTGGCTGGCGCGTGTGTATTTGCCGCAGGCACAAAATTTGGATGTGAACGCCTGGCTGGTGGCGCAAGGCCATGCCTGGGATTACCAGTTTGCCAGCGGCAAGCCTGGGCGCTATGCCGCCCTACAAACGCAGGCCCAAGCCGCGCGGCGTGGGCTGTGGAGCCTGCCCCGGCCGCAGCAGCCACGGCAATTTCGCCGCCAGCATGGCTCTTGCTACGAACCCCAAGGCAGGGATGATGCCAAGAACATCACTATTAAAAAGTGAGCTACTCAGGCAGGTTTTTCGGACTAAAACGCCAAAAAGCCACTGAAAAAGTGGCTTTCGGCATGGGGGTTGAGGCTATTGTTCCAAAATTGGCACAATAAGCAGATAAATGGCTATTTATGCTTCATTGTGCCAATTAATTGCACAATCTCGGCATCAGCTTTTGGCCTTGGCTGGATGTGCCAGCACGGTGATGGCAAAGGCCGTTGCCATGCCCGCGCAGGCGGCGATGAGGTTGCTGGCGTACAGGCCTTGGGTGTAGTTGGCCGCTTGCGAGGCGCCATCGGCACCAATCTGCCAGAACAAATGCCATTTGGCGATGTAGAGGAAGAGGTGGCCGATGACCCAGATGAGGGGGATGCTCATCAGCAGGCGGTCCCGTGGCTCGGTGGGGCTTTGAAAGTTGAGGATAAACAGCAAGGCCGCGCCGCCAAAGACGATGGCGTGGAAGAAGGCCGCGCTGCCTAGGCTAACGGTGTAGGCCAAGATGTTGTAGGGCACAAAAATCAAGCTGCCGAGCACGCAGGTGAGCACGGGGATGCTGAGTAGTTTGAGCGCAATACGCCCTTTGCTGGCCTGCTGCGCCGCTGGGGCCCAGAAAAAACGTTGCGCTAGGTAGGCAAAGGCGATGCTAAAGACAAACATCCAGTGGTAGCTGGTCAGCGGCACGCTGTCGAGCATGGGCCAGCTGGTGGGGGTGTTGCGGTCCCATACCCACCACCCCAGCAGGGGGCCGAGGTTGTCAAAAATCAAATAGGCCGCGCCTGCAAAAAATCCCGTGACAATGGCCGCGCTGATGGGGGGCAGGGCGTAGCGCTTGACGGTCATGAAGACGGGGTAGAGGAAGGCGGGGTAGAACAGCGCGATGTAGAGGGGCAGGCGGTTGTGCAAGAACATGAGGGAGAACTCGCCATGCCAGAAATTCTCTACCGTGTAGTAAGACACGATGTCGATCAGCAAGCCATAGAGAAAAATGGCCAAGAAGGTGTAGAGCGCAGCAGGGTTGCCCGTGCGTTTGCGCAGGCCGATGGCGTGCAGCAAACCGAGGCCGCAGCTGATGAAGACCAGCCATTCGATGGCTAAAAAACTCCAATCCAGCAGCGCAGAGGGGGCGTTGAAGTAAATCCAAGAGTCCACAGCCGCCGCATTGCGCATGGCGTAAGAGATGGGGTGATCCATGAGAGCTGGCCTCCTATTGCCGTTTTAGTATTTCACCGGCGTGTCGGCCGTGGCCGCATCGCGGATATTGCCTTTGTCGCCTAAAAAGGTGAGCTCGGTGTAGTGGCGCCCTTGGCGGCGGATGGTGTTGTGCAGCATGTCGAACCAAGGCACGGTGAAGCCAAAGTTCACATGGAAGTATTTGTGGTGATCGTCATGAAATTTGTTACTGCCATGCAGGGGGATGCGGGGCAGCTTGATGCCGCAGTGATCGACAAAACCGAGTCCGTAAACGAGCGCCATGAAGAAAAAGAAAATGCCGCCATGCAGAGGGAACAAAAATGCGGGCGCCAAGACATAGAGGCTGTGCACGGGCCACTCTAGCGGGTGCATGGCGATGATGGTGTAGTAGTTAGGCGCACTGTAGCGGTGGTGAATGCCATGAAAACCGTGGTAGAACGGCTTGAAGTGCATGAATGCGTGCAGGTAGTAGGCGCCGCCCTCGACGATCAGCCAAGTCATGAAAAAGCTCAAAATGGTATAGCCGATGGAGTGCGCGCTAAAGTCCCAATACAGTTGTGACCAGCCTTGCTCAAAAATGCCCCAGAAGATAAAGCCGTAGAGCGCAGAGGCGCAGATCAAATTGAACACCGCCAGCCAAAAAGCCTCGCGGTTGAGCTTGTCTGAGAGGAATTTGCCAGGCTGAATTTTCCATTCGCTGGCTTTGTCTTTGTTCTTTTTGTAATACCACCAGTGGATGGAGCCGCCGACGCCAAAAAACAAAGCGAAACTGACCGTTACGCTGAGCAAAATATATTGCCAAGCTGTCATATGACCGAACATAAACATTTCCTTTCATGGCAGCGCGGCTGCCGGGGGTGATACTCGTTGCAAGATGCCTTGCCAGCGTCCTGATGGTGGGTAGTCTAATGGTGGTATTGTTCTTTACTGAGAACTAATCTTTCAAATTCTCACGGATTGATCTGGTTTGGTGTACAACGCTTCCTGTCGCTGTTTTTTTCCGGTCAGCATGTCCGCATGCTAAAATGCTCGGCTTCGTCTGCGATGTGCGCACAGGTTTTTGCCCGTGATGACCTGATCTCTGATGCATATGCAGACGCAAAACGCTTCACGGGCATTGTTCTTTTTAAAGGATTTGAAAAATGGCTAAGGATAAATTCCAACGCACCAAGCCCCACGTCAATGTGGGCACCATCGGTCACGTTGATCACGGTAAAACGACTTTGACTGCTGCGATTGCAACGGTTCTGGCTAAGAAGTTTGGCGGCGAAGCCAAAGGCTATGACCAAATCGATAATGCGCCTGAAGAAAAAGCGCGCGGCATCACCATCAACACTTCACACATCGAGTACGAAACGGCTAACCGCCACTACGCGCATGTGGATTGCCCGGGCCACGCGGATTATGTCAAAAACATGATCACCGGCGCGGCGCAAATGGACGGCGCAGTGCTGGTTTGTTCAGCTGCTGATGGCCCTATGCCCCAAACGCGCGAGCATATCCTTTTGTCGCGCCAAGTAGGTGTTCCGTACATCATCGTATTCTTGAACAAATGCGATATGGTTGACGACGCTGAATTGCTGGAATTGGTTGAGATGGAAGTGCGTGAGCTCCTGTCTAAATACGACTTCCCAGGCGACGACACGCCCATCATCAAAGGCTCGGCCAAACTGGCACTCGAGGGCGACCAGGGTGACTTGGGCGAAGCCTCAGTACTGCGTCTGGCTGAAGCCATGGACACCTACTTCCCCACGCCAGAGCGCGCCATTGATGGTTCCTTCCTGATGCCAGTAGAGGACGTATTCTCTATCTCTGGTCGCGGCACGGTAGTTACTGGCCGTATCGAACGCGGTATCGTCAAAGTTGGCGAAGAGATCGAAATCGTGGGTATCGTGGATACGGTTAAAACCACCTGCACGGGCGTGGAAATGTTCCGCAAACTGCTGGACCAAGGCCAAGCTGGTGACAATGTGGGTATCTTGCTGCGCGGCACCAAGCGCGAAGATGTACAGCGCGGTCAAGTATTGT
>JAMIFN010000109.1:0-25546 GCA_035906235.1 Allobrachymonas sp. | reverse complement strand
AAGTTGCCGCAGCCGCAAGCGGGGTCAAAGATGTTGAGCGTGGGCAGGTGTTCGTACAGCGCCAGCAGTTTGGGGCGCTGGGTGCCTGCGGCTTGGAGTTTGGCGCGTAGATCATCCATAAACAGCGGGTTGATGGCGCGTAGGATGTTGCGTTCTGAGGTGTAGTGCGCGCCCAGTTCGCGGCGGCTGGCGCTGCGGCTTAAATCGGGTTCGCTTTGTTCCAACACGCCTTGGAACATGGCGCCAAAGATGGCGGGGCTGATGCCCGACCAATCCAGATTGGCGCAGTTAATCAGCAGTTGCCGCAGGCCGGCATCAAAATCGGGCGTGGCGGTGCGCTGGGCAAACAGTTGGCCGTTGATGTAGGCAAAGGCGGCCAGGTCTTCATCGAGCAGGCGGCTGCGGTGCTCGGGCGCTTGGTTCAGCACTTCAAACAATTTGGCCAGGCGTTCGCCCAAATCAGCACCATCGGGGCGCGTGGTTTGCAAGAACTGGCTGAATTGGCCGTTGTTGCCAAAGATGGCGGTGTCGTCGGCAAACAGGCAAAACAAAAGGCGGGTTAAAAAAACCTCTAAATCGCGGCCTTTGAAGTTGGATTGCAGCAGCGCCTCGTGCAGCACGGCCATTTGTTCGGCTGCTAGGCGGTCGGCTTCGGTTTCTTCAACGATGGCGGGGGCGTTGCTTTGCCAGAGGAAGCGAAACCAATCGGCTTTGGCGGGCAGTTCGGCCAGGGCGCATTCAAAGGTTTGGTCTTGCGCCAAATCGAATAGCGCCAAACGCGCAAAGTCGTGCAGCAGCACAAAGCGGGGTTGGTCTTGCGGCGGGCAGGCCCAGCGGTATTCCTCGGCTTGTTGGCGGGCTTTAGCCAGGTTTTTGCCCAGCGATTTGCCTTCGATGATGAGCAGGCCGGGGATGAAGCCATCCATATAGCCGGTGCTGCCGTCTTTTTTCAGCACCTTGTATTCGCGCTGGTAGTGGTGTTTATCTAGGCCAAAGCAGGCGAGGAAATCGGCGGTGTAGAGCTTTTCGTCGGCCTCTTCGCTGCTGGCGGCCTGCCATTTGAGGGCGAAGGCGGCTAGGCGCAGGCGAATTTCGTTGGTGCTGAGGGCGGGGCGGGCGCTGGTGTGGGCGCTGGTGTGTTTGGGGGCAGACATGGGGCAGGATGTTACTGGATGGCTGCGGGCTATTGGGTTTTGGTATTAGCTCCTTCCCCCTTTGGGGGAAGGCGGGGCTTAGGGGCTTGGGTTTTGGTTTGGGTATTGCTGCACCCTCAGCCCCCACCCTAGCCCTCCCCCAGCGGGGGAGGGGAAATTCGGCCCGACCTACCGCGCCCGTGATGCTTGTCAGCCGCCCAAGGCGGGCGCTTTCCTTTAAGATAGCGGCCTTGTTTTTGGCCTAGGAGATTTGCCATGCGCCACTGGATAACTGCCCGAGTTTTTGCCCCTGTTTTGGCTTTGAGCGTAGCGGCAGCTTGGCCGCTGGCGGCGCAGGCTGCAGCAACGGCGGCCACCACTACGGCGGCAACGACTGCCAGCACAGCCCCCACCCTTGCCAGCAGCGGCGAAACAGCGCCGCCAGAGCGCAAGGTCGAGCATATTCAGCACCAAGACCAGTCGGTGACGATAGACGAGCTGCGGGTCGGCGGGCAAACCCAGTCGATCGAGGTCAAGCCCAGCAACGACAAGCTGCGCCCCTACCAAGTGCAGCCCGAAAAAGCCGACGCCGGCATTAGCGACAAAAGCACGCCCAAAGGCCTGACCAACCGCAGTTGGAAGCTGTTTAATTTTTAAACCTGTAGATTTTTAAATCTGCCCCATTTTTCATGGCTGTTTACACCACCGTATCGCCGTCAGCGGCGCAATCCCTCTTAGACGATTTGGCGCTGGGCACTTTGAGCCGCTTGCAAGGCATCCAAGGCGGCATCGAGAACACCAATTACTTTGTCGATAGCGATCGCGGCAGCTTTGTGCTGACCCTGTTTGAACGCCTGAGCCATGCGCAACTGCCTTTTTATTTGGAATTGATGCGCCATTTGGCGCAAAAAGGCATAGCCGTGCCTGCGCCGCACGCCAATGCAGCGGGGCAAATTTTGCACACGGTGGCGGGCAAGCCCGCTGCGCTGGTGGATAAATTGCAGGGCAGCAGCCAGCTGGCGCCGCAGGCCGTGCATTGCGCCGCCATGGGGCAGGCGCTGGCGCAGCTGCATCTGGCGGGGGCGGATTTTGCCCTGCAGCAGCCCAATTTGCGTGGTTTGGACTGGATAGCCCAGACTGTGCCCGTGGTGCTGCCCCACATGGCGCCCGCGCAGGCGCAGCTTTTGCAAGAAGAATTGGCGGCGCAGCAGGCGCTGGCTGCGGGCAGCGCCTACGCCAGCCTGCCCCGGGGCGCGGTTCATGCCGATTTGTTCCGCGACAACGCCATGTTTGTGGGCGAGCAGCTGTCGGGCATTTTTGATTTTTACTTTGCGGGCACCGATACTTTTGTTTTTGATTTGGCGGTGTGCCTGAATGACTGGTGCATTGATTTGCCCAGCGGCCAAGACGATGCGGCGCGTGTGCAGGCTTTTGTGCAGGCCTATGAAACGGTGCGCCCGCTGACGGCGGCAGAGCTGGATCTGCTGCTCGCCATGCGCCGCCTAGGGGCGCTGCGCTTTTGGACTTCGCGCCTGTGGGATTTTTACCTGCCACGCGAGGCCAGCGCCTTGCAAGCGCATGACCCCAAGCATTTTGAGCGCGTGCTGTTGGCGCTGCGCGCGGCGCAGGCGTTGGAGGTGTAAGCCGTGGATGAGAGCAAACAAACGCCGAATATTCCGCCCACACCCGTGTTTTACGCCCCCAAAGCCTTAGACGGCTGGCGCTGGCTGCAAACGGGTTTTGTGCTGTTTTGGCGCAACCCTTGGGCGCTAACCAGTGTGGCGCTCTTATTCATGATGCTGCCTATGGCGCTGGCCTTGATTCCGGCTATCGGCACGGGCTTGGCGATGGTGGCTGCGCCTGGTTTGGCTGCTGGGGCGATGTACGCGGCCTTTAGCGTCAGCCAGCAATTGCACCCCTTGCCGCACACAATTTTTGCGCCTTTTTTCTGGGGGCCGGGGCAGCAAAATCTGCCGCGTTTGCGCGCCACTTTGGTGCTGGGCGCGGCCTATGCGGTGTTGGTTTGGCTGAGTTTGATGGCTTTTCTCGCTTTGGCGGGCGATGCCTGGGGGCAGCTAGAAAAGCTGGTGCTGGCGCAAAGCGAAAGCGGCCAGGGCGTGGATGTGCAGGCTTTAGAGGCGCTGCTGCAAACTGCGCCGCATATCCCGCTCTTGTTGCTGGCGCTGATGCCTGTTGTCGGCGGCTTGTTTTTGCTGTTTAGCCGCGCCACGATGCTGAGTTTTTGCTTTAGCCTGAACCCGGGCAAGGCGCTGTTTTTCTCGGCCTATTCCATCTTGCGCAGCATCCCCGCGCTGCTGGTTTATGGCCTGGGGCTGGGCTTTGCCAGCATGGTGGCGGCGCAGCTGATGCTGGTGCACCCTTTTCTTTACGCCATAGGCTTAATCGTGTTTACGGGCGTGTTGCTGTGCAGCCTGTGGGTGGGTTTTGGCAGCAGTTTTCCGCCGCCGCGCATCCGCGCCATGGGGCGTGAACGCAATAACACTGCGCCTAAAGAGCCGCCCCAAGACGAGCCGCCACCACCACCAGCGGCATAAAAAAGCATGGCACTGGCATCGTGGCAAGATTTTTTGGCGCAGCAGGCGCAGCTGCCTTATTACCCAGCCCTGCAGCAGCGCGTGCAGGCTGCGCGTGATGCGGGTTTAGCCATCTATCCGCCTGCCGATCAGGTGTATCGCGCTTTTGATCTCACGCCTTTTGCGGCCGTGCGCGTGGTGATTTTGGGGCAAGACCCCTACCACGGCGCCGGGCAGGCGCATGGGCTGGCGTTTTCTGTGCCGCATGGCCAGGCCACGCCGCCGTCTTTGCGCAATATCTATAAAGCCTTGCAGCACGATTTTGCCGATTTTTCGCCGCCGCAACATGGCTGTCTGCAAAGCTGGGCGCAGCAGGGTGTGCTACTGCTCAACACGGTGCTGACGGTGCAGGCAGGGCAGGCGCATAGCCATGCCGCCTGGGGCTGGGAGGCGCTGACCGATGCCGCCATTGCCGCCCTAGCCACGCAGCGCAGCGGCCTGGTGTTTATGCTGTGGGGCGCGCATGCGCAGAAAAAAGGCGTGCTGATCAACCGTGACAGGCATTTGGTGTTGGAGTCAGCTCACCCCTCGCCGCTGTCGGCGCACAGGGGTTTTTTGACTGGCGGGCATTTTGCTGCGGCTAATGCCTATTTGCAGCAGCAGGGCAGTGCGCCTATAGATTGGCAGCTTGCCGACTAAAGGGCAGCGAGGGGGAGGGGCGGCGAAGACTGCTGAAAAAGGGTTTGCCACCGACACCCTAAAAACTTTGGTCGAAGGTGGTCATCCCCGTATCTTCGTGAAAGTCAAAACCCATTTCGATGGTGGGTTTGACGATATTGAAATACGGCGACACATCAAAATCACGCGGCACAAATAAGCGGTAATCGCGCATGGCCTCGTGCGTGCTTTGGCAGGGATCGCAATGCGGATTGGGGTTGGGCAAAATCGGGTAGCTGATTTCGTAAAACGCCTGCGTAATCAGGGTGGAACAAATGGCCCGCGTCGGGTCGCCGCTGCCCAGGCTAAGCATCTGCCGCCGAAAACGCCTAGGGACGGGCGGCGTTGGAAACAGGTAGCGCGCCAGATCCAGTAAATTGCGCAAATCGTAGTGATCCCCTAGGCGCTCAATCGCATAAGCGGTCACCCGTTGCACCTCCTCCTGCGTTAAACCAACAGGGCGGCAAATACGCGTATGCAAACCAGAAAAATTGTCTAAGCCCACGCTGCGCACACCGTCTTTGATATCGGCTTCGATAAAGCAATGCCCTGGCGGTGCAGCGCCTTTGAGCTGGGTGTGCAAATGGTGTCCAACATACAGCGCGGCGTGTGACCAAGTCGATTGCGTGAGGTATTTGATGGCGCCAGATACACGGGTAATGCCTTCGACCAATAGCACATCACCAGGTTGCAAAATGGCCGCTAAATAGTCGGCATTGGTGGAAATGCCAAATCCCGCGCGGTGTATGGGCTGCGTTAAATACTTGGCCAGCCTAGCGCCCGCCCATGCCCGTAAACCCATGCCAATTCCCTTTTTTAGCCGATTTAATCGAGGTATTGCACCAGTATTTCGCCGTCTTTGACCATGTGCAATTCCGACCTAGCCTTTTCTTCCACGGTTTCTAGGCCGTTTTGCAAATCATCGACTTCAGCTTGCAGCTGGGCGTTGATTTGTAGTTTGTCGATGTTTTCTTTATCCGCGATTTTTAGGCGCTCTTGCAGTTGCGCTACATCGGCACGGTTGCGCGGCCCGAGCCAAATCTGGTATTGGAAAACGCCGAGCAAAAGCAGCAAGACAACAGTAGTAAAACGAGCAGCCATAAGGCTTGAGCCATCCTAAGCAGACCATAAAACGCTAATTGTAATGAGCGCAGTTCAGCCTGCTGTGCAAAATGCCACAAACAAGCAGCCCAGCAGAAGGCGCAGCGTTGCGACTTGCCGACATGCCATAGTGCTGACCGCATAATGCGGGGCAATCAGCCCAGAGCAAAGGACGCCAGCATGAAATGGGAAGGCCAACGCCAATCCGACAATATTGAAGACCGCCGCAGCGGTGGCGCAGGCCGCGCTGCAGGCAAGCTAGGCATAGGCACCATCGTGCTGGGGCTAGTGGCCTCTTACTTTTTGGGCATCAACCCCATGCAGGCCATCCAACTGGTGGGCGGCGTGCAAAACAAGATCAGCCCCGCCACGCAAGCGCAAGGCCAAGTGCCAGACAGCAACACGCAAGATGCGCAAACCGCCTTTGTGCGCACCGTCGTCGCCGATACCGAAGATGTGTGGGGCAAACTGTTTGCCGCCCAAAGCGCACGCTATCAGCCGCCCACCTTGGTGCTCTACAGCGGCGCCACCCCCACCGCCTGTGGCCAGGGCCAGGCCGCCATGGGGCCGTTTTACTGCCCGGGCGACCACAAAATGTATTTGGACTTTGAATTCTTTCGCACCCTAGAGCAGCAACTGCAATCGCCCGGCGAATTTGCCAAAGCCTATGTCATTGCGCACGAAGTAGGCCACCATATCCAAAAGCTAGAAGGCAGCAGCGACAAAATGGACGCCATGCGCGGCAAAGTCAGCGAAACTGAATACAACAAACTCTCGGTACGCCTAGAGCTGCAAGCCGACTGCTATGCCGGCGTATGGGCGCACCACGCCAATGTCGATAGGCAGATTTTGGAATCGGGCGATATTGAAAGCGCCCTGAACGCCGCCGCACAAATTGGCGACGATGCCCTGCAGAAAAAAGCCCAAGGCTACGCCGTGCCCGACAGCTTTACCCACGGCAGCAGCGCCCAGCGCGTGCAGTGGTTCAAAGCCGGCTTTGCCAGCGGCGATATGGGCAGCTGCAACACCTTTGCGGCGCAAAGCCTGTAATAAGGACTAAAACAAGCATGGAACAATCTTGGAAAGCCGCCATCATCAGGGTGCTGCGCGAAACACAAGCCCCCCTGCACTACGCCGAAATTTCGGAGAAAATTTTGAGCGAAGGCTATTACGCCACCGAAGGTGCCACCCCCGCCGCGACCGTCAATGCCCAAATCGCGTCATCGATCAAACACGATGGCGAACGATCGCCATTTTTGCGGGTGGGAAAAGGGATATTCGCCTTAAAAGACAACGCAAGCATAGGCAGAAAATCAGCCCAGCCCTTGCCCGCAACAGCTCCTAGCAAGCAGGACGACAAAGCCAGCGACGAAGCCATCATGCGATCTTTTGGCATGTACTGGCAGCGCGAATTGATTGTTTGGCGCCGCGACGCCAAGCTATTTGGCAAGCAACAAGCCGACACCATGCCCATAGACTTTGGCAAGCAGAAAGGGATTTACATCCTCTATGACCACCACACCGTCGTCTATGTCGGGCGCTCTATTGATCGGCCCTTGGCTACGCGCCTGTTCGAACACACCACCGACCGCCTTGCCAGCCGTTGGAACCGCTTTTCATGGTTTGGCCTACTCGATGCCACGGATGACGGTCGCCTGCAAGAGCCTGCACTCAACACCAGCTTGAGCGGCATCATTGCCGCATTTGAAGCCCTGCTGATTGAAGCCCTAGAGCCACCACAAAACCGCAAACGCGGCGACGATTTTTCAGGCATCGAATACATCCAGGCCGTCGATCCCGAACTGCAAGAGCGGCAACTGCAAGCCACACTGCGCTCTATCGAAGGAAAATTGCGCGGAGCTGGCTAAATCTGCCCTAAATGCCCACTTTATCGGGGTATTTTTGATATAAAAATAATAGCTGCTCAGGCAGGTTTTACGGCCTAAAAGCCATAAAACACCCTGAAAAACCCGCTTTTGTAGCCGCAATAGGTGTTCAGGCTTGCCATTGTTCCATTATTGGGGCAATAGATTTGTTTTTCGTCCAAATCGGCTTGATTGTTCCAAATTTGGCAAATTTTCTGCGGGTGGGCAGCTCTAACCCTCACCCTGCCCTCTCCCTCGGGGAGAGGGGAATAGCTCAGTTTTCCGCGTGCGCGTGGCTGATGGGGGTGGCTGGCGGTCGTTTCTGGCTATCGTTGCTGGCTATGGATTTGCCCCCTCTCCCCGTGGGAGAGGGTGGGGGTGAGGGTTAATGGCAGCGAGTCTGGCGAAAAAGCCACCGTGCCCAGTAGGTCGGGCTAAAGCCCAAGCTACAGAATTTCAGCTTTGCACGGATTCCAGCAAATGCCCATGCACTGCGCCTACCTTGCTGTGCTTGGCCACGCGCCAGCCTAAATCAGCCAGTTGCGCGCCTAGGTCGGCACCATTCCAGGCTTGATTGGCTTCTAAATAAATAGCTGGCCAGGCAGCGTTTACGGGCTTAATGGCTGAAATGGCTTGTAAATAGAGTTTTTCTTGTGCAAAGGGCGGGTCGAGAAAAATCACATCGAAAGGCGCGCCCACACCGCTTTGCAGCAGGCTGATACCGTCTTGGCAGCGCACTTGCAGCTCTAGCCCGTCCGCGCCTTGCCGCGTTTTGATCAGCTCCGCGTTTTTTTGCAGCTGGGCGTGGGCGGTTTTATGGGAGTCGTTGAGCAGCACCAGGCTAGCGCCGCGCGAGGCGGCTTCAAAGCCCAGCACCCCCGTGCCGGCAAACAGGTCGAGGCAGCGCCAGCCTGTTAAATCGCCACCCAGCCAGTTGAACAGGGTTTCGCGCAGGCGCTCGGGCGTGGGGCGCAGGCCTTCGACTTGGGCAACGGGCAGGGGCGTGCGTTTGAATACGCCGCCGACGATGCGCAGTTTGCCCGGCGCTGCGCTGTGCGTTTTAGCCTGAGCTGGACTTGGGGCTTTACGGGGTTTAGAACTGGCCATGAGCAATTGCAGACAGCGCGGTTTGTACCGCGCCTTCCAAAGTAGATGGGTAAACAGGGTGCAGATAGTCGCCTCTGGCATAGAGGCCCTCGCCTAAATGGCTGGGCAAATCGGCCTTGGCGGCAAAGGCGGCGGGCGTAGCGGCTATGGTGGCGCGTTTTTCCACCACGGTTTGCACCGCTTGCAGATCCAGCCCCAATTGCGCCTTGGCTTGCTGCAATACGGCAGCTTCTAACTCGCGCGCGGGCAACTGACACAGGCTGATGACGAAGGCCAGCAAATATTGCCCGCTTTGCTGCCCATCTTGCTGCGCCGCCGTGCCCAGCAACTGGCTGCGGTCAAACACAAATTGTGCAGGAGACTCGGCGCTATCAGCCAGCGCCAGCATGGGAGCGGGCAAAGGCTGCGGGCTGAACGCATAGACCGTGGCTATGGGGCGGTGCTGCAGCTGACGCACGGCAGTCAACCAGTTGGATATTTGCCGATTTTGCAGACCGCAGCCTTCTATCAAATCAAGAGCTGCCCAGGCAGGCGTAGCAAGGAAAATTTGCGAAAACACATAGGTTTTATCTGCTGTGGCCACCTGCCAGCCAGCCGCCGTTTTTTGCAGCCTTTGCACGCGCTGTCCGCACAGCATTTGCCCGCCGCGTGCCACCACATAGCGCTGCGCAGCTTGCGGCAGCAGTGCGCCTAAATCTTGCTTGGGCAGCAAAAAGTCTGCCCCTTTGGGGAATAAGAACATGGCGTCGCGCAGCACGCGCAAAAACACCTGGGCGCTGGCTTCATGCACGGCTGTATTCAAAGCCGACAGACATAGTGGCGTGATGAATTGCTGCTGCACCACGGGCGGCAAGGTTTGCGTAATCTGCGCCAGCGTTAAATCTGCACGGCAACGAAAACCCTTGATCTGCCAAGCCGCAGCCCAGCGCAGCAGCGCGAATTTATCGCCCCAGCTCCAGCCGCGAGCACCCAAAATGCCCAGCAGTGCGTTCCACGGCGCGGGCAGATCAGGAAAACGCAGGCCGCTGCCATCAGCGCGGCACAGATTAAAGGGCATACGCAAAAAGGCGGCGCTTTCGGCCACACCCAGTTCTTGCAATAAATCTAAGGTATAGGCATAAGCGCCTATGGCTATGTGCTGGCCGTTGTCTAGTGGCTCGGGGCTAACCAAAGTTTCCAGCTTGCGCGCGCGCCCACCCAACATGGGCGCGGCTTCTAGCAGGGTGACGGCATGGCCGCGCCAAGCCAGCGCCGCAGCAGCCGCGCAAGCTGCCCAACCGCCACCGATGATGCCAATCTGCCCCGCCCTGCCCTGCCCCATAAAACCCACCCAAAGTAAAAGCCGCTGAGGGTAGCAGAATTTGCACAACACCCTTCGCTATGATGCTGGGCTTAAAGAAAAAACACCGCGCCAAAACCTAAGGGACACCATGCAGTTTGACAGCCTGATCAAAAACTTCAGCCAAGCACTGGGGCAAAACCAACTCAGCCTAGACCCCAAGGATCTGCAAACCCTGCAAAGCGAATATCTACAAGCCATGCAAAAGCTGTGGTCAGGTGGCTGGCAAAGCACTAGCCGCGACCGCCGTTTTCGGCATGAAAGCTGGGGCAAAAATCCCATAGCCACTTTTCAAGTAGCGCAATACGAATTGCAGGCGCAAACCATGACGGCGCTGGCGAACAAATTGCAGGGCAATGCCAAGGCGCTAGAGCGCATGCGCTTTGCGGTAGAGCAATGGCTGGCAGCCGCTGCGCCCAGCAATTTTTTAGCCAGCAACCCCGAGGCGCTGGAAAAAGCCGCGCAAACCCAAGGCCAGAGCCTGATGCAAGGCCTGCAAAACCTGCTGGGCGATGTGCAGCGCGGGCATGTGTCGATGACGGACGAGAGCCAGTTTGAAATTGGCCGCAACCTGGCCACCACGCCGGGGCAGGTGATCTTTCGCAACGAATTTTTTGAGCTGATTGAGTACGCGCCCCTCACGCCCAAAGTCCACGCCACGCCTCTGCTGCTGGTGCCCGCCTGCATCAACAAGTTTTATATTTTGGATCTGCAGGCGCACAACTCGCTGGCGCGTTATGCGGTGGAAAACGGCATCCGTACTTTCATCATCAGCTGGCGCAACCCCGACGAAGAAATCGCCCACACCACCTGGGAAAACTATGTGCAAGATGTGCTGCTGCAAGCCATAGACATTTGCGCCGAACTCGCCCCCAGCAAACAAGTCAATACCTTGGGCTTTTGCATAGGCGGCACGATTTTGAGCAATGCGCTAGCGGTGCTGGCAGCGCGCGGCGATAAGCGCGTAGCCAGTGCGACTTTTCTCACCACCCTGATCGATTTTGAAAACACCGGCGTGCTGGATTTGTTCATAGACGAAGCGCTGGTGCAAATGCGCGAGCTGCAAATTGGCGAGGGCGGCTTGTTAGACGGGCGCGATTTGGCCAGCACTTTCAGCTTTTTGCGCCCCAATGAACTGGTGTGGAACTATGTGGTGGGCAATTACCTGAAAGGCGAAACGCCACCGCCTTTTGACATCTTGTACTGGAATGTCGATTCCACCAATGTCCCTGGCCCCATGTACACCTGGTATCTGCGCAAAACCTATTTAGAAAACCAGTTGTGCAAACCCAATGCCCTGACCGTGTGCGGCGAGCCTATCGATGTCAGCCAAATCAGCCTGCCTGTGTATTACTACGCCTCGCGCGAGGACCATATCGTGCCGCTGGCGGGCGCCTACCAATCGATGCGCACGCTAAAAAAAGCCAAACGCCGCTTTGTAGTGGGTGCATCTGGCCATATTGCTGGCGTGATCAACCCCGCCAGCGCCAATAAACGCAGTTACTGGCTGGGCAGCAACCCCGCCAATGGACGCTATGCCGCCAGTGCGGATGAGTGGGTAGCCAGCGCCCAAGAACACGCAGGCAGCTGGTGGAATGACTGGATGGCCTGGCTCAAACCCCTAGCGGGCAAACAAGTCGCCGCGCCGAAAAAAGCAGGCAGCGCCAAATACCAGCCAATAGAGGCGGCCCCTGGCAGCTATGTCAAGAAACGCATTTAAACGACTTGGGGTGTAGGGCGGGCAGGGCGTTGAGGGCGGAGGTATCAGTCCTGCCGATTCATCATGTGGATGTGAAAACCCAGCCAGCGGGTAAAGGATGCGTGCATGTCCTCAAACATATCTTCGCCGCTGTCGTAGCGCTGGCGAAAGCCCGAGACTTTTTTCAAAAACAATTTATTGACGATTTGGTGCGGCTCTAGGTAAGCGTATTCGGTCTCGTGCATCAAGGCCTCTTCATAGGCAAAGTGCTGCGTTAAGAAGGCTTCAAAATCGGCGAGCGTCAGACTGATGGCTTGACGCCTACCGCGCTTGTGCAACAGTCTCAGGGTATTGATGGCCTCCAGCGCACGCTGGTGTTGGTGGTCGATTTCATCGTGCTCGGTTTTCGAGAGGTTTTCCCACAGATACAGGCTCATATGTGCACTCCGTCAGAAGATTTAAAATTAATTCATCTTAAAACGACTGGGGCATGCTGGGCATAAAAATGCGCTTAGTGGGTTTGACAAAGATTAAAAAACTGCAAGACGCGGGTCAGTGCAGATGCCACAACGCCAAGATGCCGACCAGCACCAGCACCAGCACCAGACCCAAGGCCGCCAAGACGCGTTCTACGACAAAGCCAAAAGCCATCAGCGCCAGGCTGGTTCGGCTCCAGGCCAGCAGGGTGCGTTCTGCGGCAAAAAGTACGCGCGGGTCTTGCAAATCAGACATAGATGGAGGGCAAAAGATAGGGGGTGTGATAGTCCCCCTAGACGAAAGAAAGAAGCGGCTGCTCTGCAATAATGGCCGCCATTGACAAACCACTGCTAAGGACACGAAGGATAACGCTATGGGACTTCAAGGCAAGGCCGCCATCGTTGGCGCAGCGCAATACAAACCTGAAAAATACAACTCCGCCCCACAAATGTTCCATCTGGAACAAGTGGCCGATTTGACCACCCGCGCCCTAGCCGATGCGGGCTTGAGCTTGAAAGACCTAGATGGTCTGGTTGTCTCCAGCGCCTATTTTCACGAAGCCAGCAGCTTTGTGCCCGCCATGTGTGGCGAGTATTTGGGTGTGCCGCTGAATTTTGCCGAAGCCATCGATTTGGGCGGCACTTCTAACGCCGCTGCTGTTTGGCGTGCGGCCATGGCCATTGAAATGGGCATGTGCGACACCGTGGTTTGCGTCATGCCCGCGCGCATGGCGCCCATGAGCAGCCATGACAACCATGCGCTAGAGGTACTCAAAGCCTCGCGCTTTGGTGGTCACTCTACGCGCTTTGGTGCGCCCGAGGCTGAAATGGATCTGCCCTACGGCCATATGGCGCAAAACACCGGCTACGCCATGATCGCGCAGCGCTACGCCGCCACTTATGGCTATGACGCGGCCACCATTGCCCGCATCTGCGTCGATCAACGCACCAATGCGCTGGCCAACCCCGAAGCCCTGTTCTACGGCCAGCCCATCACGGTGGACGATGTTTTAAACAGCCGCATGGTGGCTGACCCGCTGCGCATGCTAGAAATCGTGATGCCTGTGGCGGGCGGCGCTGCCGTTGTGGTCACGCGTGACAGCATTGCCAAAAACTGCAAACACCGCGCCGTGCGCGTGGTGGGCGCGGGCGAATATGTGCAAAGCAAATCGCCCACTTATGCCAAAGACATGCTGGAAACGCCGATTGGCCCGGCCAGCCGCCGTGCTTTTGCCATGGCGGGTTTGAAGCCCAGCGATATGCATATGGCGCAAATCTACGACTGCTATTCGATTACCGTATTGCTGTCGCTGGAAGATGCGGGCTTTTGCGCTAAGGGCAAGGGCATCGACTTCATCAAAGAGCACGACTTCACCTACAAAGGCAATTTCCCCATGAATACGCATGGCGGCCAGTTGTCCTTTGGTCAAGCGGCCAATGCTGGCGGTATGAGCCAGGTGATCGAAGCCATGATGCAGATTCAAGGCCGCAGCGGCGAGCGCCAATTGACCCAACACGACCTGGCCTATGTCTCAGGCACGGGCGGGGTGATGAGCGAGCAAGCGGCACTGGTCTTGCGCGGCGCAGATTGATTGCAGATGCTGTAGCTGTACGGCGCGCCAAAGCCAGCCAAAAAGCCTTGGGTTTGCCCCAAGGCTTTTTTGTCGATTTTTAAGTGTTATTTTGGCGTTTTAGGCCGAAATAGCTGCCTGGGCAGCTATTGTTTTTATCATCTTAAAACGCCGACTTTTGGGCAGACTGACCCAGAAGCGCATTTTTCAGCGGAAAGTCCGCCGCTTTCTCGCCCAGCCACACGCCCATGAGCGCACGGTGAAACGCGGCCTCGGCAAAAGGCTCGCCTTGCTGTTGGTTGCGGATGGAAATGACGGTATTTTTGCCCTTACCCATCCAGTCCATGATGATGGTGTCGCCGGGGTTAACCGCCTTGGCATCGGCAAAAATCTGGCCCATGCGCGCCAAGCCGGGCAGGGCAGTGACCATGTCTTTGGGGTCGATATTGACTTTCATGGATTTGGCGAACATATAGCCCAGCTCGTTTGAATCGACGCGGCGCAGCATGGTCAAAACCAAGCGTTTAGAGCCAGGTGCCGCCATAAACTCTTGCTCGCTTTTCACCGGTTTGCTGCTGTAGAGCGCCGCCGTGTACACCGGCACGATGACTTTGTAGCGCACGCCCGCGCCGTTGAGCTGCAAAGTGTTGCCATCGAGCTGAATGGTTTTGGGGTAGCTGTGGCCTTTGATCTCGACTGGAGCGCTAGCCGAGGCTGCTGCCACCGGGGTGTAGTCCGCTGGCATTTTATTGAGCAGCGATTGCGCTTGCGCGGCCATGGGCAAGAGGGCGGCGGCGATGCAGGCTGCAGCGATAGGGCGCAAGGCGCGTGGGGGCGTAAAAGGCACGGTTTTTCTCCCTGTCATGTGCGTTGTGGTTATGAAAAAGCCCAGCATGGGCTGGGCTGGATTTTGCCGCAAAAAATGCGGTGTTTTATTTGCGGAATCGGCTTTCTGAGACTGTCTGCACATCGCCGGGCAAATGGCCCAAGTAATCGGCGATTTGGCGCAGTTCAGCCAGGCTGTATTGGCCGTTGATCAGGCTGCGCATCACAGGGTTGCTGCGGCCATAGGCTACGCCAGTTTCGGGGGCGGCATAGGCTTTGAGCGCGGCGTAGAGGTAATCAGGGTGTTGGCCAGCAATTTTGGGCATGCTGCCATCGAGCGGGGTCGAGAAGTTTGCGCCGTGGCAGCTGACGCAATTGGCTTTGTCCAGCATGGCTTTGACGACAGGGCTAGGCGCTGGCACGGTGGCTGGCGCGCGCGCTGGTGCTTGCTGGCTGTAATAGGCGGCAATATCGGCCATGTCTTGCTCGCTCAAGGGCGCGGCGATGGCCTGCATGGTGGCAAATTTGCGCGTGCCTTCTTTGTATTCTTTCAGCGCGGCTTGCAGATAAGTGGCGCTTTGTCCGGCGATTTTTGGGACTTGATAAACCTCGGGGAAGGCGGTGCGGTAATGGGCAATGCCGTGGCAGCCTACGCACATGGCGATTTTGCCAGCGCCGGCTTGGGCATTAGGCACGATATCAGCCGCTTGCGCGGTGTTGGCAAGGCCGATGGCGGCAAACGATGCGAGAATGGCAGGGAGTAATTTTTTCATGGGGACGGTACAGCTTTCTATATTTTTCAGACCTAGGTTGGGCATCTTTGCGCGGCGCTAGCGGCAGTTATCCAGCCCGTCCAGCGTGCTACTTGGCTTTGTTTTAGGTCAAGCAAACAGCAAATCCACCACAAAATATTATAGACACTGGCTTTTCGTCCTTGCAGCTTTGCCCTCAGTATTTCTACCAGCGTTGCCCTTTTGTCATGACCGCATCACCTAGCCCAACTTCTCCTCAGCCCCGTTTTGCGGGCTCTGCCAACTATGTCGCCACGCCCGATTTAAAACTGGCGGTCAATGCCGCCCTGCAATTGCAGCGCCCACTCTTGGTTAAAGGCGAGCCAGGCACGGGCAAAACCATGCTGGCTGAAGAAGCCGCCGCCGCCATGAATCTGCCCCTGCTGCAATGGCACATCAAATCGACCACCAAGGCGCAGCAAGGCTTGTATGAATACGATGCCGTCAGCCGCCTGCGCGATTCGCAGCTGGGCGACGAGAAGGTCAAAAATATCGAAAACTACATCGTCAAAGGCGTGCTCTGGCAGGCGTTTGAATCCGATACGCCCGTGGCGCTGTTGATTGATGAAATCGACAAAGCCGATATCGAATTTCCCAACGACCTGCTGCGCGAGCTCGACCGCATGGAGTTTTATTGCTACGAAACGCGCCAGCTGATCAAAGCCAAGCATCGCCCGCTGGTGTTTATCACCTCGAATAACGAAAAAGAGCTGCCCGATGCTTTCTTGCGCCGCTGCTTTTTCCACTTCATCAAATTTCCGGATGCGCAGACCATGGCCGATATCGTCAAGGTGCACTTCCCCGATTTGCAGCAAGAGTTGCTGACCGCCGCCATGGGGCAGTTTTACCAACTGCGCCAAGCGCCGGGCATCAAGAAAAAACCTTCAACCTCTGAACTGATCGACTGGCTGAAATTGCTGGTGGCCGAAGATATTCCGCTGACCGCGCTGCAAAGCCAAGACGCGCAAATCGCCATGCCACCGCTGGTGGGCGCTTTGCTGAAAAACGAACAGGATGTCAGCCTGCTGGAAAAACTGGTGCGCATGGCGCGGCGCTAGTGGCTTGAAATACCCACAAAAATGAGACAATCAGGCAAATTTATCTAAAAATTCGCCCATTGAACCAATTTTGGAACAATTGCGCAAAAGCGGCTCTAAGAAGCCGCTTTTTTTTGAGTGTTTTACGGGTTTTAGGCCGCAAAACCTGCCTGAGCAGCTATTATTTTTGTATCTATTCGGTAAACGCCAAAAAGATGCCTCATCGTAGAATCGCCCAGCTATATTGATCAACTATTGATATTTTTTCGGGGCTTCGCATATGAGTAAAGGCACCACACAGCACATATTTGCCACATTTTTGCTGAATAAAGGGCTGTTTTTTGCTGCCGCATGCAGCTTGGTATTGATTACCGCCTGCGGCGGCGGTGACGATATTCAAGTAACCAATCTATCCAGCCCCACACCAACCAATACACCAGCGCCCCTTCCTTACGCCGTGCTCTACAGCTTTACAGGTGGTGCTGATGGAGCCAACCCTGAAGCGGCTCTGGTGAGCGATGGTGCGGGTAATTTCTATGGCACTACGATGAACGGCGGCAGCAGTGGCAAAGGCACGGTGTTCAAAATCACCGCTGCGGGGGTAGAAACCGTACTCTATAGCTTTTCCGGCGGCGCTGATGGCGCCAGTCCAGTCGCTGGCCTAGTGCGCGATGGGGCGGGTGATTTCTATGGCACAACCTTTTCCGGCGGTACCAGTCGTAACAATGGTACGGTGTTCAAAATCGACAGTAGCGGGGTAAAAACCGTGCTCTACCGCTTTGCAGGTGGTTCGGATGGTTCTCTCCCTTACGGAAGACTGGTGAGCGATGGGGCGGGGCATTTCTATGGCACCACTTTTCGAGGTGGCACCAGTGACTATGGCACAGTGTTCAAAATCACCGCTGCGGGGGCAAAGACCGTGCTCCATAACTTTGCAGATGGTGCTGATTCTGTCTCCCCTCAAGCAAACTTGGTGATCGATGGGGCGGGTAATTTCTATGGAACTACTGCAGAAGGCGGCACCAGTGGCCTTGGCACCGTGTTCAAAATTGACAGTGGCGGGGTAGAGACCGTGCTTCATAACTTTGCAGGTGGTGCTGATGGATCCCGCCCTTACGCAGGCTTGGTGAGCGATGGGGCGGGTAATTTCTATGGAACTACTCTTGAAGGCGGCACCAGTGGCCTTGGCACGGTGTTCAAAATCGACAGTAGTGGGGCAGCGACTGTGCTCCACAGCTTTGCAGGTGGTCATGGTGATGGTGCCGGCCCTGGCGCGGCTCTGGTGCGCGATGGGGCGGGTAATTTCTATGGAGCTACTGTCGAAGGCGGCACCAGTAATACTGGCACAGTGTTCAAAATTACGAGTAGCGGGGTAATAACCGTGCTCTACAGCTTTGCGGGCGGTGGTGATGCTGCTAACCCTATAGGGGGCTTGCTGATTGATGGTGGGTATTTGTACGGCACGACCGTGAATGGCGGCACCAGTAACCAAGGCACGGTGTTTAGGCTGCCCATGCAGTAAGCCCGCTTTTGACGGGTTTTTTCCCCTCCTCTTGTGGGGGAGGGCTAGGGTGGGGGCTGTGTACGGTAAACCTGCCTGAGCAGCCCCAATTCCACTAGCCCACTTCCACCAGCCCATTTAAAGCGGCGGCAGGGTGATTTCGCCTTCAAACACCGTCACCGCAGGCCCCGTCATCAGCACGGGCTGCCCCATGCCTTGCCATTGGATGTGCAACTGCCCGCCACGGGTATCGACCTGCACGCTGCTATCTAGCAGGCCAAGACGAATACCCGCCACCACCGCCGCGCAAGCGCCTGTGCCGCAGGCCAGGGTTTCGCCCGCACCGCGCTCAAACACGCGCAGGCGGATGTGGCTGCGGCTGACAATTTGCATAAACCCTGCATTGACGCGGCGGGGAAAAGATGGGTGCTGCTCGATCAAAGCGCCTTGCTGGGCGACAGGGGCGCTGTCCACATCAGCCACCACTTGCACGGCGTGGGGGTTGCCCATGGATACGGCGGCCACATACACGGTTTCTTCTGCTTGGCCTAGTGTGCCCAAATCCAAAGGCCAGAGTTCACAACCGTTTTGCAGGCGCGCCTGGCCTGTGGGGGCAAAAGGGATGTCTTGCGCGGCAAACACGGGCTGCCCCATGTCCACGGTGACCAAGCCATCATCTTGCACCTCGGGGGTAATCAGGCCAGCGCGGGTTTGCACGCGGATGCGTTTTTTTTGCGTTAAACCCTTGTCCACGACAAAACGCGCAAAGCAGCGCGCGCCATTGCCGCATTGTTCCACCTCGCCGCCGTCGGCGTTGTGGATGATGTATTCAAAATCTGCGCCGTTTTTGCCCGGACGCACGCTCAAAATCTGGTCGGCACCCACGCCAAAACGCCTGTCGGCCAAAAAACGGTATTGCGCTGCGCTCAGATTGAGCAGGCCTTGGGTTTCATCGAGCACGACAAAATCATTGCCTGCGCCCTGCATCTTGGTAAAACGGATTTTCATAGAGGGGGATTATCCCACTGGCGATAGAATGCACGCTTGCGTTTTAACCTCTACAAAAATACCAGAAAGCACCCTCGCCATGGCCCGCACCTTGTACGACAAAATTTGGGATGAGCACGCCGTTCGCACCGAAGACGACGGCACCACCACTTTGTACATTGACCGCCATCTGGTGCATGAAGTCACCAGCCCCCAGGCCTTTGAAGGCCTGCGCGAAGCCGGGCGCCAGCCTTGGCGCATCCAGTCTGTGGTGGCCACGGCTGACCACAACACCCCCACCGATGGCTGGGAAAAAGGCTACGACGGCATTGCTGACCCCATCAGCAAAGAGCAAATTCTGACCTTGGACAAAAACATCAAAGCCTTTGGCGCTGCGGCTTACTACCCCTTTATGTCTGAACGCCAGGGCATTGTGCATGTGGTGGGGCCTGAGAACGGCGCCACCCTGCCGGGCATGACGGTGGTTTGCGGCGACAGCCACACCAGCACCCATGGCGCTTTTGGTGCGCTGGCGCATGGCATAGGCACCAGCGAGGTCGAGCATGTGCTGGCCACGCAAACCCTGCTGGCGAAAAAAGCCAAAAACCTGCTGATTCGCGTCGATGGCGAGCTGGGCGCAGGCGTCACGGCCAAAGATGTGGTGCTGGCCATCATAGGCAAAATCGGCACGGCAGGCGGCACGGGCTACACCATTGAATTTGCTGGCAGCGCCATCCGTTCGCTCAGCATGGAAGGGCGCATGACGGTGTGCAATATGGCCATTGAAGCGGGCGCACGCGCAGGCTTGGTGGCGGTGGATGAAAAAACCGTGGCCTATGTACAAGGCCGCGCCATGTCGCCCAAGGGCGCTGATTGGGACAAAGCCGTCGCCTACTGGAACACCCTGCACAGCGACGAGGGTGCGCATTTTGACGCCGTGGTCACGCTCAAGGCCGAAGACATCAAACCCCAAGTGAGCTGGGGCACTTCGCCCGAGATGGTGGTGGGCATCGACGCCAAAGTACCCAATCCCGCCGAGGAAAAAGACCCCGTCAAAAGCGCCGCCATGAGCCGCGCCCTGCAATACATGGGCTTGCAAGCGGGCACGCCCTTGGTCGATATTGCGGTGGACAAAGTGTTTATCGGCTCGTGCACCAATAGCCGCATCGAAGACCTGCGCGCCGCCGCCGCCATCACGCAAGCGCTGATGCAAAAGCTGGGCAAGGGGCAAGCCGCCAATGTGAAACAGGTGCTGATCGTGCCTGGCTCAGGTTTGGTGAAAAAACAGGCTGAAGAAGAAGGCCTGGACAAAATCTTCACCGCCGCCGGTTTTGAATGGCGCCAGCCCGGCTGCAGCATGTGCCTGGCCATGAACGCTGACCGCTTGGAAGCGGGCGAGCGCTGCGCCTCCACCAGTAACCGCAATTTTGAAGGCCGCCAAGGCGCGGGTGGGCGCACGCATTTGGTCAGCCCCGCCATGGCCGCCGCCGCTGCCATCTACGGCCATTTTGTCGATGTCAGCGCCCTGTAACCGTTTTTTCTTGAAATTGACGCACACGCTATGAGCCTCTTATCCGACCGCCAAATCATCGAGCTGGCACAAACCCAAGGCATGATCGAGCCCTTCGTGCCGCACCAGGTGAAAGAGGAAAACGGCCAACGCATTATCAGCTACGGCACATCGAGCTATGGCTACGATATCCGCTGTGCGCGCGAGTTCAAAATCTTCACCAATATCAACTCCACCATCGTGGACCCGAAAAATTTTGACGACAAAACCTTTGTCGATTTTGAGGGCGATGTCTGCATCATCCCGCCCAATAGCTTCGCGCTGGCGCGCACGGTGGAATACTTTCGCATCCCGCGCGATGTGCTGACCGTGTGCTTGGGCAAAAGCACCTATGCGCGCTGCGGCATCATCGTCAATGTCACGCCCTTTGAGCCAGAGTGGGAAGGTTTTGTGACGCTGGAGTTTTCCAACACCACGCCCCTGCCGGCCAAAATCTACGCAGGCGAAGGCTGCGCCCAAGTGCTGTTTTTGAAAGCCGATGAAGTCTGCGAAACCTCGTACAAAGACCGTGGCGGCAAATACCAAGGCCAAACTGGGGTGACGCTGCCTAAGGCCTAGTTTTACTATGTTTTTAATAGCTGCTCAGGCAGGTTTTACGGCCTAAAGTGCTAAAAGTGTTCTGAATTTTTAATCAAGGGGAACATCATGTATTTATTGCTCATCGCCGTTATTCTTACTATTTTGAAATACATGGAAATCGGCCCAGTCGCAGGCTGGAGCTGGTGGGTGATCATCGGCGTTTACGCCGCCACGGCGGTGTGGTGGCAGGTGGCTGATGCTTCGGGCTGGACCAAGCGCAAGGCTATGGAAAAAGAAGATCGCGTCAAACTTGACCGCCAAGAACGCATTCGTAAACGCCTAGAACAAGGCACAAAAGGCAAGCGCTAAGCTGCCTTTGTTTTCTAAAAAATGAAAGATCGCCTGGGGGCATTGCATGTGTGCCTACAGCGGCAAAATCCATGAGTACACCCTTTATCGCCAACTCTGAACAAGACCCCCACGCCGATTGGCAGGCACAAACGCAAGCCATACGCACCGCCGTGCCGCGCAGCCAGTACGGTGAAAATTCCGAGGCGCTCTACCTCAGCAGCAGCTTTGTGCATCCCGACGCCGCCACCGCCGCGCGTCGCTTTGCAGGCGAAGAAGAAGCCTTTATCTACAGCCGTTTTAGCAACCCCACGGTGGCCAGCATGGAAATGCGCCTGGCCGCCATGGAGGGCGCTGAGGCCGCTATTGCCACTGCCAGCGGCATGGGTGCGCTCAGCCTGCTGTGCCTGTCGATCTTGCAGGCGGGCGACCACATCGTCTGTTCGCGCTCGGTCTTTGGCTCCATCATCAAACTGTTAGGCAGCGAAATGGCACGCTTTGGCGTGGAGACGACCTTTGTTTCGCAAACCGATGTGGCCGAGTGGCAAGCCGCCATTCGCCCGGGCAAAACCAAAATGCTGCTGGCCGAAACGCCGACTAATCCGCTGACGGAAGTTTGCGACATTGCCGCGCTGGCCGATGTGGCGCATAACGCCGGCGCTTTGCTGGTGGTGGATAACTGTTTTTGCACGCCGGCTTTGCAAAAACCCTTGGCCTTGGGCGCTGATGTCATCATGCAATCGGCTACCAAATACTTAGATGGGCAAGGCCGCGTGATTGCTGGGGCGCTGTGCGCCAGTAACGAACTGATCAACAAAAAAATCTTGCCCGTGCAGCGCAGCATGGGCATCACGCTCTCGCCCTTTAACGCTTGGGTGGTACTCAAAGGTCTAGAAACTTTGAATCTGCGCATGAAAGCGCACAGCGAGCAAGCCCTGGCCTTGGCGACTTGGTTAGAGGCGCATCCCGCAGTTGCGCGGGTGCATTACCCAGGGTTGGCCAGCCACCCGCAGCACGCGCTAGCCATGCGCCAGCAAAACGCCATGGGCACAGGCCTGGGCGGGGCTGTGCTGAGTTTTGCCGTAAAAGGCAGCAGCCCAGAAGCGCTGCGCACGAATGCTTTTGCCGTGATCGATGGCACCAAAATTCTCTCCATCACCGCCAATCTGGGTGATGTCAAAACCATCATCACTCACCCGGCTAGCACCACCCACGGGCGCATGAGCGAAGAGCAACGCCTGGCCGCCGGTATCCATCAAGGGGTGTTGCGCGTGGCTGTGGGTTTAGAGGCCATGAGCGATATTCAGCGCGATCTGGCAACGGGCTTAAACGCGCTGTCATAAAACACCGATACGCTCTGTTTTTGATAGCTGCTTAGGCAGGTATTACGCCATTTTTCTTCAATTAATCACCTAAAAGGATGCTGCATTTGAAAAGCACTGACGATTTGCAAGAGCGCCTGATTGCCCGCTACGAAGACGCTGAAATGCAGCGCAAAACCTATCGCACGGCATTTACTGATCGCGAATTCCTCTCGCGCCCCGAAACCCGTGGCATACGCATCCAGCTAGAGATGCTTAAGCCCGATTTGGTGCAGCAAGAACATGGCATAGACAGTACCATCGTGGTCTATGGCAGCGCCCGTTTTAAAAGCATGGAAGAGGCTCAGCAACTGCACGCTGTGGCGCTGCAATCGGCTGATAGTGCAGCCATAGCCAAGGCCGAGCAAGCCCTGAGGCACGCGCACTATTACGAAGAAGCACGGAAGTTTGGCCACATCGTCACCGAACATGGCCTGCACTGTGATCAACATCAGCGCCTATTTATCTGCACAGGCGGCGGCCCTGGCATCATGGAAGCGGCCAACCGTGGGGCGATGGAGGCTGGCGGTAAATCGGTGGGGCTGAACATCATCTTGCCGCACGAGCAAGAGCCCAACCCCTACATCACGCCCGAGCTGTCCTTCAAATTCCACTATTTCGCCATGCGCAAAATGCATTTCGTGATGCGCGCCAAGGCACTAGTGGTCTTTCCTGGCGGCTTTGGCACGCTGGACGAATTGTTTGAAGTGCTGACACTGGTGCAAACCAAAAAAGCACAGGCCGTGCCCATCGTGCTTTATGGCAGTGAGTATTGGCAAAAGCTCATCAATTTTGATGCCTTTGTCGAAGTAGGCGCGATTTCGCCCGAGGATCTGCACCTGTTCTCTTACGCGGACTCGCCCGAGGAGTGCTGGCGCCTAGTACATGGTGTGCTGCACACGCCGATGTAAGGATGGGGGTTAAGGTGGGGAGGGCGTGCTGATCGCGAAAATCTGGTTTATGTAGAGCAAAAAAGGCGCTTTGGATGAAGCGCCTTTGCTGTATTCTCGTTCGGGATTCTTGAGTCCTGCGCGACTACACCCTGAAAGACTTGCCGCAACCGCAACGGTCGCGCTCTTGCGGGTTTTCAAACTTGAAGCCTTCGTTCAGGCCTTCGCGCACAAAGTCGAGGTTCATGCCGTCAAGATAAACCAAGCTTTTGGGGTCAACGATGATTTTCACGCCTTCGCTTTCAAACACCACATCTTCAGGCGTGAGCTCGTCCACATATTCGAGCTTATAAGACAGCCCTGAACAGCCCGAAGTCGTCACGCCCAAGCGCACACCCACGCCAGCGCCGCGCTTGGCGATTTGGCGGGTAACTTGTTTCGCAGCAGGGGCGGTTAGGGTGATAGGCATGAGAACAACCGAAGAACTTTTTATTTAACAACGATGGTGACGAGGACGGATGCGTCTTCGAGCGCCAACAAAGCGTGGGGCGCGCCGCCTGGCAAATAGAGCAATTGCCCCGCTTGCAGGGTGGCCGAACTGCGGCGGCTGCCACTGGCCTCAGGCGCAGGCGCAGGCGCAGACGCATCAATTTGCACCACGCCTTCGATGCACTGAATGGTGATTTCGCCCTGCACTTGGTGCGCAGGCATGGTTTTTCCTTTGGGCAGCACCAAGCGCATGACTTCCAGCTCGGCCGATTTGAACAAGGCCGTATTGCTGGCGCCAGCCAGCGCCGCGCCATAGGGCTGCACATTGGCTACTTGGCCAGCTTGTAGGTGTTCTAGTGCCATGGCTTGTCCTTCCGCTGCATCCTCAAAAACCGAAACCCTGCGGCTGCAGGCTTAAGCTGGGTGTTTGTCTTTGTAATCCGCCACAGCCGCTTTGATGGCGTCTTCGGCCAAGATGGAGCAGTGGATTTTGACGGGCGGCAGCGCCAGCTCTTCGGCAATTTGGCTGTTTTTGAGCGCAGCGGCTTCTTCCAAGGTTTTGCCCTTGACCCATTCAGACACCAAAGACGAAGACGCAATGGCCGAGCCGCAGCCATAGGTTTTGAACTTGGCATCCTCGATGATTTGCGTCACGGGGTTGACCTTGATTTGCAGCTTCATGACATCGCCGCAGGCGGGCGCACCCACCATGCCGGTGCCGATATCGGCCTCGTTTTTGTCAAAAGCGCCCACATTGCGGGGGTTTTCGTAGTGGTCTACTACTTTGTCTGAATAAGCCATGGTGTTACTCCTTCACTTGCGATGCTGTTTTGAACCTGGCGCTTAGTGCGCGGCCCATTCAATGCTGTCCATATCTACGCCGTCTTGGTACATATCCCATAGCGGGCTGAGTGCGCGCAGGCGCACCACATTCTCGCGAATGGTGGCTATGGCGTAGTCGATTTCTGCCTCGGTGCTAAAGCGCCCCATGGTCATGCGCAGGCTGCTGTGCGCCAGCTCGTCGCTGCGGCCTAGTGCGCGCAGCACATAGCTGGGTTCTAGGCTGGCGCTGGTGCAGGCCGAGCCGCTGGATACCGCCAAGCCCTTGATGCCCATCATCAGAGATTCGCCCTCAACATAGTTAAAGCTCATGTTCAGGTTGTGCGGCACGCGCTGCTCGAGGTTGCCGTTGACAAAAACCTGCTCCATGTCTTTCAGGCCATCAAGCAGTTTTTTCTGCAGTTTGGCGACATGGGCGTTGTCTTGGTCCATCTCTAGCTTGGCAATGCGAAAAGCTTCGCCCATGCCGACGATTTGGTGTGTGGGCAGGGTGCCCGAGCGCATACCGCGCTCGTGCCCGCCGCCGTGTATTTGCGCTTCGATGCGCACGCGGGGTTTGCGGCGCACATACAGCGCGCCTATCCCTTTGGGGCCATAGGTTTTGTGGCTGGCCAAGCTCATCAAATCGACGGGCAGCTGGGTCACATCGATGGCCACGCGCCCTGTGGCTTGCGCTGCATCCACATGGAAAACGATGCCGCGCGCGCGGCAGATATTGCCGATGGCGGTGATGTCTTGAATCACGCCGATTTCATTGTTCACAAACATGACCGAGGCCAAGATGGTGTCGGGGCGCAGGGCGGCTTCAAAGGCCGCCAAATCCAGCAGGCCGTCTTCTTGCACATC
>JAMIFN010000108.1:0-5966 GCA_035906235.1 Allobrachymonas sp. | reverse complement strand
GGCATTGCCAGTGTCAAGCGTATCTATGGGGACTGGAGCAGTTCTACGCTTAATGGCTGGCGAAGCATTCTGTTAAAGCACGCACTCGTGCCGATTCAGCAGTTCGCCTACACCAAGGGTAAAGATGCTACCGATATGGGTTTGATCATCGATGCGATGGATCTGCTCTACAGCGGGCACTTCGATGGTTTCTGCCTAGTATCCAGTGACAGCGATTTCACGCCTCTAGCCTCGCGTATCCGTGCATCTGGGCGAGTGGTTTACGGGTTCGGCAGAGAGAAAACGCCCGAAGCATTTCGACAAGCCTGCGATAGGTTTTTTTATATCGAAAATCTCGGTGAAGCAGAGAAGGTCGGTGGTGAAACTGGCGGCACATCGGCAGTAGCTTTAGTCAACCAAGCCGAAGCCATCAAACCTGCCGCCAAGCTTAGGCAGATGGATTCGGCCATCAAAAACCTGCTGTACAAATCGATCAAGGATGCGACAGATGAAGCTACCGGTTGGGCCTTCGTTGGCAAGATTGGTAATGTGATTAGCGAAACGCGACCGGATTTCGATTCGCGCACCTATGGCTATGCCAAGCTCTCTGGCATGTTGCGCGACTTGCGCGGTTTGCAATTCCGCACAGACGAGGCCAACCGCATGTATTGCCGGAAAGTCCCTTTTGGCGATCTTATTAAACTGCTTGATGATGCTTTTAATAAATTTAAAAGTGCTAAAGGGTGGGCTAACCTAGATGTCGTGGGCAAATATGTGAAGCCGCGTTGGAACTGGGAAGAATACGGATTTGAAAACTTCACTGAACTATTGGGCAAAGTCGATCATGCGGAAGTTAGCAATGACGGCATGCGCATGCAAGCGTCAAATCCGTCCTAGAGTTAAGCTAAGTTCAGTCGGCACCCATGTAGAGGGCGCAAGTCATTTTTTGCCCGCTTATACCCGTACGACTTTGCTGAGTAAGCGATGCAGCCGCAGATTTTTAGGGGTGAAAATGAAGAAAATCCGCACAAAATCTGCCTGAGCAGCTCCTGTTTTTAAAGTATGCGCAGCACCATGCCGACCTCGGTTTGGCCTGCTGCGCTGTGCGCCAAAGGCTGGCCTGCGTGCATCCGTGCCACGGCGGCGACGATGCTCAGGCCTAGGCCGTGGTGGCTGCCGGGCTGGCTGCGCGCGCTATCGCTGCGGTAGAGCCGATCAAAAATGCGCGGCAAATCCTGGGGCTTAATTTCTGTCCCGCTAGAGCTGAGATTGCTGACGCTCAGGCGCACTTGATTCGGCTCTAGGGGCGCGATACGGATTTCGACCAGAGAGCCAGGCAGGGCGTAGCGGCAGGCGTTGCTCAGTAGATTAGAGAGGGCGCGTTTGAGCAAGGGTGGGTCAAAATTGCCGCTGGCCTCGCCCACGATGAGCAGTTCTAGCTCGGCCTCGGCAAAGGTAGCTTCGTGATAGTCGGCTACCGATTGCGCCAGCGCGCGCAGGCTGGCAACAGGGCTGCGCCTAGCCTTGGCACCCCGATCGGCCTGTGCCAGAAAAAGCATGTCTTTGACCATGGCCGAGACCCGTTGTAATTCTTCCAGCTGCACACCCAGCAATTCAAGCAGCGCTTGCGCCTCGCGCGGTTTGCGCAAAGCCAGTTCGGTGCTGGTGATCAAGGTTGCAAGCGGGGTGTTGAGCTCATGCGCGACATCGGCATTGAAGCCGTCGAGCTGCGCATAGGCGGCCTGTATGCGTTGCAGCAGGGCGTTAAATTGCTGCACCAGCGCCTGCAATTCTTCGGGCTGTTCGGTGGCATCTAGGCGCTGGGTCAGTTGGCCGATATCCAGCCCTTGCACCTGGCGCTGCAAAGCGGCCAGCGGCCGCAGCAGGCGCCGTATCAGCCACAGGCCGCCAAAGGCAAAAACGGCTACGCCCATCAAAGAGCTGGCCAGCAAAATCCAGCGCAGCTGGCGCAGCAATTGCGCGTCGGGTTTTTGGTCTTGTTGCAGGCGGGCATGCCAGCTGCCGCCTGTTGCCAGTGGCGCAGCCACAGCGAAATCCCAGCTTGCGGCTTGAGCGGCGGGCAGTTGGTGCTGGCTGCGGTAGCGCAGCTGCCCCTTTTCGTCCCAGATATTCAGCGCTAAATCGGCGTGGCCTGAAAAATGCTCATCTAGGCGCGTCAGTAATGCGCTGACATCTGACGCCTCACCGGTGGTTTTGTCTGCGCTTTGCTCCTGCAGTAAATGGCTGACAAGGCGGCTCATGTTTTGCAAAGATTCTTGCTGTCTGGCCTGCAAATGCCCAGCTGTCATGGCATAAACCACGCAGGAAACTAGGGCTAAACCCAGCAGGCTGAGCGCGGCCAAGCCCAGCCATTGCTGGCGTGCCAATGACCAGTGGGTGGTGTGCTTCTTCATGGCGCGCGCAGCTCCAGCACATAGCCCATGCCGCGCACGGTGTGCAGCAGCGGCGTGTTAAAGGGCGCATCGAGCTTGCTACGCAAGCGCCGCACGGCGACCTCAACCACATTGGTTTGGCTGTCAAAGTGCATATCCCACACTTGCTCGGCTAGTTCGGTGCGCGAGAGGATGCGCCCTTTTTTGCGCAGAAATAGGGTCAGCAGCGTGAACTCCTGTGCGGTTAAATCCAAGTTTTGCCCTGCGCGGCTGGCTTTGCGGCGCAGCAAATCCAGTTCTAAATCGGCCAATTTCAGACGCAGCGTATCGCCAGAGCTGGGGGAGGCAGGCGCCGCACGCCGCACCAGCGCTTGCAGCCGCGCCACCAGTTCAGAAAAAGCAAAGGGCTTGAGCAGGTAATCATCAGCGCCGGCTTGCAGCCCCGTCACGCGGTCTTCCACCCGACCCATGGCCGTCAGCATCAACACGGGTGTGGATTTTTTGCTGCGCAGGGCGGTCAGCACGGCCAGGCCATCTAGCCCGGGCAACATGCGATCGAGCACGATGGCATCGTAAGCGCCCTCCAGTGCTAAATGCAGGCCGTCTAAGCCATTGCCTACTACATCCAGCACAAAGCCTTCTTCGCGCAAGCCCTCGCTCAGGTATTGCGCCAATTTGCTTTCGTCTTCGACTAAAAGAATTTTCATAAGGGCGGCATTGTGCTGGCTTTGGCGGCGCTTGTCACATGACGGATTTGTAATCTGGCAGTTGGCACTTTGTGGGACGGGTTGGGCACAATCGGCGCAGGTTTTATTTTTCTTCTGGACTGCCATGCCTAATGTGACCGCCTCCTCTCTTTCTCCCGCCTTGCCTAGGCGGCGTTTTGTGCAAAGCGTGGCCGCCAGCGGACTGCTGCTGGGGCTGGGCGCATTGCCCCCCCATGCCCGGGCGCAAAACGCCAGCAGCCACAGCGGTCAAGCGCAAGAGCTGAGAGGCAATAGTTTTGATTTGGTGCTGAGCGCCGCCACGGTGAATGTGACGGGCAAACCCAGCATGGCGACTTTGATCAATGGCAGCCTGCCTGGCCCGACGCTGCGCTGGCGCGAAGGCGAGGTCGTCACCATTCGTGTAAAAAATTTGCTGGCAGAAGATACCTCTATTCACTGGCACGGGATTTTGTTGCCCTATCAAATGGATGGGGTGCCTGGGGTTAGCTTTGCGGGCATCAAGCCCGGCGAGACTTTTACCTACCAATTCAAGGTGCAGCAGCACGGTACTTACTGGTATCACTCGCATTCGGCCATGCAGGAGCTGACGGGCTTGTACGGCGCCATCATCATCGACCCGGCGGATGACAGCCAGCGCATCCGCGCCGATCGTGATTTTGTGGTGCAGCTATCCGATTGGAGCGATACCGACCCCATGCGCATCATGATGAATTTGCGCAAACACGGCGGCTATTACAACCAAAACCAGCCCACGGCCCTGCGCTTTGCGCAAGATGTGCGTCGTTATGGCCTGAAGACCGCCAGCGATATGCGGCAAATGTGGAACCAGATGCGCATGAGCCCGACCGACTTGGCCGATGTCTCGGCCATGGCTTTGACTTATTTAATGAACGGCCAAACGCCAGCGGCCAACTGGACGGGCTTGTTTGCTAAAGGCGAGACCGTGCTGCTGCGCTTTATCAATGCGGCGGGGCACACTTTCTACGATGTGCACATTCCTGGCCTGAAGCTGAAAGTGGTGGCGGTAGATGGTGTGGCGCTAGAGCCTGTGTCGGTGGATGAGTTCCGTTTTGGCCCAGGCGAAACCTACGATGTTTTGGTGCAACCGGTGGATGATGCCCACACCATTTTTGCGCAAAGCATGGATCGCAGCGGCTACGCCCGTGGCACGCTGGCGACTCGCGCCGGTTTAAGCGCGCCAGTACCGGCGCTGGACGCGGTGCAATGGCTCAGCATGACGGACATGATGGGGGCGATGGAGCATGGCAGCATGGCTGGAATGGCACATGGGGCGATGAATCATGGAGCGATGAATCACGGGGCGATGAACCATGGAGCGATGAACCATGGAGCGATGAACCATGGAGCGATGGCGGCCAACCCTCTGGCTATCCCTAGGCGCAAAGTGCGCCATGCGCGCAGCGAGTTTGGCCCTGGCGTGGATGCGCGCGTGGATACCCCGCGCACTAATTTAGACGACCCCGGCGTGGGCTTGCGCGATAACGGCAGGCGCGTGCTGACGCAGGCCGATTTGCACACCCTAGGCGGCGCCCTAGACCCGCGTGGCGCTGAGCGCGAAATCGAACTGCACCTGACAGGCAATATGGAGCGCTACGCTTGGCAGTTTGATGGCTTGGAGTTTGGCCAATCCAGCCCCGTGCATTTTCAGTATGGCGAGCGTGTGCGCGTGATTTTGCACAACGACACCATGATGACCCACCCCATGCATTTGCACGGCATGTGGCAAGAGCTGGAAACCGACCAGGGCTTGTTTCAAGCCCGCCGGCACACCATTCCGGTGCAGCCCGCGCAACGCATCAGCTTTCTGCTCACGGCCGACGCGCTGGGGCGTTGGGTCTGGCATTGCCATCTGATGTTCCATATGGATATGGGCATGTTCCGCGAAGTCGTGGTGACAGCTTGAGCCCTTGCTGCCTCGGGCAGCATCCAGCGATGGCCTCAGCGCAGGCCGCTACGACAACAAGAAAGTACCGCTATGAAGACCCGTATGAACACCGATCTGCAGACCCCTATGCAAACGCATAGACACAGCCTGAAATTCAGTTGGAAGATGTCCAGTGCCTTCGCCTTATGTTTTTTTGCTAGCCTGCCCGCACTGGCGCAAAACCACCATCATGGGCATGCCATGCCGGCCGCACACCAAGAGCCGGAAGTAGCCATGCCAGAAGTTGGGCATGCAGGCCATGACAGCCATGCGGGACATGCGCCGTCCGCTACAGAAGTAGAGGCGCCAGCAGCCCAACCCGCCCAGCATGAATCGGCGGATGACTTGCGCGACCCCCATGCTTACGCCGATGGCTATGTGCGTGGCAGCGGCCCCTATGCTTTAACGCGTTATCACCTAGGTGATGAGCACCCCTATGCCACGCTGCTGGTCGATCGTTTGGACTGGGGCAAAGCCGCTGCGGGCAAGCCCAGTTTGCAGTTTGATGGGCAGTGGAGTTGGGGCAGCAGCTATAACCGCTTGCTACTGCAAAGCGAAGGCCATGCCGAAAACGGGAAACTGCAAGAGGCCAGCAATGAAGTGCTGTGGAGCCGCGCTATCGCCCCTTTTTGGGACAGCCATTTAGGTATTCGCCTAGATAAAAATGAGGGCGCCAATCGCCAATGGCTGGCTTTTGGCGTGCAAGGCCTGGCGCCGTATTGGTTTGAAGTCCATGCCAAAGCCTATCTCGGCGAGGGCGGGCGCAGCGCCCTGCGTTTGGGCGGTGATTACGACTTGGCCTTGAGTCAACGGCTCTTTTTACAGCCCAGCATTGAGACGAATTTTTATGGCAAAAGCGATCTGGCTAACGGCCTAGGCTCTGGCTTGTCCTCGGCCAGCGCCAGTCTGCTCCTGCGCTAT
>JAMIFN010000107.1:0-3025 GCA_035906235.1 Allobrachymonas sp. | reverse complement strand
TGACGCTGGACTGGAAAACACCGTATCAGACCTTTGCGGGCTTTATGCAGGCCATTGCTGAAAAAGCTCAGGCTACCATCAACTAAACTTGCCACCGTTGCACTTCAGGTTTGAATCCGCCGGTTTAAATCGGCATGAGCCATGGCCGAAGCGCCAGAATTCACTACCGATTGCACGATGGTTTTTAGGCTGGCATCGTTGATATAGGGTAAGTAAGCCATGGTTAGCGTCTTGTCACACCGGCTGCGCCGCCAATTTGGCAAATGCGCTCACCACCTCGGCAGGTGCTTGCACCAGTTCAATCAGCACGCCTTCGCCGGCAATGGGAAATTCCTCATTGGCTTTGGGGTGCAAAAAGCAAATATCAAAACCCGCCGCGCCAGCGCGAATGCCGCCTGGGGCAAAGCGCACGCCTTGGGCTGTCATCCATTCCACGGCTTTGGGCAGGTCGTCTATCCACAGGCCAATGTGGTTGAGTGGTGTGGCGTGGACGGCGGGTTTTTTCTCGGGGTCTATGGGTTGCATCAAATCGACCTCAACCTTGAAGGGCCCCACGCCGATGGCGGCAATGTCTTCGTCCACATTTTCGCGTTCAGACTGGAAAGTGCCCGTCAGTTCTAAGCCCAAAATATCAATCCAGAGTTTTTGCAGGCGTTTTTTGTCTAGGCCGCCGATGGCGATTTGTTGAATGCCGAGAACTTTGAAAGGGCGGGTGCTGCAGTTGTTGCTCATGTTTTATTGTTCCAAAAATGGGAAAGTGTTAAAAATAAAAAGATAGCTGCTCAGGCAGGTTTTTCGGCTTAAAAGCCGAAAATGGCTTTAAATATTAGGTTTTTAAGCCAAGCGTTTGTGCCATAAATGGGAAAATAGCATCTGCGGCTATGCGCTCGCTTTGTTCGGCGCGGCGGTGTTGGTATTCCACCTGGCCGTCTTTCAGCGATTTATCGCCTATGGTGATGCGGTGCGGCACGCCGATCAGCTCCCAATCGGCAAACATGGCGCCGGGGCGCTCGCCCCTGTCGTCCAAAATCACATCCACGCCTGCGCCCAGCAATTGGGTGTACAGGGTTTCGGCGGCTTCTTTGACGGCGGGGCTGCGGTCGGCACCCACGGGGCAGATGACGGCGGTAAAAGGCGCAATCGCGTCGGGCCAGATGATGCCTTTGGCGTCGTGGTTTTGCTCAATCGCGGCGGCGGGCAGGCGCGTGACGCCGATGCCGTAGCAGCCCATTTCAAAGGGCTTGGGTTTGCCGTCCACATCCAAAAAAGTGGCCTTCATGGTCTGGCTGTATTTTTGGCCCAGATAGAAGACATGGCCAATTTCAATGCCGCGTTCAATGGCCAGTTTGCCTTGGCCGCAAGGTGATAGGTCGCCTTCGACCACATTGCGGATGTCGGCCACCAGTTGCGGCTCGGGCAAATCGCGCGCCCAGTTCACGCCGCTTAAATGCGCATCTACTGCGTTCGCTCCGCAGGTGAAATCGGCCATCAAAGCCACTTCGCGGTCGGCAATCACAGGCAAGGGCTGGTTTACGCCGACAGGCCCCAGATAACCAGGCTTGCAGTTGAAATGCGCTTCAATTTCTGCGCCGCTGGCCAGGCGGAAATCGGCCAAGCCCGCCAGTTTGCCCACTTTGACTTCGTTCACCTCGTGGTCGCCACGCAGCAGCAGCAAGTGCAGCTGGGTTTTGAGCACTTCACCTTTTTCACTTCGTATATCGGTGGCGATCACCACAGACTTGACCATGCGCTGCAGCGGAATGTTCAGCAGCTCGGCCACTTCCGCACAAGTGGTTTTGCCTGGCGTAGCGACTTTTTCTAGGGCTTGGGTAGGCGCGGGGCGGCTGTGCGTGGGCGCAAGCGCTTCGGCTTTTTCGATATTGGCGGCGTAGTCGCTGTCTGGGCAGTAGATGATGGCGTCTTCGCCCGTGGCGGCAATCACCTGAAATTCTTGGCTCAAATCGCCACCAATGGCGCCGCTGTCAGCCGCGACGGCGCGGTAGCGCAGGCCAAAACGGTCAAAAATCTGGCGATAAGCGGCCACCATGTTTTGGTAGCTGACTTGGGCGCTGGCGGCGTCTTTGTCAAAGCTGTAGGCGTCTTTCATGATGAATTCGCGCCCGCGCATCAGGCCAAAGCGGGGGCGGCGTTCGTCACGGAATTTGGTTTGAATCTGGTACAGATTCTTGGGCAATTGCTTATAGCTTTTGAATTCTTGACGGGCGATGTCAGTCACCACTTCTTCGCTGGTGGGCTGAATGATGAAGTCGCGCCCGTGGCGGTCTTGAATGCGCAGCAGCTCGGGGCCCATTTTGTCAAAGCGGCCGGTTTCTTGCCACAGCTCGGCCGGTTGCACCACGGGCATGCTCAGCTCAATCGCGCCGGCTTTGTTCATCTCTTCGCGGATGATGGCTTCAACCTTGCGGATAACGCGCAAGCCCAGGGGCATGTAGTTATAGATGCCGGCGCCCAGCTTTTTGATCATGCCCGCGCGGGTCATGAGCTGGTGGCTGACGACTTCGGCGTCAGCGGGGGCTTCTTTGAGGGTGGAAATGAGAAATTGCGAAGCTTTCATGGGGGTTTATACGGGCTTGGTGGCAGGCGGCTGGTTGCAAGCGCTTTTCGCCTGCATAATCGCGCCAGTTTTTTAAAATTTTTGAGGTTTGATTATGCTCGACCGCGACGGCTTTAGGCCGAATGTCGGCATCATCTTGCTCAACCAGAGGAATCAGGTATTTTGGGGCAAGCGCATACGCACCCATTCGTGGCAGTTTCCGCAGGGCGGCATTGATCGGGGTGAAAACCCCGAGCAAGCCATGTTCCGCGAGCTGCACGAAGAGGTGGGTTTAAAGCCCGAGCATGTGCGCATCGTCGCCCGTACCCGCAACTGGTTGCGCTACGAAGTGCCAGACCGATTTATTCGGCGCGAATCACGCGGCTTTTACAAAGGCCAAAAGCAAATTTGGTATTTGCTGCAACTCATCGGCAACGATTGGGATTTAGACCTGCGCGCCACCGATCACCC
>JAMIFN010000106.1:0-18159 GCA_035906235.1 Allobrachymonas sp. | reverse complement strand
GGCGCACTGAAAATCAAAACCAAGGGGGATGCGCGCCTAGAGGGCACGCAAATCGTCTCAGGCGGCGATACCGAGTTAGATGTAGGCGGCAATTTGCGTGTGGATGCCGCACGCAATACGCAAACGAGCGATAGCAAAGGCTTGGATGTGACGGCTAGCGTATCCGCTAGTAAGAGCGGTAAATCCAAATCGGGCGCACTGTCCGCAGAGGGCAGCTATAACGAGAGCCATGAAGAGGCATCGCAGGCTGTGGTGAGTAATATGCTCTCAGGCGGCAAGCTGAAAATCAAAACGGGTGGTGATGCCAGTTTTGAGGGCGCTAATCTGGGCGCAAAAGGTGACACCGAATTGGATGCCAAAGGAAAAATCGATTTTGCTGCGGCACGCGATACCGCCAAGAGCAGCTCTTTAGATGTGGCTGCCAATTTAGGTGGCAGCATGGCTAAAGAGGGGGCCAGCGGCTCAGGTGCTAAGCGCGCAGGGCCAAGCTCAGATGCAAGTGGCAGTTTTGGTGTAGGGGTAGGCAAATCCAGTTCAGAGAGCAGCACGGCCACAGGCGGCAGCATTACCTCGGGCGGCAAGCTAAAAATCACTTCTGGCAGTGATGCGCGTTTTGAAGGCACAGACATCAGCGCCACAGGCGATGCTAGCGTAGCTGCCAAAGGCAATTTGACCTTTGACGCAGCGCGTAGCACGCATAAAGAAAATTCTGTCGATGTGAGTGCTGGGGCATCTGGACGCAAGGCCAGTGGTTTGGCATCGCGCTCTACGGAAGAGCAGGGCACAGCTTTCGGGCGGGACGGCCGAGGCACGCAAAACGGCACGCGTACCGAAGCGGCAGGCAATTTGGGCGTAGGCGTGGGTAAAAAAGAGAGCTCGACAGCCGTAGCAGGGGCGATCCGCTCTGGTGGCAACCTCAGCCTGTCTTCGGGGGGCAATACGACGCTGGAAGGCACCCAAGTTGCGGCTGCTGGCAAAGCGGCTATCAATGCAGGCGGTAAGGTGGAATTCAAAGCAGCCGAGAGCACCAGCTCTAACCTAGGCGTGGATGTGGGCGTAGGCGGCAGCATGCTGCGCACCACGGGCGCGGCTAATGCGGCCTTGCCAGGCAGTAATCCTGGCCTAGGCACAGTGGCGAAAAAGGGTATACAAGCCATTCGCAAGACTCAGCCTACGCCAGCGCCAGCGCCAGGTGCAACGCCAGCGCCACGCTCGGTGAAAGAGGTCTCAGGGCATATTGGGGTGGATGTGGGCAGCTCCCACACTTCGCAAGCGGGTAGCATCGCTGCAGGCCAAGGCATCCAGATCAATGCTGGCCAAGATATGACTCTGGTGGGGACACAGCTCAATAGCGGCGCGGGTAGCACGGCTTTAACTGCAGGCGGGAATATCGATTTGCAAGCAGCCAAAAGCAGCAGTAAATCTACGGGCGTGCATTTGGAGGTGGGCAAAGTGGCAGATGGTGCACCAGACACCAAGGCCAAGAGCCAAGGTGGACGCACCAACTCCAGCTCTAGCAGCCAGGGTGTGAATATTCAGGGGCAGGGCGATTTGCTGATCAATGCGGGTGGTGCTGTCAGTATGGAGGGCACAAAAGCCGATATGGGCGACAAAGCGAAAATCAATGCCATCGGCGGAATTACTGAGAAGGCCGCACCCAAAGATACGCAAACATCGAAAGGCCTAGGTGGTGAGAAGCCCAAAGCACTGCCTAAAGCGCAGCAAACGCCTGTACCCAAGCCTGACCCTAAGGCTAAGGATACGGAAATCCAAGCTAAAGGTGGTGTGAAAGAAAACACCGGCGTGGCGGCGCAAGCCGAGGTGCTGGCAAAACTCAAACAAGCGGCCGAGGATTTGAAAAAATCGCAAGCTGCTGGGGATATACAAAAAGCACAGGCCGCTGGATCGCAGATTCCGAGTATGAATCGCCCTTAAAAGCCCAGTTGCGGCTTCTATAATTGCCCAGCCCTTGTTTGACAACGGTTGGGCAATTTTTTTGAGAGCCTGCTCGCGCAGGCCTTTTATTTTGGGCGCTGCGTCGACGCAGCTTGGAGATTCGCATGACAGAAGCAGAGTTGCAACAAATCATCGCCAGTGGCCTAAATTGCGAACACTTGCAAGTGCAGGGCGATGGCCGCCACTGGTATGCCGTGGTGGTGGCTGAGGCTTTTGCCGGCCTGCGCCCGATTGCGCGGCATCAAAAGGTGTACGCCACCTTGGGCGAACGCATGAAAACCGACGAAGTGCACGCCCTGTCGATCAAAGCCTTTACGCCCGCTGAATGGGCCGAGCAAGCATAAACCCCCAAGAAAGCTTTTTATGGACAAACTTTTGGTGCGCGGCGGCAGGCCGCTAAACGGCACGATCGAGATTTCTGGCGCTAAAAATGCCGCCCTGCCTGAAATGTGCGCCACTTTGCTCACGGCTGAGGCGGTGAAGCTGAGCAATGTGCCGCGCCTGCACGATGTGCGCACCATGCGCCGCCTGCTGGAAAACATGGGCGTGGCCATAGCCACCCACGGCGAGCGCGGCGGCATGAGCTTTCACGCGGCCGACCCGCTCACGCCCGAAGCGCCCTATGAATTGGTGAAAACCATGCGCGCCTCGATCTTGGCGCTGGGGCCTTTGCTGGCACGATTTGGCCATGCCAAGGTCTCGCTGCCCGGCGGCTGCGCCATTGGCTCGCGCCCTGTCGATCAGCACATCAAAGGCTTGCAAGCCATGGGCGCTGAAATCACGGTGGAGCATGGCTACATCTTGGCCAAGCTGCCCGAAGGGCAAACACGGCTGAAAGGCGCGCGCATCGTGACCGATATGGTGACGGTCACGGGCACCGAAAATTTCCTCATGGCCGCTTGCTTGGCCGATGGCGTGACCGTGCTAGAAAACGCCGCACAAGAGCCTGAAATCCCCGATTTGGCCGAAATGCTGATCAAAATGGGCGCGCAAATTGAAGGCCACGGCAGTAGCCGAATCACCATCACCGGCGTTGAAAAACTGCATGGCTGCGAGCACGCGGTGGTGGCCGACCGCATTGAAGCGGGCACTTTTTTGTGCGCGGTGGCTGCTACTGGCGGCAATGCCCTGCTGCAACACGCCCGCGCCGATCACCTCGATGCCGTGATCGACAAACTGCGTGAAGCGGGTGTGACTGTGCAAGCTGAAAGCACGGGTCTGCGGGTGCAAAGCGCAGGCGTGATGCAGTTGAAGCCCCAGGGCTTTCGCACCACCGAATACCCAGGTTTTCCCACCGATATGCAGGCGCAGTTTATGGCGCTGAATCTGTTGGGCGAAGGCGCTAGCGTCATCACCGAGACGATTTTTGAAAACCGCTTCATGCATGTGAACGAGATGCTGCGCCTGGGCGCCAAGATTGAAGTGGATGGCAAAACCGCCGTGGTCAATGCCGTACCTAAACTCAGCGGCGCCACGGTGATGGCGACGGATTTGCGCGCCTCAGCCGGGCTGGTGATTGCGGGCTTGCTGGCCGATGGCGAAACCACCATCGAACGCATTTATCACCTCGACCGTGGTTACGACCAAATGGAAGACAAGCTCAAAGCACTGGGCGCTGATATTGAGCGCGTAGCCTAAACAGCAGCGACATCAGCTAGGGCGAAAGCCGTTTGGACGCGAAGCCCAACAGCTTTTTTTTGATGGAAAATGTCTAGCTTCCCGTTGATACCGCAAGTTCTCTCCAATCGTAAAGAGTTTCTGGTTAGTGTTCCAAAATCACTGTGTTTGCACATGTAGCACGCCGGGGGTGTGCTTGATGTGTTTAACGATGTTTTCAAAGTGGGCCAAATCGCGCACGCTCACCATAAAGCGCAGCTCGGCGGTATGGTCGGCGCTGGATTTGCCCAGATTGACATTGGTGATATCGCCTTCGGCGCGGGCGATTTCGGTGGTGAGCGCGGCCAACATACCAGTTTGATTGGTAAAGGTGATGATCAGGGGTTTTTCAAAGCGGCGCACGGGTTCATCGGCCCAGACGGCGGGAATGAAGTTTTCGGCATGGCGCTTGCGCAATTTCAGTGCAATACGGCATTGCGTAGTGTGGATGTGCACACCTTCGCCTTGCCCCAGGTGACCAATGATGCGTTCGCCCGGTACGGGCGAGCAGCAAGGCTCAAAAAATACAAAGGCGGTTTCGCTGCCATCTATGACTAGGCCTTGCTGGTCGGCATGGCCTGCGCCGCCGTTTTCGTCCTCGGCGGCAAAGCGGGCGCGAGAGAGCAGTACGGGGTCGGGTTTTTCGCCCAGCTCGTGCAGCATCATCACCAAGCGCTTGGCTACGACGCTGGCGATGCGTTTACCCATGCACAAATCGGTGTAGAGGTCAGCCAGTGATTTATTGCCGCTAAATTTGACCAGTTTGTCCCACATGGCAGCGTGTAGCGCATCTTCGGCCGGCAGGCGTTCATAGCCTTCGGCACGCACGGCTTGCGCCAGCAGTTTGCGCCCCAGGGCTTGCGCCTGGTCGCTTTGCATATTTTTTAAGTGGTTGCGGATGGCGGCGCGCGCGCGCCCGGTGCGCACAAAAGACAGCCAGGCGGGGTTGGGTGCTGGGCTGGGGCCGGTGATGACTTCCACCGTGTCGCCGTTTTTGACCTCGCTGCGCAGAGGTACTTGGCTGTCGTTGATTTTGGCGGCCAGGGCTTTGTCGCCCACATTGCTGTGGATGGCGTAGGCAAAGTCGATAACGGTAGCGCCGCGTGGCAGGCTGATGATTTCGCCCTTTGGGGTCATGACATAGACATCGTCGGGGAACAGGTCGATGCGCACATGCTCCCAAAACTCGGTTGCGTCTTTGGTGCTTTGCTGAATATCCATGAGCGACTGCAGCCACTCGGTTGAAACGCGCTCGTTGTCGTTGCCCATTTCGGTATGGGTTTTGTAGAGCCAGTGCGCCGCCACGCCGCTGTCGGCAATTTTGTGCATGGAAAAGCTGCGCAGCTGCACCTCTATGTTCATGCCTGCTGGTCCGCTGACGATGGTGTGCAGCGATTGGTAGCCATTGGGCTTGGGGATGGCGATGTAATCTTTGAACTTGCCTGGCAGGGGTTTGTAGAGCTGATGTACCACTCCTAAAGCGGTGTAGCAATCGCGCAGGGTGGGCAGCAAAATGCGCAGGCCATAGACATCGAGCACTTCGCTAAAGCTCAGCTGCTTTTCGCGCATCTTGGTGTAGATAGAGTAGAGCGATTTTTCGCGCCCGCTGATGTCGGCGGGCATATCGGCTTGGGTAAAGGCGTTTTGAATTTCGGTCAGGGCACGCTGAATGCCGTCGCGTTTGCGCCCTTTGGCGGTTTTCAGCGCTTTTTCTAGCACGCCATAGCGCCAAGGGTGCAGGCTGCGCAGCGACAGATCTTGCAGTTCGACAAACGCGCCGTTCAACCCCAAGCGCGTGGCCAGGGGGGCGTAGATATCCATGGTTTCGCGGGCGATGCGCTCGCGTTTGTCGCGCTTCATCTCGTGCAGGCTGCGCATATTGTGGGTGCGATCGGCCAATTTGACCAAAATCACACGCACATCACGCGCCATAGCCAAGAGCATTTTGCGAAAAGACTCGGCTTGGCTTTCCTCTTTGGTGGCAAATTGGATTTTGTCCAGCTTGGTCAGGCCATCGACCAAATCGGCCACTTGACTGCCAAATTCGTGCGCAATGTCGGCCTTGCTCACGCCGCAGTCTTCCATGGTGTCGTGCAGCAGGGCTGCAATAATAGCCGAGGCATCTAGCCGCCAGACGGTGCATTGCTCGGCCACGGCGATAGGGTGGGTGATATAGGGTTCGCCCGTTTGGCGTTTTTGCCCTAGATGCGCACTGTCGGCCATTTTGTAGGCGCGCCGCACCAGCTCGATATCACTGGGCTCTAAATAATCCAGTTTGCCCAGCAATTGGGCAAAGCTGGCAGCGCTGGCCGCTTGCGCAGCAGCAGTGTGGCTGGAGTTGGAAGGTGGGTGGGCAGGGGCTTCATCGAGGTGCGACATGGTTTTTATTGTCGCACGCCCGATGCCTGCTGGTGCAAGCTAGGGCGAGAAATTAGGCTTGGATGGGTTGGGTAATGCGGTCGAAAAACCACCGCCTAAGTTCATCCCCCCAAACCCATTTCGGCCAGCAGCTCGGCCTCTTGCGCTTGCAGCAGGGCGTTGGTCACATCGCCCAAATCGCCTTCCATGATGAGCAGCAGTTTGTACAGGGTCAGGTTGATGCGGTGGTCGCTCAAACGCCCCTGCGGGTAGTTATAAGTGCGGATGCGGTCGGATCGGTCGCCCGTGCCCACTAGGCCTTTGCGCGTGGCGGCTTCTTTCGCGGCGCGTTCGCTGCGTTCTTTGTCGTTGATCCGCGCTTGCAGCACGCGCATGGCTTGGGCTTTATTGCTGTGCTGGCTGCGCCCGTCTTGGCATTCGGCCACGATGCCCGTGGGCAAATGCACAATGCGCACGGCCGAATCGGTTTTGTTGATGTGCTGGCCGCCAGCGCCGCTGGCGCGGAAGGTGTCGATGCGCAAGTCGGCGGGGTTGAGGGTGATTTCTTCGGCCTCATCGGGCTCGGGCATCACCGCCACGGTGCAGGCGCTGGTGTGGATGCGCCCTTGTGTCTCGGTGGCGGGCACGCGCTGCACGCGGTGGCCGCCCGATTCAAACTTCATCTTGCCGTAGACGCGCTCGCCTTCCATGCGCAGCACGATTTCTTTATAGCCGCCTACCTCGCTGGGCGATTCGCTCATCACCTCAACGCGCCAGCCCTGGGTGCTGGCATAGCGGGTGTACATGCGTGCCAAATCGCCAGCAAACAGCGCCGATTCATCGCCGCCCGTGCCGGCGCGGATTTCGATAAACGCGGGGCGGTCGTCGTCTGGGTCTTTGGGCAGCAAGAGACGCTGCAAATCGGCCTCAATTGCCAGCTTTTCGGCCTCGCCACTGTCGATTTCTTCCTGTGCCATCTCGGCCATATCGGCGTCTTGCAGCAAATCTTGCGCGGCGGCGATATCGGCCTCGATCTGCTGATAACGCGCCCAGCGCCCAGCCACAGGCGTCAGCTCGGCATGCTCTTTGGATAAATTGCGAAAGGCCTTGGCGTCGGCCATGATGTCGGGGCTGGCCAGCAGGCTTTCTAAATCGGCCAGGCGCTCGGCGTGTTTGGCGAGGTTCTCGCGCAGAAATGCTTTCATAAGGCGGCAGATTGTAGCGGTGCGCCGCCACGCTAGGCTTAGGGCGCGTGGATGTGGGGCGCTGTGCTGAATCTGGTGATGCAGGGGGTGATGCAAGCGCAGCTGTCAGCGGATCTGCGGCCTGCTGCGCAAGCCAGAGCTTCTATCAAAAAGTGAGCTGCTCAGGCAGGTTTTACGGCCTAAAACCCTGATTTGACTGTTGAAAACAGAGGCGAGCCCTGCTCGGATAAACCCCTAGCAGGCTGCAGGGTAAAGCCTTTTATGCTGCAGGCTCTTTTGCCCCAGAAAGCCTGCGCCCATGCCTAACACTCCAGATCCTGCCGCCGCCAAGGCTGACGCAGCGCCCGCACTGCCTATCTTGGCGCCTTGCCGCCGCTTAAGCTTGGCTGCGCCTTGGCGTTGGCTGCGTTTGGCTGGGCGCGATTTTTGCGCGGCACCGGCTTTGAGTCTGCTGTGGGGTTGCATCATCACGGCCATCTGCTTGTCGGTTTCAGCGCTGGCTTGGTGGATGGGGCGTTTCGCTTTGCTGGCGGTGCTGGTTTCGGGCTTTGTGTTTGTTGCGCCGCTCTTGGGCGTGGGTTTGTATGCCGTTAGTCGCAGTCTGCAAAAGGACGAAACGCCCAGTTTTGGGCAAAGCACTTTGGCCATAGGGCAGCTGATGGGGCAGGCGGGCGTGTTTGCCCTGTGCCAAGGGGTGTTGGTACTGGTGTGGGCGCGCGCAGGCATGATGGCGCTGGCGTTTTTTCCCGCCAGCGACGCCGAGCAACATGTGTTTTTTGAGGCGCTGCGCCACTACCAGCTTTTGACCGAGGGCAATGGCTCGCAAACCCTGTGGTTTTTGTTATTGGGTTCGGCCTTTGGTGCCGTTTTTGCACTGATTTGCTTTGCCATGACGGCCTTTAGCCTGCCTATGTTGGCGGCCAAAAAGGTGGATATGGTCACGGCTTTTCTCACCAGCGTGAACGCCTGCCTGCGCAATCCGCTGGTGACGCTGCAGTGGGCGGTCATCATTGTGGTTTTGCTCAGCCTAGGGTTGGCCACGGGCTTTTTGGCGCATATCGTCATCATGCCGATTTTGGGCTACGCCGCTTGGCATGGCTGGTGCGAGGCCATAGACGCTAGCGCTTGGCCCGATTTAGCGCTGCGCCAGCCTGATCTGAGTGGTGGCTTTGTGCGAGGCTGAATCAGCCCGCTAATCAGCCCGCTAATCAGCTTGCTAATCTGCTGGCAATTTCAGCGATAAGTTGCTGCGCCAGCACGCGCTTGCTGGCGCGGGGCAGTTCGCGGCAGCCTTGGGCATCGACCAATAGCAGGGCATTGTCGTCTTGGCCAAAAGTGTCTGGCCCGATATTGCCGACCAGCAGGGGCACGCCTTTGCGTTCGCGCTTGGCCTTGGCATGGCTTTCCAAGTTTTCGCTTTCAGCGGCAAAGCCCACGCAATACAGCTGCCCAGCTTGGGCGCGGGCGCTGGCAGCAACGGTGGCCAAAATATCGGGGTTTTCGGCAAATTCCAGCGCGGGCGCTTGCCCTGTGCCGTCTTTCTTCAGCTTGTGCGCGGCGGCATTGGCTACGCGCCAATCGGCAACAGCGGCAGCGGCGATAAAAAGTTGGGCGCTGGCCACTTCGCTTTGCACGGCTTGCAGCATGTCTTGCGCCGATTGCACACTGATACGCCTCACACCCCGCGGGCAGGGCAGGGCGACGGGGCCGCTGACCAGGGTGACCTCTGCCCCCGCCTCGCGTGCGGCTTGGGCAATGGCATAGCCCATTTTTCCGCTGGATCGGTTGGTGATGCCGCGCACGGGGTCTATGGCTTCGTAGGTGGGGCCAGCGGTAATCAGCACCTTTTTGCAGGCTAAATGTTGTGGGCTAAGCGCGGCGAGTATCTCGGCGTAAATCTCCTCGGCTTCCAGCATGCGACCATCGCCAAACTCGCCACAGGCTTGCTCGCCGCAGCCCACGCCCAGATTGCGCGCACCGTCGGCAACAGCTTGCGCCAAATTGCGCTGGGTGGCGGGGTGTTGCCACATTTCGCGGTTCATGGCGGGTGCCAGCAGCAGGGGCGTGCCCGCAGGCCGCGCCAAGCAGGTCAGGCTGATGATTTCATCGCTGCGGCCTTGCGCTAGCTTGGCAATCATGTCGGCGCTGGCAGGGGCGATGACGATGGCATCCACGCCGCGCCCCAAGTTGATGTGCGCCATATTGTTGTCAGCGCGTGCGTCCCACTGGTCGGTAAACACGGCCTGGCCGCTGAGCGCTTGTAGCGTGACGGGGCTGATGAATTGGCAGGCCGCTTGGCTCATCATCACCTGCACGCTGGCACCGGCTTTGACGAGTAGGCGCGTTAGCTCAGCCGATTTGTAGCAGGCGATGCCGCCTGATAGCCCTAAGAGGATGGTTTTGCCGTGGAGTTCTTGCATGGGGTGCAAATGTAGCACTTTGCCCAAGCGCGCTGAGCTCGCGCTGAAGGCGGCTTGGGCTGCGCCAAGGTGGGCAGGCAAATATGTGTAGAATCGCGCCCCAAGAACACCATTCTCACGGCGCTAGCTGCTCCAACCCGTTCCAAGCCGCGCTATCGCGGCGGCGGGGAATCTGCCTACCAAGCCGTTTGGTTTTTTCGCCCTCCTGGCGCAAAACCCCTCCCTCATTTTTTCAGCCCTGTATTTTCTCTAGCCTTTTGCTACGGATAGCCCCCACGCTGCGCGGCCTGTGCCGCGAATTTGCTTGGGCGCGCTAAGGCCTCATTTCTCTTTGCATCCTCTCTTGGCATTTTCTTTATGCATCTCAACGAATTAAAAAACCTGCACATCTCTGCCGTCCAACAACAAGCCGAAGAGCTGCAGGTGGACAACGCTGGCCGTATGCGCAAGCAAGAGCTGATGATGGCCATCATCAAAAAACGCGCCAAAACGGGCGAAGAAGTGGTGGCCGATGGCGTGTTGGAAATTTTGCCCGACGGTTTTGGCTTTTTGCGCAGCCCCGAGGCCAGCTTTACCGCCAGCACCGACGATATCTACATCAGCCCCAGCCAGGTGCGCCGCTTTAATTTGCATTCTGGCGATGCGATTGAGGGCGAGGTGCGCATTCCCAAAGACGGCGAGCGCTACTTTGCGCTGAATAAGCTGGACAAAATCAACGGCATGGCGCCCGAACAGATGAAAAACCGCATCATGTTCGAAAACTTGACGCCGCTTTTTCCGAATCGCCAATTCCGCCTAGAGCGCGACATCAAGAGCGAAGAAAACATCACCGGCCGCGTGATTGATTTGATTGCGCCCATCGGCTTTGGCCAACGCGCCCTGCTGGTCGCACCGCCCAAAAGCGGCAAAACCGTGATGATGCAGCACATTGCCCACGCCATCACCGCCAACAACCCCGATGTGCATTTGCTGGTGCTGCTGGTCGATGAACGCCCCGAGGAAGTGACCGAAATGCAGCGCAGCGTGCGCGGCGAGGTGATTAGTTCCACCTTTGACGAGCCCGCCACGCGCCATGTGCATGTGGCCGAGATGGTGATTGAACGCGCCAAACGCTTGGTGGAACTGAAAAAAGATGTGGTGATCTTGCTCGACTCCATCACCCGCCTGGCGCGCGCTTATAACAATGTCATGCCCAGCAGCGGCAAAATCGGCTCAGGCGGTATCGACACCAATGCCCTGCATAGACCCAAACGCTTTTTTGGCGCAGCGCGCAATGTGGAAGAAGGCGGCAGCCTCACCATCATCGGCACCGCGCTGGTCGATACCGGCAGCCGCATGGACGAGGTGATCTTTGAAGAGTTCAAAGGCACGGGCAATAGCGAGGTGCACCTGAGCCGCCGCCTGTATGAAAAACGCGTATTCCCAGCGGTTGATTTGACGAAATCAGGTACACGCCGCGAAGAGCTGCTGCTCTCGCCCGAGATTCTGCAAAAAACCCGCATCCTGCGCCAAGTCATCCACAATATGGACGAGATCGAGGCTATGGAGATGATGCTGAAAAACATGAAAGCCACGAAGAACAACAGCGAGTTCTTCGACATGATGCGCAGGGGCGGCTAAGTCCACTGCAGCAGGTATATCCTGCCGCCCTAGGCAAAAGCTAGGCAAAAGCTAGGCAAAAGCAAAGGCTACCCTAGGGTGGCCTTTTGCTATGGATACATGAGCTGCTCAGGCAGGTTTTCCGGCCTGAAACCGCTAAAACATGGCTAAAACGGTATCCTCAGCGCTATTTGCCAAATTCTTGCCCCAATTCCGCCGATCGGGCGGCGGCTTTATGCATGGCCTGGGCAATGTTGGCGGCGATATCGGCCGCTTGCATATGGCTGAGGGCGGCGTAGGTGGTGCCGCCCTTGCTGGTGACGCGCTCGCGCAGGATGGCAGGGCTTTCGGGCGAAGTGGCGGCCAATTGCGTGGCGCCGTTAAAGGTGGCCAGGGTCAGTTGCTTGGCTTGCGCGGCGCTCAAGCCTAGCTCTTGGCCGGCGGCCATCATGGCTTCCATAAAATAAAACACATAGGCCGGGCCCGAGCCTGAAACTGCGGTGACGGCGTCTAAATCAGCCTCGTGTGCCACCCATAGATATTGCCCTGTGGCGGCGATGGCTTGTTCTACCGCCGTTTTGTCGGCGGCGCCAACGCCAGCGCGGGCAAACAGCCCTGTCATGCCCAAGCCCACCAGCGCGGGCGTGTTGGGCATGGCGCGCACGATGCGCTGGCTGCCCAGCCAAGCGGCCAGGCTGTCTGAGTTGATGCCGGCGGCTACGCTTAGGTGCAGGGCTTGGCTCACAAAGCGGGCGGTTTGCGCGGCCACTTCTTGAAAGACTTGGGGTTTGACCGCCCAAACCACCAATTGCGCGCTTTGCAGGGCGCTGCCTGCCTGCTCGTGCAGCACGATGCCGGCAAAGTCTTGCGCCAATTTCTCGCGCTGCGGGGCGTAGGGCTCTACCACCTGGATGCTGCTGGCGGCGGCGCCGTTTTTGATCAGGCCCGCAATGATGGCGCTGGCCATATTGCCGCCGCCGATAAAGGCAAATTGCATGGTTTTTCCTTTCAGACTTGAGGGGCGCTTAGCCTTAGTGCACGGCCGCTAAGCGGCGCAAAACTTGTTGCGCCAGGTCTTGCGCCATATCGCGGTAGAGCATGTCTTCCTCGCCCTCTTTCGAGAGGATGATGGCCTCGTTGTAGTTGATGTCGCGGCGCTGCTCTAGCGCCACGGGCTCGCCCAGGGTGCGGCCATCGGCGGCTTGCAGCTCGTAGTCAAAATGGCTGGTCAGCTGCAATTCGCGCGTGAGGCCGTAGGCGTTAGAGCCTATGCTGCGCTTGTCTTGGCTGTCTTTTTTAACCAGCAGCACCACTTGCGCTTGGGCGCGTTGCGCGGGGTTTTCTAGCAGAGCCAAGCCCGGCACGCCCAAGAGCTGGCGTCGCAGCGCTGTGGCCGTGGGGCCGCTTTCGCTGGCATCAAAGTACAGCGAGGTAAAAGGCAGCTGCGCCGAGCCTTTGAGGGCAAAACCGCACGAGGGCAGCAGCGCGATGGCAGCGAGCGCCAAGGCTGTGCGGGCGGCAAACTGGCGGCGTGAAGTGTAGGGTGTCTGCATATGCTTAAACCACGATATTGACCAAACGCCCGGGCACGACCACCACTTTTTTCGGCGTCGCGCCAGGGCTGTGTTTTTGAAAATCTTCGCAGGCCAAGGCCAGCTGCTCGATTTGCGCTTTGTCTGCCGCTGCGGGCACTTTTAATGCACCGCGCAGCTTGCCGTTGATTTGCAGCATCAGCTCGATTTCGTCTTGCACCAGGGCTGCTTTATCGACTTGGGGCCAAGCCGTATCGAGCAAATCGCCATGCGCGGCGGCATAGCCCAAGCCCTGCCAAATGGCGTGGGTCATGTGTGGGCAGGCGGGGTAGAGGGTGCGCAGCAAGAGGGATAGACCTTCGGCCAGCACGGCATCATCAGCGGCGGCTGGGCTGGATTTGAAGCCCTCCAGCGCATTGAGCAACTTCATGCAGCCCGACACCACGGTGTTGTACTGCATGCGCTCGTAGTCAAACTGGATTTGCCCCAGCACCACATGCACTTCGCGGCGCAAGGCTTTGCCGGCATCGCTGAGTGCGGCTTGCTCGGGTTTTTGCCCCACCAGCGGCGCTAGGCGAGCCTGCTGCGCGGCGGCAAAATTCCAGACGCGACGCAAAAAGCGGTAGCTGCCTTCAACCGCCGCATCGTTCCACTCCAGCGTAGCCTCGGGCGGGGCGGTGAACATGGTGTAGAGGCGGGCGGTATCGGCGCCGTATTTCTCGATCAAATCCTGCGGATCGACGCCATTGTTTTTGGATTTGGACATGGTACCCACGCCCTCGTAATCAATGGCCGTGCCCACGGGCAGCAAGCCATCGGCGCTTTCTTGCGGGGTGATGAGTTTGGCACCCACCACTTTGCCGCCATCATCCAGCACATGTTCCACATCTTTGGGCCAGAAATACTCTTTTGCGCCCTTGGCCGTGCGGCGGCTGTAGATGTGGTTGAGCACCATGCCCTGCGTCAGCAGTTTTTTGAATGGCTCATCGACTTGCAGCAAACCCAGATCGCGCATGACCTTGGTCCAAAAGCGCGCGTAGAGCAGGTGCAAGATGGCGTGTTCAATACCGCCGATGTATTGATCCATGCCGCCTTGGGCCATCCAATAGGCTGCGCCGCCGTCCACCATTTTTTCGCTGTTTTGCGGGTCGCAATAGCGCAAGAAATACCAGGACGAATCAATAAAGGTGTCCATGGTGTCGGTTTCGCGCCGCGCATCTTTGCCGCAGCAGGGGCAGGCCACTTTCAGGAAACCCTCGCACTTGTTCAGCGGGTTGCCGCTGCCGTCTGGCACCAAGTCTTGCGGCAGCACCACGGGCAGGTCTTTTTCGGGCACGGGCTGGGCGCCGCAGTCATCGCAGTGGATGATGGGAATCGGCGTGCCCCAATAGCGCTGGCGGCTAATGCCCCAGTCGCGCAAACGCCAAGTGGTTTTTTTCTCGCCTAGGCCTTTATCGCTGAGTAAAGCTGCGACTTTATCCACGGCGGCAGCGTAGCCTAGGCCGTCGAGTACGCCAGAGTTAATGCACATGCCATCTTTAGATGCATACCAGTCATTCCATTTTTGGTTATTGAATGCAGCGTTAGCAGCCCATGGTTTACCAGTTGATTCACCTGCAAAAATATCTTCTGCTGCACTAATGACTTGTTTGATTTCAATGCCGTACTTCAGCGCAAACGCAAAATCGCGTTCGTCGTGCGCGGGCACGCCCATCACCGCGCCATCGCCATAGCTCATCAGCACATAGTTGCCCACCCACAGCGGCACTTGCGCCCCTGTCAGCGGGTGCGTCACGCTCAAACCCGTGTCCATGCCGACTTTTTCTTTGAGTGCCATTTCGGCCTCGGTCGTGCCGCCTTGCTGGCATTCTTCAATAAAGGCGGCCAGCTTGGGGTTGCTGCTAGCGGCGTGTGCGCTGAGCGGGTGCTCGGCAGCCACGGCAGCAAACGATACGCCCATGATGGTGTCGGCGCGGGTGGTAAAGACAAACATCTTGCCGTCGCCTATCAATCGCCCATCAGCGCCTGCAATGTTGTGCGTAAAGGCAAAGCGCAGGCCGCTGGATTTGCCTATCCAGTTTTCCTGCATCAGGCGCACGCGCTCAGGCCAGCCGTCTAAGGTGGCTGCTGGGTTGCCTACTTGCACATGGTCCAGCAGCTCTTGCGCGTAATCGGTGATTTTGAGGTAGTAGCCTGGGATTTCGCGTTTTTCGACCAGTGCACCCGTGCGCCAGCCACGGCCATCGACCACTTGCTCATTGGCCAGCACCGTCATATCCACGGGGTCCCAGTTCACCACTTGGGTTTTGCGGTAGGCAATGCCTTTTTCCAGCATTTTTAAAAACAGCCACTGGTTCCAGCGGTAGTAATCGGGGTTGCAGGTGGCGATTTCGCGGCTCCAATCTATCGCCAAACCCATGGCCTGCATCTGGCCTTTCATATAGGCGATGTTGTCGTAAGTCCATTGCGCGGGCGGCACTTTATTTTTCAGCGCGGCGTTTTCGGCGGGCAGGCCAAAGGCATCCCAGCCCATGGGCATGAGCACATTTTTGCCCTGCATGCGCAGGCTGCGCGTGAGCATGTCGTTGATGGTGTAGTTGCGCACATGGCCCATATGCAGCTTGCCGCTGGGGTAGGGCAGCATGGAACAGGCGTAGAACTTGTCTTTGCTCGCGTCTTCCGTGACGCGGTAGGCGTCTTGCGCACGCCATGCCGCTTGAGTGGCTTGTTCGATGGTTTTGTGCTGGTATGTGTCCGCAAGGCGGAGAGGGGCTAGGCTAGTCATCCCGTGATTTTACGGCGCGTGCGCAGCCATCTTTGGCAAATAGCCTGGGCGGGCGCATAAAAAAACCGCAGCACAAGGGCTGCGGTTTGGCGTCTGGGGGGCGCAGTTCTTAGAACTGGTAGCGCAGATTCACGCTCAGCTGCCGACCTGCTTCTGGGTAGATGCCATTGGTCTGCCCAAATACGCACTTAAACGCTGTGCTGTAGTATTTTTTATTGCCCAGGTTTTGCACTTGGGCGCCCAGCTGCCAGCTGCCGCGCTCAAAGCGGTAGCCCATATCTATGGTGTTGTAGCTGGGGACGCGGCAGGTATTGTTGAAATCAACCTGTTGGCTACCCACCCAATTGGCACGGGCATTAACGCTGTGCTCGGCGGTGGCTTGCCAGACAACGCCCAGACTCAGGGTTTGCTTGGCTACCAGCGGCACAGTTTTGCCCGCATAAGTGCCGCTGCTGAATTTTGCTTTGCGTACAGCGGCGTTGGCTTGTAGGCTTAGGCTGCTGCTGATTTGCTGGCGCGCATCCAGCTCTAGGCCGCTGCGGGTGGTGGGGTCAAAGTTGACATTGGCACCAAAACCTGTCCAGCTGAAGGGGTTGGGAAAGAGTGGATCGTAGCCAATTTCATTTTTGGCGCGGCTGCGGTAGGCACGCAGTTCCAGTTTGCTGTCGGCGGTGTTCCAGCGCAGGCCAGCCTCTAGGTCTTGAGATGTCTGCGGCTGGATGGTGTAGCCAGGCGCCACAAAGCTGAATTCATCCACATTGGCCATACGCATGGCTTTGGCGGCGCGGGCAAAAACTGCCCATTCAGGCGTTAAGGTTTGCGCGATGCCCAGTTCCCAGGCATTGACGCGCTTGTCTAGAGTGCTGGTGCTGCCGCTTTCTGCTTTTTGGGCTTTTTCGCTGCGCAGACCGGCGCTCAGTTGCGTGCCGCTGGCTGGCAGGCTTAACTCATCTTTGATATACCAGCCCGTATTTTTGGCGGTAGCGGTGCTGGGCCAAGCCCCCAGCACTTTGCGCTCCCAGCGGCTCTCGTCATGGCCCATGATGAGGGTGTTGTTCAGGCTAGCGCCCTTGAATTGGTGGCGCGCACGCAAGCTGCTGTTGCGGGCATCTAAATCAAAATCGTAGGCACCAAAGGCACTGACGCTGCGCGAGGCCTTGTCGCGCCAATTGCTGTCAAAAGCCAGTTCCCAATCAGCCAACTGGGCCTGCACAAAAATACCATGCTGATTGCTGCGTTGATGCACGCGGTCATTGGGCGTAGCTGTTTGGCCAGGGTTGGCCGCGTATTGCGCTGCGCTCAAACTACCAGGCAGGCCACTGTTCTTGTCGTCTTGGCCGATATGCGCGCCCAAGCGCAGCCAATCATTGCTCCACTGCGCGCCGATACGGGCGATTTCACTGTCAGCCGCAAAATTCTGGCGGTGGTTATCGGTTTTGCGTTTTTGTGCAGAGGCATCGAGCGAAAAGCCATTGGCTGCCGCAAAAGTGGCGTTGGCCGCCAGCTCGCGCAGGTTGTTGCTGCCTACACCTGCGCTGACGCTGCCGCCCGTTTTGCGGGCAACGCCCAAACCTGCCTTGGTGCTGATGATGATGGCGCCTGCGCTGGCACCTTCGCCATACAAGACTGATGCTGCGCCGCGCACGACTTCAATGCGCTCGATGCTGTCTATGGGCAGATTGGCCAGCTGCGGCGCGGACAAATCGCCCTCGTTCATGCGCAGGCCATCAACGATGACGACCTGGTTGCTCCAGGCTGCGCCGCCCCAACCGCGTAAATCGATGCCCGCACTGCCAGTGCCTGACAAATCCAACTTCATAGGCAGCAAACCCAGCACGCGCTGCAGTGCCTCGGTCACGCTGCGCGCGCCGCTTTGGGCAATGTCTTGCGCGGTAATGACGCCGACGCCTTGGGTTTGGGTGGCGGCGTTTTCTTTAAAGCCGCTGGCTGTAACCACGGTGGCGGGTAGGCTGTCTGGCTGGCGGTCGATGGCGGCAGTGTCGGCCTGCGCCGCCGTGATTTGCGCCTGAGCGCTGAAAGAGGCAAGGGCTAGGCTGGCGCATGCGGCCAGTAAAGAGCGGCGCAGGGCAGGTGTGCGGATGGACATGGCAGAAAAAGAAAAAAGAAATGCCTTTGCGCTGCGCCTGGGTACCCCGCCAGATGCAGCATAAGGCCGCGCTTTTTTCGGTTAAAGCGCAGCCGCCTTGTTGGCCGGTATCCAGGCTGGCGGCATGGAGTTTCTAGCAGCCTTCCCAAACGCAAGAGGCGTTCAGTGGCGTGTGTGAGAAACCGTAGGCCATTGCGTCACCAATAGCCAAGCCGCTTACTGTTGCGGGGGCAGCGCAGGTTAGGACTGATGGTGCCCGTGTGGGCGCGTCCCTCCTGCTTCCCGTTGAACTGCCCACCACGAAAGGGCGGGCGAAGCACCAACGGACGCGATTATAGGGTCAACGCTAGGCGCGGCGTTTCGCGGCTTATTTTGCTCATTTGACCCATCCTGAAATAGCTTGACAAGTTAGGCCTTCTTAACGAGGAAAGGCTTATGGAAACATGCATCAAGCGCAGTCAGAAGGATTACACCTTGGCTTTTAAATTGTCAGTGGTCGAGCAGGTCGAAAGAGGGGAGCTGACTTATAAACAGGCTCAGC
>JAMIFN010000105.1:0-21172 GCA_035906235.1 Allobrachymonas sp. | reverse complement strand
CACTTGCCGTCGGCCCATGAGCCGCAGCCTGCGTGGCCACATCGCTTGCCGCACCGGCAGCAACTTCGTGTGCTGTTTCACTCATTCAAATCACCTTGAGACTGTGCCCGCCGAAGTAGCCCTGCGCAAATGCTGCACAAAAAGCGCCCCCCAACCGACTTTTAGCGTAAAGATGAAAGCCAGCAGCAACGCCAACCAACTCACATCTCGAATCCACACTGCCGCCAGCGCCATCAGCACCAGCGTCAATACCAACTTCACTGCTTCCCAGCAAAACAACTGCACCAGCCAAGCTGCCGCAGCCATTTGCCCAATTTTTCGCCCAGCACCTAGCAGAAACAGCGCCTGCGGCAACCAAGCCGCGAGCACCCCCACCAAAGCCGAACACCAAACCGACCACCCCAAGCCCCAACCATAGAGCCCAAGCAGCAATACAGCCGCCAAAGCACCTTGCCAGCCCCAGGCGCAAATCAGACACAAAACCCCTTGCTCAGCCTGCAAAGCCTGCGCTTGCTGACGGTCTAGCGGGGAAAAGTCGGACGCGCACTGCTCGCTATCAAGCCAAGGGTCTGCGGGCATATTGGTCTCCTGCGGCCTTGGGTTTTGAGGTTCGCGTAAGCGTGAAAAGCCCAGCATTATATGTCGATTTGCTTTTAACACGGGCAAAGTCAGCGCAAAGAGCACAAACACTGAAATCGACCAAGGTCGATTTCATTTTCGGCTCATATTTTGGGGTTTTAAGCCGCAAAAGCTGCCTGAGCAGCTATGAATATTGATAGCCCAGCGCAATAGACCTAAGGAAGTTTGCGCATGAGCGCGCAGGCTTTATGCATTCACCGCGCGTTTGTTGCGGCTGAGATCCACGCCCAGCTGCTTGAGCTTGCGATAAAGATGGGTGCGCTCGAGGCCGGTTTTCTCAGCCACACGCGTCATCGAGCCTAACTCTTGCGACAGGTGGAACTCGAAATAGGCTTTTTCAAACACATCGCGGGCTTCGCGCAAAGGCATGTCTAACACAAAACTTTGTTCTGCCGCCGGCCCTGGGGGGCGTGCCACAACGAGCGGGGTTACCGCTGCAATAGGACTGGGGCTAGCGACTGCCTCGTTCGGCGCCGTAGGTGGCAAGCCCATCAACTTCATCGCTGCAGCTGCTGGCATAGCCGAACGAAATGCCTTTTGCCGTGCATTGCGCTCCAGCCCTTCATTGACCGCTTTCAACAATTTCTGCAGGGTAATGGGCTTTTCCAGAAAAGCGTGGGCGCCAATTTTTGTCGCTTCCACAGCAGTGTCGATCGTGGCATGCCCACTCATCATAATTACAGGCATGCACAACTGCCCCGAAGCCGACCATTCTTTAAGCAAGGTGACGCCGTCCGTATCGGGCATCCAAATATCCAGAAGGATGAGGTCAAACGGATCGGCACAGCGCTGACGCGCCGCACGGGCACTTGATGCACTATCAGCCAGCTCCACTGCATGCCCTTCATCATTCAAGATCTCGAGCAGCAAGTCGCGGATACCTAGCTCATCATCCACCACCAAAATATTTGCCATCTCACTTCCCTCTTATTACTTATATACCGATGCGCATGAACAGCCATACCAAGGCTTAACCCAACTCCGGGTGTCGCACAAATACGACGCAAGGCATTATGGCGGATTATTTTGTTGTTTCTTCACCATAAAAACCCTAAGGAGCCTCCGCAAAACCCTTTTTGGATGCGGGCGCTCATCCATCAGGATGGGATACGAGGCTAAAAAACGAGCCATAGCGGGTGTTCTGGTGAGTTTTTTGCAGCAAAGTAGCCCGCCTGATGGTGAGATGCCAGCGCCGAAAGGGGGTTTTGCAGAGGCTCCCTAAGGAAACGCTTGGCGAAGATGTGGAAATGCGACCTAAAGCCCCCGCCAAACCATATCCTTAAAAACCTTACTGGCATGACTCATCATGCAAGGCTGGCTGGCGTCAGGGCTTTTTACAATACGAGGTTTATCGCTTCGTCGCAGCCGCAACCGCCATGGCCTTACTCCAACTCTCAGAACCTGGGCAGACCCCTGCCCCCCACCAAAATCGCCTCGCCATCGGCATAGATTTAGGCACCACCCATTCTTTGGTAGCCGCCTTGCGCCACGGTATGCCCGAATGCCTGCCCGATTTACAAGGCCGCGTGCTCTTGCCATCTGCCCTGCGCTACACCGAGCAAGGGCGCGACATCGGCTGGGCGGCGCTGGAGCACATCAGCAGCGACCCGGCCAACACCATCACCTCAGCCAAGCGCTTAATGGGGCGCGGCAAAGCCGATATTGCCGAAGGGCAGACCAGTTACGAATTGCTGGACCAGCCCGGTCAAGTCATGATCCGCACGCCCAACGGTGGCGATAAATCGCCTGTCGAGATTGCCGCCGAGATTTTGGCCACCCTGCGCCAACGCGCTGAGGACAGTTTTGACGACGAAGTGTTTGGCGCGGTGATTACCGTGCCCGCCTATTTTGACGATGCCCAGCGCCAGGCCACCAAAGACGCGGCCAAATTAGCTGGCCTGCATGTGCTGCGCCTGATTAACGAACCCACGGCGGCGGCCATTGCCTATGGTTTAGACCAAAATTCGCGCGGCACTTATGCGGTGTATGACTTGGGCGGCGGCACTTTTGACCTGTCTATCTTGCGCCTGTCTGAAGGTGTGTTTGAAGTCGTCGCCACTGCGGGCGACACGGCTTTAGGCGGCGACGACATCGACCGCGCCGTAGCCGACTGGCTGGCTGGGGCTGCGGCTGCGCAACCGGCCAGCCCCCAAGAAAAAGCTGCTTTATTGGCCATGGCCAAACGCGCCAAAGAAGCGCTGAGCGAACACCCCGGCGCGCAATTCACCCTGGTACTGGGCAGCCGCCCCTATAGCGTCAGCATCAATCGCGAGCAACTGGCCGAAATTGCCCGCCCCTGGATAGAGCGCAGCCTAGGCATCGTCAAACGCGCCCTGCGCGATGCCAAGCTGGGCAAGGACGAGATCGACGGCGTGGTCATGGTCGGTGGCTCCACCCGCCTTTTGGCTGTGCAAGAGGCGGTAGGCGAGTTTTTTGGCAGCAAGCCGCTCACCAACCTCAACCCCGACGAAGTCGTGGCGCTGGGCGCATCCATCTCTGCGCACCAACTGGCGGGCAACCATGTGGGGCAGGCACTGCTGTTATTGGATGTCACGCCCCTGTCGCTGGGCCTAGAAACCATGGGCGGACTGGTCGAGCACATCATTCCGCGCAACACCACCATCCCCTGCGCCATGGCGCAAGACTTCACCACTTTTAAAGACGGGCAAACCGCCCTAGCCATCCATGTGCTGCAGGGCGAACGCGATTTGGTCGCCAACTGCCGCAGCTTGGCGCGCTTTGAATTGCGCGGCATTCCGCCCATGGCCGCAGGTGCGGCGCGTATCCGCGTCACCTTTACCGTGGATGCCGACGGCCTGCTGCAAGTCTCCGCCAAAGAAGAATCCACAGGCGTAGAGGCCAAAATCGATGTCAAGCCCAGCTATGGCTTAAGCGATGGCGACATCACCCGCATGCTGCAAGAGAGCTTTCGCAACGCCAAAGAGGACATCGCCGCCCGCGCCCTGGCCGAGGCCAAGCTCGCTGGCATCCAACTGCTGCAATCCTTGCAAACAGCACTGGCTGCCGATGGGCATTTACTCAGCAGCACCGAACGCACCGACATCGACCTTTATGTGGCTGATTTGCAAGCCGCCATTGAGCGCAGCAGCGAGCCTGGCACCATTGAAGCGGCAACCGTGGCCCTGGTGCAGGCTACCGACGATTTTGCCGGCAGGCGCATGAACCAAAGCATCGTCAGCGCGCTGGAAGGCAAAACCCTAGATGCGCTGTAGAACAGCGTGCTGAGGCTTGGGTTTTCACAAGCCAAATCCGCGTTTTAGGCCGCCAAACCTGCCTGAGCAGCTCATTTTTTTGATGGTGTTTTTGGGGATTTTTGCTGGGATAGCGAATACATGGATTCCCGTTTTAGCTACGCTAGCAGGCCACGGGAATGACGAAGCCCAACCAACCGCACCCCACTACCTCGTCATTCCCGCGAAGGCGGGAATCCACCAGCCGAAACCCTAGGTCACGCTGCGGGTCTTAGGCATCAGCGGAGTGGATCCCAGCCTACGCTGGGATGACGGGATTTGTATTGGGATGACGGGGTTTGTGCTGGGATGACGAAACCCTTTCCACGCTCAGGCTATTGCCAGCCTAGGATTGCCCCGTCTGCACCCCATGCGCTTGTGCATCGGCGTGGTAGCTGCTGCGCACCAGCGCCCCCACTGTGGCGCGTTGAAAGCCCATGGCATAGGCCTCGCGCTCTAGCATTTTGAAGGTATCGGGGTGCACATAGCGGCGCACAGGCAAATGCGCTGTGGTCGGCGCCAAATACTGGCCTATGGTCAGCATGTCGATGTCATGCGCGCGCATATCGCGCATGGTTTGCAAAATCTCGTCGTCGGTTTCGCCCAAGCCCACCATGATGCCGCTTTTGGTCGGCGTGTTGGGGTTGAGCGCCTTGAACTTTTTCAGCAAATTCAGGCTGAATTGGTAGTCAGACCCGGGGCGCGCCTCTTTGTATAAACGGGGCACGGTTTCCAGATTGTGGTTCATCACATCGGGCGGCGCAGCCAGCAAAATGTTCAGCGCGCGCTCGTCGCGACCCCGGAAATCGGGCGTCAAAATCTCAATCTGCGTGGCGGGCGAAAGCGCGCGAATGCGCTGGATGCAATCGACAAAGTGTTGCGAGCCCCCATCGCGCAAATCGTCCCTGTCCACACTGGTAATCACCACATAGTTCAGGCGCAGCTGGGCGATGGTTTTGGCCAGGTTTTCGGGCTCATTGGCATCCAGCGGGTCGGGGCGGCCGTGGCCAACATCGCAAAACGGGCAGCGGCGCGTGCATTTATCGCCCATGATCATGAAGGTGGCTGTGCCGCTGCCAAAGCATTCGCCGATATTGGGGCAGCTGGCCTCTTCGCACACGGTGTGCAGATTGTTCTCGCGCAGAATTTGCTTGATTTCGTAAAAGCGCGTGTTCACGCTACCGGCTTTGACGCGGATCCAATCGGGCTTTTTCAGCACCGGCGCGCCGCCATCGACTTTGATAGGGATGCGGGCCAGCTTGGCCTGGGCTTTTTGCTTCAGGCTGGCGTTGTAATCGGCTGCAGCTTGGGCAGTGCGGATGGTGTTGGAGCTGTCAGTGGCCATAACAAGGGCAGTCAAGTGCGATGAAGGGCGGGCAAGCCGCATCAAGTGGATGATTACAGCTATTAAAAAATGAGCTGCTCAGGCAGGTTTTACCTGCAATTTTGCCCATTTTAATAAAAAATACTGCCAGCTAGCCTTGGCCAGATCTCCATCGCCAGTCCGGTTTAAGGATGCCAGTAAAAAAGGCATCTCCCTTAACGCCCAAACTGCTGCATACGCGCCAAGGTGTTGGCCATCATGTCTTGCATTTCGCGCACCTTGGCTTCGCCCAAGCCGATGAGGAAAAGCTCCTCCAAGCCGCGCACGATCATATGCGCCTCGCGCAGCAAGTGCTGCCCCTTGGGGCTTAAGCGGTAGAGGATTTTCAGGCTGTGATCGGGGTCGGATTCGGCAGCAATCAGGCCAGCGCTTTCCATATCCCGCACGATGCTGTTCATGGTTTGCGGGCGCACCAAACAGGCGCGTGCTAAATCCGCATTGGTTAGTGCTTGCCTATCTTCTATCGCCTTAAGCGCCGAATATTTCGGAAAAGTCAGCCCCAAGGACGCGAGCAGGGCGTTGATCTGCTGGCGCACCAAATGGCTGAGTAGGTCGATGGACCAAATGAATCCCGTTTCCACTAGGGTTTTTACCTATAAATATTTTTACTCGGGCTTTGTCAGTACCCTGATATTTGTGTTTAGAATCAGCATCCTGATAAAACATCAGCACACTGATTAACGCAAAGTATAACGGTTCGCCCCATGGTTATCCTCCCCCAAGAAGCAGATTTTGTTGTCATCGGTGCAGGCTCGGCTGGCTGCATTGTGGCCTCGCGCTTGGCTGAAAACGGGCATAGCGTGCTGCTGCTAGAAGCGGGCGAGGCCGCCGAAGCCCACCCCGAAACCCTGCGCGCCGATGGTTTTAAAGATGCTTTTGCCAACGACGCCACCATGTGGCAGCGCATGAGCGCCAAGATGCCAGGCATGGGGCGCAAATACCTAGGCACGGGGCGCGGCATGGGTGGCTCAGGCTCGGTCAATGGCATGGTTTACACCCGTGGCGATGCGCGCGATTACGCCAACTGGGGCGCAGGCTGGCAGTGGGCAGATTGCCTGCCCGCATTTGAGGCCGTAGAAGCCCGCCTGCAACCGCGCCCGCGCTTTGCCACGCTGTTTGTTGAACGCTTTATCAAGGCTTGCGTTGGCGCTGGCATGCAAGCAGAAAACGGCCTGAACAGCGGCGACTTGAGCGCCAAAGTCGGCGCCAACGACATGAACTACGCGGGCGATAAGCGCCGCAGCTCTTACCGTGCCTTTATCAAAGAGCCGCTGGCCGACAAAGGCAGCCCCCTGCGCCAGCACCTGCGCATCGTGCTGGGCGCACAGGTCGAAGGCATCGTTTTTGAAGGGCAAAGCGCCAAGTCCGTGCGTTATACGCACCAAGGCCAAACGCATGAAGTGCAGGTTGGCAAAGAGGTGATTTTGACGGCGGGCGCGCTAGAAACCCCGCGCCTGCTGCTGCTGTCTGGCGTGGGCGAAGCCGCACATCTGCGCAGCCTAGGCCTGCCCGTGGTGTTAGATAGCGCGGGCGTGGGGCAAAACCTGCAAGACCACCCCAATGTCTGCCTGTTTTACCGCAGCAAAACCGCACCCGATTTTGCTTTTCCGCAGGTTTATGCCTTTGATACCGCCACGGGCGAAGCCGGTGCGCCGCAAATGTGCTGGGTCGGCTTTGCCGCCCACGCCACCCTGCGCCACGCCATGCACCGCATGCTGCCGATTTTGGCCCTGCCCGAATTTTTGCTGCGGCAAAAATGGCTGCGCTGGGCGCTGCGCCGCTGCATTGATGGCGCGATGTTTTTGCGCCCAGTCGATGCCTTTGTCGAGAAACTCTTTGGCATTGTGGTGATTTTGGGCAAACCCACTTCACGCGGCAGCGTGCGCCTAGCCAGCAAAAATCCGCAAGACGCAGCATTGATAGACCCCGCTTGGTACCAAAGCCCGCACGACCAGCAGTTGATGGAACAAGGCATCGAACGCGCCCAGCAAATTGCCGCCCAGCCCAGCTTGGTCGAAGCGGGTTTAAAACCCCTATCAGCGGGCGCCAAGCCCGGCATCAGCCAGGCCAAACTCTGGAAGTGGCTGCGCAAAGCCAGCATGACCACCTACCACTTTGCCGGCAGCTGCCGCATGGGGGCAGATGCGGCTTCGCCCGTTTCGCCCGCCGATTTGCGCGTCAAAGGCTTGGCCAATGTGCGCGTCATGGATGCCAGCCTCATGCCCGAAATTCCCGTCGCCGCGCTCAACGCCCCCAGCATGATGCTGGCTTGGCGTGGGGCGGACATGGTGTTGGCGGAATATGGCGTGCGTGACTTCCCTCTCCCCGAGGGAGAGGGGCAGGGGTGAGGGTTATATGCACTTGGTCGCCAGCCCCCACCCTAGCCCTCCCCCAAAGGGGGAGGGGATAAAACCAAACACCAAAACCACCATTTAAACCGTAAAACCTGCCTGAACAGCTATCAAATTCATACCATGAACGCCACCACCATCGAATGCTTTAACCCCGCCACGGGCGAAAAACTGGGCGAAGTGCCCGCCGCCAGCGCCGAACAGGTGCAGGCCATTATTGCCCGCGCCCGCGTCGCGCAAACCGCCTGGGCGCAAACCAGTTTTGCCCAGCGCCGCGCCGTGTTTCGCACTTTGCTGGCCACCATCTTGCAGAACATGGATGCCATTTGCGCCGCCGTGGTGCAAGACGGGGGCAAAACTTTTGAAAATGCCGCCTTGGGCGAAGTGATGACCGTGGCGAATAAATTGCGCTGGCTCATCCAAAACGGCGAACGCTATTTAAAAACCGAAAAAGTCAGCATGGGCGGGCCGCTGTTGCACAAAAAAGGCCGCATCGAATACCGCCCCTTGGGTGTGGTGGCCTGCATCGTGCCCTGGAACTACCCTTTCCAAAACATCTTCGCCAGCTTTGCCGATCCGCTGATGGCTGGCAATGCCGTGGTGCTGAAAGCTTCCGAGGCCGTGGCCTGGAGCACGCAGTATTTTCAGCAGCTGATCAACAGCGTGTTTGACCAGCACGGCATCAGCCGCGACACGGTGCAAATCATCAACGGCTATGGCGACACGGGTGCGGCACTGGTGCGTGCTGGCGTGCAAAAAATCCTGTTTATCGGCTCGGTCGGCAATGGCCGCCGCATCGTCGCAGGTTCTGCCGAAACCCTGACGCCCACGGTGATGGAGCTGGGCGGCAAAGACCCGCTGATTGTGTGTGACGACGCCGATCTCGACCGCGCCGTACACAGCGCCTTGGGCGGTTGCTTGGTCAATCTGGGGCAAAGCTGCGTCGCGCCCGAGCGCATCTTGGTGCAAGCAGGCATTTACGAGCGTTTTGTGCAGCAAATACAAAGCGTGGCCAGCCAATTGCGGCAAGGCCATGCGGCGCAGCCTGGCAGCGTGGATGTGGGCGCGATTTGCTCGCCCCTGCAAGTCAAGGTGATAGAGGATTTGGTCGATGACGCGCTGGCTAGCGGCGCCAAGGCCATCGTCGGCGGCAAGCGCCTGACTGAGGGCGCATACGCCAAAGGCAACTTTTTTGCGCCTACGGTGCTGGTCGATGTCAGCCCCGATATGCGCATCGCGCAAGAGGAAGTTTTTGGCCCCGTGCTGCTCATCATGAAATTTGAGCGCGATGCCGATGCCGTGCGCATCGCCAATGGCTCGGTCTTTGGCCTGCAGTCTTCCGTCTTCAGCAAAAGCCAAGCCCGCGCCGAGCGCATCGCCAGCCAAATTGACGCAGGCGCTACCGTGCTCAACGACTTTGGTATGTGCTATTTGAACCAAAACCTGCCCTTTGGCGGCGTGAAGGAATCGGGCTTTGGCCGCATGAATGGGCGCGATGGCCTGCGCGGCTACACCAACCCCAAGGCGGTGCTGAAAGACCGTTTTTGGAATCTGGGCGTGGTACCCAAGCTCTACCCCGTCAAAGATGCCGACTATGTGCAAGCGCGCCGCATGATCCGCCTGATGTTTGCCCCAAGCTGGCTGCAAAAGCTGCGCTTTTTGGGCAAACAGGCGGGGGATAGGCTTTGAGGGCATGGAGATATTCCCGCCCACGCGGGAATGACGCCATAAATAAACGGAAATGACCACATAAAAACCCAAGGAAGAAAAATGTTTACCACCGCAATTCTCACCCCCACTTTTTGGACGGTTTTTTGGGCACTCACCGCCTTTGCGGGCGTGCTGGCGCTCGGCCTCGATTACCTGGCCAAAGCGCCGCGCTTTGCCCAGCACCGCATCCGCCCCTTTGCCAAAAACCGCTATAGCGAAAGCCGCCGCATCGTCAACACCACGCTCAACCAAATATTCTCGCTGCTGTGTTTCATTGCCTTTTTTGTGTACTGTGGCGATAGCGTCTTTGCCAACACTTGGTGGCCTGGCGCAGCGCGTTTAATTGGCGAAGTGCTGGGCGTGCTGCTGGTGTATGACTTTGTCTACTACTGGTATCACCGCGCCGCGCACCACCCCTTGCTGATGCGCTATATGCACGGCATGCACCACTGGGTGCGCCACCCCACGGCTACGCAATCGACCTACCTCAATCCGCTAGAACCCACGGGCGCATTGCTGATTTTGTTTGCCTCGGTCTGGCTGTTCTCGCCCATTAGCCACCTGTCTTTTGCGCTGATTTATTTCATCTACAGCGCCACCAATTTGATTGTCCATTCCAGCCTGGTGCCCCAGCACCCTGCGCTGCGCTTGTTCAGCTATTGGGCGCGCAAACACGATGCGCATCATCAGCTTTTCCGTGTGAATTACGCCAACATCTTTCCGTTTTGGGACCAGATGTTTGGCACCACGGATGAGGTTTTGAAAAAACAACACGCACACAAAATCTAAAGGAAACACACACATGACACGCAGCATATTGATTACTGGCGGCCAAGGTTTTGTTGGCCGCGCCTTGGTAGAGCGCTTCAACGCGCTGGGCTTTCGCACCATTTGCGCCGATTTAAACGACAAACCCTTAGGCGGCGCGGCCTTTGAGGGCGTAGCTTTCATCAAACTGGATGTGCGCGACAAGGCCGCCGTCATCGCCGCCTGCCAGGGCGTGGACAGCATCATCCACAACGCATCGCTGGTGCACACCAAACACAACCGCGTCGAAGATGTTTGGGCGGTCAATTTAGACGGCGCCAAAAACATCTTGGCCGCTTGCGAGGCGCACCAAATCCCGCGCTTGGTTTATGTGTCTTCAGCCTCGGTGGTGTACGAAGGCAAAGACATTCGCGGCGGTGACGAAAGCCTGCCCTACACCACGGTGAGCCAAGCGCCTTACGCTGACAGCAAGCTGGCTGCCGAAAAACTCTCGCTGGCCTTCGACCGCAAAACTTCAGGCAAAGGCCATACCACCGTCTGCGCCGTGCGCCCGCATGTCATCTTTGGTGCGGGCGATGGTCGCCTGATTCCCGCCATCATCGACAAGGTGAAAAAAGGCCAGCTCTCGCGCCAAGTGGGAAGCCGCGAAAAACAATGGGATTTCACCTATATCGACAATCTGGTCGATGCCATCGTCACTTGCGAAGACAAGCTGACCCCAGATTCGCCCGCAGGTGGGCAGGCCTACTTCGTCACCAATGGCGAGCCTATGCCCTTTTTTGAATTTGCCGAACGCATGATTGCGCACTGGGGCTATCCACCCATTACCGGCAAAGTACCCTACTGGCTGGCTTACGCCGTAGCCAGCGTGGCCGAATTTTGGGACACGCTCAAAGGTGGCACGCTCAACGCCGAAAACGGCCTCACGCGCTTTTCTATTCAGTACATGGCCACTGACCACTACTACAACATTTCCAAAATCCAACGCGACTTGGGCTGGCAGCCCAAGATCAGCTTGCTCGAAGGCATCAAACGCACGGCTGAAGGCGTGCGCGCGGCGGGCAAGGTGTAAAGCCCATTCCCTCCCCCTTTGGGGGAGGGCTAGGGTGGGGGCTACAAGATGCGACAAGGTTTTTAAGCCCCCATCCCAACCTTCCCCCAAAGGGGGAAGGAGTGGATACCTAGATTCCCGCCTACGCGGGAATGACGAATTGATAAGAAATTTAAGTATTAAAACCGTGATTTAAGCCGAAAAACCTGCCTGAGCAGCTATCAAAAAAGGACCCATCCATGGCCGCAAAACCTGCATTCAACAAAGGCTTGCCCTGGCTGGGGCCGATCGCCCGCTTTGCGCGCAAGCCCTACGCCTTTATGCAGTCCGCGCACGATGCTTGTGGTGAGGTAGCCAGCTTTACCCTGCTGGGGCAGCGCGTGCATTTGCTCACGGGGGCAGAGGCCAGCGCCGTGTTCTTCAAAAGCCCAGACGAAGTCTTGGACCAATCGGCTGCCTACCAATTGATGACGCCGATTTTTGGCCCGGGCTTGGTGTTTGACGCGCCCATCGCCAAGAAAAACGAGCAGCTCAAAATGCTGATGCCCGTGCTGCGCGTGGAAGCCATGCACACCCATGCGGCCAAAATCGTGCGCGAGGTCGAAAGCCTGACGCAAAGCTGGCAGCAGCAGGCTGCGGGTGCCGAAATCGAGCTGGTCGCTTTTATGAAGCAGCTCACCATCAACACCGCCAGCCACTGCCTGCTGGGGCGCGAGTTTCGCTATGAATTGACGGATGAATTTGCGCAGATTTACCACGATCTGGAAAAAGGCATACACCCGCTGGCCTACCACTTTCCCAATCTGCCCCTGCCCGCTTTTAAAAAACGCGATAAGGCTCGCGTGCGCCTGCAAAACCTGGTCGGGCAAATCGTGGCCAAGCGATTAGCGCAGGGCTGCAGCCACAACGACATGCTGCAAAGCCTGATGGAAACCCACTACGCCAATGGCCAAAAGCTGGACGCGAACGAGATTACCGGCCTGCTGATTGCCGCCATTTTTGCTGGCCACCACACCAGCTCGGGCACGGCCGCTTGGGTGCTGATAGAGCTGCTGCGCCACCCGCATTTATTGGCGCAGGCGAAAAAAGAAATCGACGATTTGCTGGGCGCTGACGGCGAGGTCACTTTTGACAATCTGCGCGAAATGCCGACGCTGGAAAATGTGCTGAAAGAAGTGCTGCGCCTGCACCCGCCGCTGATTTTGCTCATGCGCAAAGTACTGGTTGATATGCCGTTTAAAGACCATGTGCTCAAGGCGGGCGACATGGTTTGGGCAGCGCCACCCGTGACGCAACGCATGGGCAGTTTATTCAAAAACCCGCTGGTGTTTGACCCCGATCGCTACGCCCCTGGGCGCGAGGAAGACCGCAACCTCATGGCCTACCAGCCCTTTGGCGGCGGCAAACACAAATGCTCGGGCAATAGCTTTGCCATCTTCCAAATCAAGGCGATTTTTGCCGTGCTGCTGCGCCGTTTTGAATTTGAACTGGTGGACGCGCCCGAGCACTACCACGATGACTACACGCAAATGATTGTGCAACCCGCCGCGCCCTGCCGCGTGCGCTACCGCCCACGGCACGACTGCCCGCCGGGAAAAGGCAAATCAGCCAGCGCCGCAGCGGCTGTCTGCCCCGTTCATCATGCCGCGGCTCCTGCAGCTGTCGCGCCTCTTGCTGCGCCTCTTGCTGCGCCTTCACCTGCCGCTGCAAGCTGCCCTGTAAGCACTACAAAAACAGAAGCTACCCAGGCAGGTTTTACGGCTAAAAACGCCGAAAACACCATCAAAAACACCCCTAAAGCCCTGCACATCGTGCACGATGCCCAGCTCTGCCAAGGCCATGCCGTATGCCAAGGCGAAGCGCCCGATTATTTCGCCGTCGATGCGCACAGCGTGCTGCACATCAAACAGCATGTCGTCGCGGCGGATGATGAAGAAAAAGTGCGCCGAGCTGTACGCTACTGCCCCAATGGGGCGCTGAGTTTGGAAGAGCGGGGTTTAGAAAATCGGGGTTCAGAAGAACGCGCCGCCCCATGAAAATCCTCGTCACCGGTGCCACAGGTTTTGTTGGCTCGCACAGCGCCGCTGCCCTGCTGCGTGCTGGGCACAGCGTGCGTTTTTTGGCGCGCAACCCCACGGCGCTGCGCCAGCATTTCACCAACTGGGGCTTAGCCGCTGACGATGTGCTGCAGGCCGATATGCAAGACGCCGCCGCCGTGCGCAAGGCGCTGCACGGCTGCGATGGCGTGCTGCACGCCGCAGCCAGCGTCAATTTAGACCCCGCCCACGCTGCCGCCACCTACCGCAGCAATTTGGCGGGCGTGCAGCATGTTCTAGGCGCGGCGTGCGAGCTGGGTTTGCCGCGCATGGTGTATGTCTCTAGCTTGTCGGTTTTGTTCACGCCCGATTTGCCGCGTCTAGACGAAAACTCCCCCTTGGCCGCCAGCCGCGATGCCTATACGCAATCCAAAACGGCCGCCGAGCGCCTGGTGCGGCAATGGCAGGCGGCAGGCCAGCCCATACAGACCACCTACCCCGCCGCCATCATTGGGCCAGACGACCCCAAGCTGTGCGCGTCTAACGCTGGCCTGCGCACTTTTGCCAGCAAAACCTTGCCGCTGACGCGCACAGGTTTTCAATTGGTGGATGTGCGCGATTTGGCTGCGCTGCATCTGCGTTTGCTCGAACAAAACCCCAGCGAGCAAACTGGGCGCTACATCGTGGGTGGCCACTATCTGCCTTGGCGCGATTTAGCCGCCGCCCTGCAAAGCGTGATGGGGCGCAAACCACCCACCGTGGCACTGCCCGCGCCCGTGTTGCGCGGCTTGGCGGCGCTGGCTGATATGGTGCAACGCGTGCATCCCTTTGACACCCAGCTCACGGGTGAAGCCGTGGCCTTTATGACGCGCTGGAGCCCTGCTGATTCCAGCCGCGTGCTGGCGCACACGGGCTACGCTTTCCGCCCTGTTGAACACACTTTGGCCGATACCTTGGCCTGGATGGTGCAGGCAGGGCATTTGCGATCCGATTTTTCCACCTCACCATAAACACGATAGGAGGCCCGCGCCATGAACCCTTTTCACACCGCTGCGCTAGGCAAAATCACCTCGCCTTCCATCTTGCCCGAGGGCGTGAGCCAAGCCTACCCGCGCGAAGAGCTGGAAGAAATGGTGCGCCGCTGGCTGCAAGCCTGCGCCGATGCCGAAACCCAAGGGGGCGACTGGGTCAGCACCCTGGCGCCGTTTTACTGCGACGACGCCACCTACCAATGGAATGTGGGGCCGCACGAAAACTTCATCGCCCGCAATAAGCAAGAAATTTTAGATATTGCCGTGGGCTACCAAATGAAGGGATTTGAGGCCTGGAGCTACCCCTACCACGACCTCATCATTGACGAAAAGCGCGGCACGGTCATCGGCTTTTGGCGGCAAATATCGCCCCACACCCGCGCCGATGGCGAGCGCATAGTGATTGAAGGCTTAGGCGGCTCGTGGTTTCAGTACGCGGGCAATTACCAGTGGCGTTGGCAGCACGATTTTTTTGATTTTGGCAATGCCAAAGAAGTGTTTTTTGAGCTGGCCGGCATGGGTAAACTGCAGCCCGAGGTGAAAGAAAAAATCCACCGCCAAGCCAAAGGCGATTTGCTGCCTGGCCATGTGCGCATCCGCCCAGCACCCTCTATGCTGCAAAAGGCGCGCAACTTCGGCGCTTTAGTCAAAGTTGCGCTTTTGGGCCAATAAATTTCCCCCATTTTTAACAGGAGACTTTAGCCATGACGACCCCACTTTTTCCCCAAGGCGCAGCCCTCATCATCGGCGGCTCAGGCGGCCTAGGCGCTGCTTGTGCGCAGCAATTTGCGCTAGACGGCAGCGCCGTAGCCATCACCTACAACAGCAACGAAGCCGCCGCGCAAGAACAAGCCCAGCAGGTGCAAGCCGCTGGGCAAAAGGCCAGCGTGCACCAACTCAACGCCGCCGATGGCGCAGGCATTAAACGCGTGATAGCTGATGCCATCGCCACCCACGGGCGCATCCACACCCTGGTGTTTGCCGCTGCGGGCGTGGCGCACCAATTGCTGATTAGCGAATTTACCGACGAGCTGTGGGAAGAGCATATGCAGGCCGAAGTCACGGGCTTTTACCGCCTGGTGCGCGGCCTGCTGCCGCATTTCAAGGCGCAGGGCGGCGGCTCTATCGTGCATATTGGCTCGGGCGGGCACATCATTTGGCCAGCGCGTGATGGCCTCTCTGTCATCCCTAAATCAGCCAACGAAGCGCTGGTGCGCGGCATCGCCAGCGAAGAAGGGCAATTCAATATTCGCGCCAACAGCGTATTGGTGGGCGTGATTGAGGCGGGCATGTTCCTTAAACTGCGCGCCCAAGGCGTGTTTACGCCCGAATGGGAAGCCATGGTCAAAGGCATGCTGCCCATGCGCCGCTTTGGTAAAGGCGAAGACATTGCCAACGCCGCCGTGTTTTTGGCATCCAGCAAAGCCAACTACATCACGGGGCAAACCTTGGCGGTAGCGGGGGGGTTTGGGGTGTAAAACCCATCCCTGGCAGGCTTTAAGATGGCGGGTATGAACCTACCCGTCCCCACCCAAGCCCTAGTCGCCAATACCGCACTGGCGTTGCCAGAAGCCTTACTCACCCGCGCCCGCGCCGTGCGCGTGGTGTTTTTTGATGTGGATGGCGTGCTCACCGATGGCAAGCTCTATTATTCAGAACAGGGCGAAGTGCTGAAAGCCTTTCACTCGCTCGACGGCCACGGCCTAAAAATGCTGCAACGCGCGGGCATTACGCCCGCCATCATCAGTGGCCGCGATTCGCCCGCCCTGCGCACGCGCTTGGCTTTTCTTGAGCAGGGTTTCTGGGGGCGAAATTACCTAAAAAATAACAATAAAACCATAGCTGCTCAGGCAAGTTTTTTGGCTATTTTTGCGAAAACCATGGTTGAAAATGCCATAAATAACTATAGTAAATGTTTATTGTTCCAAAAATGGGACAAATACGGCGATTCTTTGTATTTTTGGCAGAATTGTCCCAAATTACGGATTGCTTTTTGCGGCTTGCTCGCTTAGTCCACCGGCGTGGGTACAGGCGTGGGTACAGGGGTTGGCTCGCCGTGCTGCGCCGCTTTGTGCTGCATCAGCAGGCTGTGCAGCATTTCAGATGACAGGCCGTGCAAGACCAGCCGAAAACCCGCGCGCAGGGTCGAGAGCGGCACCAGGGGGTGGCTGTTGTTGACCAAAATGAGGTGCTGCGGTGCCTCTAGGATTTGGGCGGCATAGATGCCTATGGTTTCGTCCAGCTGCAGCGAGTTGGCGGCACGCCAGAAGTCGTTGTCGGTCAGGAGCAATTGATACAGCGGTGTGAATAGCTCAATCGCACTTTGCAGATCCAGCACATTGAGGCGCCCTGCGGGCATGTCCTCTAGCTTGAGGCCGGGGTCTTGGATCATGCTCAGGTCGAGCTGGGGCGGGGCAACTAGGTTTTTGCCAGCATCGCGCAAGGCCTGATTCAGCCGGATAACAAAGTTGTACAAATTGATGTCGTGTTTGACGAAGACATGGTCGCGCAGCGCATCAATCGTGCGCGGCTGTAGCGGCGTGGTGCTGATAGCAACCGGTGCGTTGGCGGCGATAAAGGCCAGGATTTGCGAGCCCGCATGAAAATGGCGCAGGATCAACCAGTTGGCCTCCGGCGAGACGAAGCGCTTTAAGCCCCATACCAAAATGGCATGCAGCAGCCCTGAATGCGCCCAGCGTTCAGGCAGAAAAATCTTGATCACCTGGATGAGAATAATCAGCAAACGCGCCAGCGGCCGCACAAATGGCAGCAGGTATTGGCGCGATGGCGAGCTGGAATCCTTCAGCCAGGCGGCTTTGACGGTGTCGGGCAGCGGTGTGCTGCGATCCAGATAGGACGCGAGCCAAGGGTTGGGGTTTTCGGGGTCATGTTCCTGCTTCATGAAGTCTGCGGTGCGGCTCATGGCGTGTCCAGTTCTTTGGTGTCATGGAATTGCATCAGGTACAAGGCTGCGGTGCGGCGCGCTGTGTCGATGATGTGTTTTTCGGCAGTGCCACTTGGGTCGCAGTCCAAAGCCAGGGTGACGGCGGCTAGCCAGCGTTCGAGATGGTGTTCGTCATTTTGCCCGTGGTATTCCAAGAAGCGGAAAGCATCGGGCGGCAATTTCAGGCTGGCTTTGAGCAAGGGCAGCAAGGCTGGGATGATGCGCTGACCAGTGCCTTCGATGATATAGATGGCGCCCAACAAGCCGATGGCGTTGGGCTTTGCGGCCAGGGCGTGCAGGTAGGCATTGAGCGCTTCGCCGCCGGGGTTGCGCTGCAGCGCATCGATGTCCTCGACCGTGCCGCCCGCTTGGCGGTAATCGCGGTACAGAATTTGGAAATCGTCCTGTTCTTCGCCAGCGTGCAGGGCGATCAAGGCCGCCAGCGGCGCATATTGCGCCGATAAGCCAGCGCTTGCTTTGCGCATCCATTGCGTGCCTTGGCGCACTTGTGGAATCCAGTCGGCCATCCACTTGGTGTAGTCATGGGGGCTAAAACGCTGCTCCCGCAAAGCCGTGATCAAGGGCGTGCGCCATACGCTTGAGCGGTAGTCGTGCCAGATGCTGCCCAGCTCGGTCAGCAGCTTACTAAGCCCGGCGGGGGCGGATGCTGGATCGTGCGGGGGCGCGATGCCATCGGCGCTGGTATCGGTATCGGGGGCGGGGGCGGTATCGGGGTTGTTTGGGGGCTGCACGCGCGCGTGGGCGGTGCTGGCTGGTGCGGCCTGCGGTGCTGGTGGCGGCGTGTCTGGCGTGTCTTGCTCGACTTCAAGCAGCATATAGGCGGTCGTGAAGCGGCCCGATTCGGGTACATAGCAAAATATCTGTTCGCCAGGAGACAGGGGCTTGGATTGCAGGAACTCTGCCAGCATGATGAGGATGGATGCCGCGCCAGTATTGCCGCGCCAGGCCAGGTTGCTGAACCAGCGTTCGCGCGGGATGGCGAGGCCGGCCTTTTGCATCAGCCCATCCACAACCGGGATGAATTTTTCAGACGAGTAATGGCAGAGGAAGTGGCTGATTTTTTCGGGCTGCAGCCAGCCCTCATTGACCAGTTTGATGTATTCGTGGATGCCGATATCAAACAGATGCGGCAGCAGGCGGATGTCTTGGCGCAGGGACAGGGCGCCATCCGCTTCGGCGGCGCTCCAGGATGGGTAGTCGAGATGCCCGCGTTGGCGATCGGCGCTCAGCCCCAGCTGCATACAAACGGGATAGTCGCCCGAGAACGAGCGCTGGTGCACCCATTTCAGGCGAATGCGCAGGCCGGGCGCAATTGGCAAGCCTTGCTGCTGATCGCGGCTCAGGAGCACGGCGCCAGCGCCATCGGACAGCATCCAGCGCAGGAAATGCGCGTCAAAATCGGCATCGTAATTCTGCGCCGCAAAGCGCGAACGCTTGAACAGGCGGGAAGGCATTTCGCTGGCCACCGCGATCCCCGCGCGGTGCGCGCCCAGCTCTATGCCTTGCGCCACCGTTTGGATGGCGGCTACGCCAGCGGCGCAAATGCCATGTATGGAGCTGGTTTCCATAGGCGGCGCAGCAAGCTCGCCCTGAATCATGTTGGCGAAACCAGGCATCAAGGCATCGCCGCCCGACGAGCTGCTGGCGAGCAGCGAGATGTGCTCTTGCCCAAGCTTGGCATTGGCCAGGCACTGGCGTATGGCGTTGGCTGCCAAGGCCGCATTGGTGTGCGTGGTCGCGCCCTGCGCATCCAGTGCGTAATAGCGCTGCTTGATGCCGTTTTCATTCAGGATGCGCTGTTTGATACGCCCAGAAATGCGATTCAAAGGCGCGACAAAATCATCCATGCGCACATTGTCCACGGGCTCACCCGGCAGAAAGTAAGCGGCATTGCGGAGATAAACATGCTCAAAAGCGATAGGCATGGGTCAAGATTCCTGTGGGGGATGTGGCTGGGGCGCAGCGGGTGATTCTGGAGGGCGCTGCAGCGACTTGCTGCGTAAGCCCGGCATAACGGTGCCGAGCACGAAAACGCGCAGCATATAGGGTATTAGCCCGGCCTCGTTCAGCGCGGGATGGACGCGCTGACGATAGTGTTGCTGATGCAGCGTGCTCAGCTCGGACCAATGCGCGCGGGAATTTTCATGGTGCGCCGTATGCAAGCCGATATTGAACAGCAGGGGATTGACCAGCCCCTCGAAATTTCTGGCGTAATTGAATTGCGGATGCCCGTGGCGGCTCTCGGCGCTGCCATCGGCGTGCGCGTGTTGCAAGTAATTGGTGGCCAGCAACCAGTGCAGGCCATACAGCTGCGGCAAAATCACATAAAGCAAGGCCTTGCCTGGGTGAATGGCCAGCAAGATGAGCCACGAAGACAGCCAAACCCCATACTGCATCAGGCAATAGCGCCACACGCCAGGCCAGTGCCTGCGCAAAGAAGATAGCCATAAAAAAATTGCCGGATACAGCACGCCTATGGCCTGGAATGGGTGCAGCAGATAGCCGACGAGGTGATTGCTGTCCGCACCAAAACGGTAAGTGCGCGCAATGTCCTTAGCGCCATGTTTATAGCGGTGATGGTTGCGCACATGGCTGGGCCAGAAGACGCAGCTGGGGTGGCCTTGCAACAAGGTAATCGCATAGTCGGTGCAGCGATTGGCCCTGCGGCCCTGCCACATGCGCAGATGCGTGTGGTTGTGATGAATCACCCCAATACCCAAGGTGAGAAACAGCATCAGGGCATAAAGCGGCGCAGAAAAACCGTGGTGCCATTGCTGCAGGGCCAATAGCGGCAACAGCGCCATATAAACCAGGCTTTGCCAATCGCGACCATGTCTGAGGCGGGCGAATAGGCTGCGGCTGCGCTGGCGCACTTTCATGCGGGGCGGTCTGACGATGGCGCGCCAGCCTGCAGGCCATGATGCCGAGCGATGGCTGCGCCGGCGGCGTTGGCGGCCAATTGGGTGCCGAAAATCCTGTCCATAAAGGTGAACTGGAAACCATAGTTGCCGTGGTAGCAGGCGTGATGCAAATGGTGGCGCCGGCTGGCTGCAAACCAGTGTTGGTAAGACACTTTGCTGAAAAAGTCGTAATTGGCGTGGCCTATGCAGTTGAAAAACAGGCTGAATAAGGGCACGGAAAACAAGGCCCAAAAGCTGAAGTCATGCACCAGCATCGGCAGCAAGATGACATTGCCCAGCATCAGCGCCTCGATCGGATGAAAGCTGTAAGTGGAAAAAGGCGTTGTGACCGTGGAGCGGTGGTGCGGCACATGAAAGCGACGCAGCCAAGCGGTATGCAGCAAGCGGTGATTCAGCCAAAAATGCACATCATTCCAAAGCAAGAGGGCAAATATTTCTAGCGCGATGCGCTGCGCGCTAGCGGCGGGTGTCAAGTGCGCCCAGCCCAGCTGCAACAGCCCCCAGGGGAAAATCATGCCGCAGCCGAAAATCAGGATGGACAGGCTCGATAGCGCGAGTTCCCGCCCCAACTGCCCCGGCGCCAAGGGGCGAGGATCGAGGGTATGGCCTAGCCCCAACCTTGGCAGGATATGCCGCGTGAGAATCCAGCCGGCGCCGCCGAAGAGCAGATAAATGCTGGCGAAAAACACCAGACCCCAAAACATAACTTCCCAAGCGTTAAGCGATTCGAATATCAAGCCCATATAGATGATGAAGAGTGTGGCTCGGTGTGTGGACGGCTAAGTGTATGCGGACTTTTACCGTTGTTTTACCAATGAAAAAGCCCCCAAATCGGATGACTATGGAGGCTTTTAGATGATTAAATGGTGGAGCTGGGCGGAGTTGAACCGCCGTCCGCAAGCCTTATTCAGGCAGATCTACATGCTTAGGGTTTTGATTTAGATCTCGCTACAGCACCCGCGCAAGCCCACGCTGATACTGCCGCCAGCTACCTTAAATTTAGCGCCCGCTTAAGTAGCCCAAGCAGACGCGATCCTATGAGAATGACCTTGCAGTGAGGACTTT
>JAMIFN010000104.1:0-16877 GCA_035906235.1 Allobrachymonas sp. | reverse complement strand
GGACGGGTTATGAGGTGAGCTGGCTCAACGCCAAGGGCAAGCCGCAGTTGGCGTTGCTGCAGCTGACCATCCCGTGCGAGACGCCTTTTCTGATTGAGAGCAAGTCGCTCAAGCTGTATCTCAACAGTTTTAACCAAACGGTTTTTGCCGACTTGCCCACGGTGCGCGAAACCATGGCGCGCGATTTAAGCGCCGCCGCATATGGCTATCAAGATGGCCACCCAGGCCTGCGCCAGCAGCCACGCATTGGCGTCAGCCTGCTGCCGCCCAATGCCTTTGACCAGCAAGGCATAGCCGAGCTGAGTGGGCTGGATTTAGACCGCTTAGATATCGAATGCCGCGCCTATAGCCCGCAGCCTGATTTGCTGCAAGCCGCCCAAGGCGAAGCGCCCGTGACTGAGGTACTGAGCAGCCGTTTGCTGAAAAGCAATTGCTTGGTGACGGGTCAGCCCGATTGGGGCAGCGTGCAAATTGCCTACACCGGGCCAGCCATAGACCAAGAGGGTTTGCTGGCCTATATCGTGAGTTTTCGCCAGCACCAAGAGTTTCACGAGCATTGCGTGGAGCGCATTTTTTGCGACATTTTGGCGCGCTGCCAACCCAGTCGCTTGAGCGTGTACGCGCGGTATACGCGCCGTGGCGGTTTGGATATCAACCCCTGGCGTACCACCAGCCCGCAAGCCTTGCCTGCCCATATCCGCACGGCTAGGCAGTAAAAGAAGCTATCAAAATATGAGCTACTCAGGCAGGTTTTTCGGCCTAAAACGCTGATTTGGCTTATAAAAAACCCTGCAGGGTTCAAGCCCATGCAGGGTGCTTCGTCAAAGCGCCTGAAGGCGCTTTAAACAAAACGCTTAAGCCGTAATACGGGCTGCTGCGTCTTCGTTATAGGGCACATAGGCGTTGGCTTTTTCGTCGCGCACCCACAGCGCGTCTTTCACCACGGCAGGGTCAAAACCTTCTTTTTGCAGATCGACTTTGCGCAGTTTGTAGGTGCTGGTCATGTCGGCCACCTGCATGATGCGCACAAACAGCGGCGCGGCGTAGCGCGGAATGCGCCCGCTGCACAGCTCGTAAAACGCTTTGCCGTCAAAACCTGCGCCGTCTTGCAAGGTGATGGCGGCCATGCCCGCACGGCCTGCGTGGCTGCCGACTTTCACGCCGTAGATGGTGATGGTTTCAATGCCGGGGAAGTCGCCCAGGTTGTCGGCCACTTCCATGGTGGAGACATTCTCAGACTTCCAGCGGAAGGTGTCGCCCAGGCGATCGACAAACCACAGGTAGCCGTCTTCGTCTTCGCGCAGCAAATCGCCCGATGCCCACCACGCGTCGCCGTCTTGCAGCAGATTGCGGTAGATTTTTTTCTCGCTCGCCGCCGCATCGGTATAGCCTTCAAAGCGGCCGGCAATCGAATCGGGCATTTGGAAGATCATGCCTAAAGCCTCGCCCACTTCACCGGGCTTGGCTAGGCGTTTTTTGCCGTTTTCATCGGTGATATGGCTATCGTTATCGACATCGTAGGCCAGCAGTTTCAAATTGGTTTTCATCCAATCGGGCACGCGCCCAATCGAGCCGATGCGGTTGTCCACATTCACCGTTGAGGTGTTGGCCTCGGTCGAGCCCCAGCTTTCGATGATTTGCATCTGGCCAAAACGATCGACCCAGGCATTCCACAACTCGGTAGCCAAACCCGTGCCCGTCATCACGCGCAGTTTGTGTTCTTTGTCTTGGGCTTGCGGCGGGTTGGTGAGCAAATAGCGGCAAATCTCGCCCACATATTGCATGGCGGTGATGCCGTATTTGCGCACATCGTTCCAAAATTCTGACTTGCTGAATTTACGCCGCGTGACTAAGCCCGATCCCATGACAAAAGCTGTGGGCGTGAGCGAGAGCGAGGCCGCGCCGTGGTACAGCGGCAGATAGGCGTAAAAAATATCGTCGGCTGTGGTGTGCAGGGTTTGCTGCATGACATAGCCCGTCATCAACCAGCGCGCGTGGCTGATGATGGCGGCTTTGGGCAGGCCTGTGGTGCCTGAGGTAAAAACATAAATGGCGGGCTGCTCGGCCACCAAACCTGTGCGCCACTCGGCAGGTGGGTTGGCTGTAGAGCTGGCGGCCAGTTTGCTAGAAAAATCAAAGGCGCAGCTGGCAATTTGTTCAGGCTTGGCGGGTTTTTCGGCATCGCGCACCAGCCATTTGGTGATGTGCGCGACTTCAGGGGCATCAAAAATGCCCAGCACCTCTTCGCCCACCACACAGGCCTTGGCATTGGTCGCTTCAAAGGCGTGCGCCAGCGGTTTGCCGGTGATATTGGTGTTGATGAAAGAGGCGACCGCGCCCACTTTCATCAGGCCAAACCAGTAGAAGAAAAATTCGGCACGGTTTTCTAGCGCCAAACCCACCACATCGCCGCAGCGCACGCCCAGGTCGTTACGCAGGATGTGCGCCACGCGGTTGACCTCTTCGTTCAATTGCGCGTAGCTATAGCGCTGCTCTTGAAAAGCGAGGCAGAAATTGCTGCCAAAAGCTTGGGCGGATTCCTCCACGCGTTCGGCTATGGTGTAGGTTTGGCTGGCGCGCACTTTCATGCCGGCAGCGCCGCGCAGATTGAGTTTGGCTTGGGTTTCGTCGCGGCTAATGGGGGTGCTGCTGCTCATACGGGCATTTCCTTCAAATAGTCTGCAGAAGAGGGGTCAATCAAATGGCTGGAAGCGTAGGTACGCAGCCAGCCATGGTTGGGGCGATTTTAGGCGCAATTGCATCCCGCTCGGCACCGCGCTAGCAGCCCCTTTTTTCGGGGGGCATTAGTGCAAGCCTAGGGGTACAGGACCAGTATTGCGTTGCGTGGCGCCCAGTAGGGGTTTAAAGCGCTGGCTGCTGCTGCCGGCATACACCGGTTCGCCCAAATCGGCCAGACTCAAGGCAGGTCGGCCGAGCGCCAGATCGGGCGTATTGACGGCAAGCACCTTGCCCAGCCAGGCAAACTCGGCGGCTATATCGGCCGGGGCAATGGCGTCGCTATCGCGTTGTTCGAGCACCAGCACAAAAGCTTTGCGCCAATGAGAAACAGGCCGGGTTTTAAGCAGCACCCACATCCGCGTAATCGAGGGGATGCGCTGCGCCGTGATGCGCAAGTCCTCTTGCTGCCAAACGCCCAAGGCAGCGGGCTGCAGATCGGCTAATAAGGGGCTGCGCTGCAGCGCCATTTCCCATGCCTGATCTTGCGCTTCGTATTCCTCTAGGCGCTCTTGCCAGCTGATGCGCAGGTCTTGCACTTCTGGTGTTTGCGGCAATTTATCGACCAGACCTAGGGCTAAGAGGATCGCGCGGTGTTGGTGTTCGGGATGGCGCTCAACCATCTCGGCCAGCGATAAGAGCACATTGTCATCGTTGCGCTCCATCAAAAATTCGATCTGCTGCCACAAGGCGTAGGCGCTATAGGCATCAACATCGCGCACGCGGCGATAAACCATTTCGGCATCGTTTTCGCGCAGGTGGCGCTTATACAGCTGCGCCAGGCGTTCTAAATCGGCCAAAGCCAGCCCGTCAAGCTTGGCTTCTAGCTCTTGGATCGTACCTTGTTCTTGCTGGTATTGCAGATGCAGGACCTGCCAGCGCGAGGCATTTAGCGCCCACCACTGGGTGTCGAATTGTTTGATCACCATCGGTAAAGCTTTGCCCAGCAAGACCCCTGCATGTCGCGCCGATGGCGGCGGTATGTGCAAACTGCACCCCAGCATTTGCACACGCTGGCGGGTGCAGGGCTGGGCATCTTGCCAGTGCGGCTCTTCGCGTTGCAATTCAGCAAAGCGTTCTTCTACCGCGCGCGCCTTAGGAGGCTTGATTTGCCAGGCACCTAGCCACGCATAAGGCCCCATCGTTGGCTTAGCCAGCTTACAAGCCAGCTGCCAATATTGACGCCAATGTTCATGGCGAATATGGTGCGCTACGATGGCGTTTTCAACCAGCGCCTCGGCCATGCGGTCACGCCCGTATATTTTGGCGATAGCAGCATCGGCAGCCAACTCCTCCATACGCGCAAAACCCAAACTGCTCGCCACAAATCGCTGGCGTAAGGCCGTCCAAGAGGGAAGCCCCCAAGAGCTTCTTAAGCTTAAGGACGGGAATTCAGCCTCGGAGCCAGAAGCTGACCCCTGCCCCATCAAACTGAGCCAGCGCCGCCGCAAACCGTAAATCTGCAGGCCTTTTGCCTCTGCATCATGACGCCAATGGGCATATTCTTGCGCCATCAGCGCCAGCATTCGCTCAGGGCTGGAGCTGGCTAAAAAAGGAATCCCCAAAAAAAGGTGCAGTTGCGATGCCCCCCAAAAATCCCAACGCCTGTGCTCTTGTATGGTGAGCGAGAAATCGCTAGTCAGCCAGACATGGGAAATATGCGGCGTATGGAGCTTGCCTTGCATACGCGTCAGCATACGGAATAGCTCGGGTGCCTGGTCTGGATGCACAGGGTAGGCATGCACAGGGCGCGAAGGGTATTGCAAAGCCCACAGCGCATACCAAAAAAACCCCAACGCCAGCACCATCGACAACACCGCCACTACCCCATGCCCCCAATACCAAGCAGACAGCGCAACTAGGCATGCCAGCACAAACACCCCAAAAGGCAGCCATGCCAGCAGACGCAAAAAAGCCAGCTGCCGCAGCAAACGCCGGCGATAGTGCTCGGGGTCGGCACTGGCTTGCACAATACTGGCCTGCTGCAGAGCCTGCAGGTCGGAGGATTTCATGAAAACAGGAAAGAGCAATAACTAAAATGAACAGGTGCGGCCAGTGTACGCAAAAAGCCCCGTACATCCCCAGAAAATGTCTATGCGATAGCCTATGACGGTGGTTCACACGCGCGCAATGCGTCGTTTATTTGGGCATGATCGGCAAAAAAAACCCCAGTCACATGATGGACTGGGGGTGAACCACCTGTTGGGGTGGAGGAGACAAAGGGTCACATGAAACATGCAACGGTTTGGAGTATATGGCTTTTGCTGCACTGCAACAAAACACCTAACAATATCCTTATTGACCACTTGGTTATTTAAACTTCTCCCGCATAATTGGGCGCAAGCGAACTGCTGTAAAACCCTCTTGGAATGTTGGGACGCCAGTGTCATTGAGAGACTGGGCAGCAGCGTTTTGCAACATTAACCATGCTATAGAACGGAAACATATGGATTGCACAGTGACATGGGTGGGCTCAGACGCGGCATCAGGCGGGCTTTCAAATATGAGCTTTTTGGCACAAACAGGCTCAGGCCACAGCATCATGATGGATGGCGCTGCAAACGCTGAACAGCCTACTGTAGGCGGCGCCAATTTAGCAGCCCGCCCCATGGAATTGCTATTGGCTGGCGCTGGCGGTTGTACATCTTTTGATGTGGTGTTGATGCTCAAACGCGGGCGCCACGCGGTGCAAGGCTGCAGCGTCAAAATCACGGCTGAACGCGCCGACACCCCGCCCCAAGTGTTCACCAATATCAACATGCATTTCACCGTCACAGGCAAAAACCTACCCGCTGCAGCAGTCGAACGAGCCATCCAGATGAGCCACGAAAAATACTGCTCAGCCACGATCATGCTGGGTAAAACCGCGCACATTAGCACCAGTTTTGACATCGTTGCCGTCTAAGTGTCACCCAATACACGCTATGGCCTCACCTGCAGTGCCCTCCCCTGCCGATACCCAGCTAGCGCTACAGAATCAGCTGCGCGCCGCACCTGCCCACTTTGATCCCAGGCAGCTGCCCTTAGCGCCAGCGCCTGCTCCGCATATTGCCTTGCCTGCCCTGCATTTGCAGCCCGATTTTTTGCGCCAACGCTTTGCGCATGCATCGACTCCGCCACCACCTGAGATCTATGAGCGCCCTAGGCTGGATCAGCCCCTGAGCGCCAGTGCTGTTTTGCTTGCACTGGTGCAGCGCGAAGGCGGCTTGCATGTTCTGCTGACCCAACGCGCCAGCCATTTGCGCAACCATTCTGGACAAATAGCCTTTGCGGGCGGCCGCATCGACCCCAGCGATGCCCATGTCGTAGCCTGCGCATTGCGCGAAGCACGCGAAGAAATTGGCCTGACCGCCGAGCACATCGAAATACTGGGAACTTTAGCGCCCTACACTACGGGAAGCGCTTTTGAAATCACCCCCGTAGTGGCTTTGGTGCGCCCTGGGTTTCACCTGCGGATCAATCCTGCAGAGGTACAGAGCGCATTCGAAATTGCCTTGGATCACCTGATGAGTCCCCAGCACCACCACTTGCAACAGGCGCAAGTCAACGACATCACCCGTCATTGGTGGGCTATACCCAGCGTGGATACCCAAGGGCAAGATCGTTTCGTCTGGGGCGCCAGCGCTGGCATTTTGCGCAACCTTTATCAATTTTTACGAAGCCATGACGCATGACTTTTCTGGCCATCTTCTTTGCCCTACTCTTTGAACAAGTGCGCCCTTTAGGCGCACACAGCCCACCCCACCAGCTGGCCCGCTTGTGGGTACAACAGGTTTTGCGTGGTTTTGATGCGGGGCAACACAGCACGGCACGCCTAGCCTGGGTGTTGATCGTGCTTCTACCAGCTTTTCTGGCCACCTTGGCGCATCATCTGCTGCGTATGGGGGATAACTGGATGGGCTGGGGCGTACTCTTTGCCCTGCATGTCGCTGTGCTGTACATGACTTTAGGGTTTCGGCAATTCAGTGCCTATTTCAGCAATATACGCGACGCTCTGGATGCGGGGGATGAACCCAGCGCCAGAGCGACTTTGCGTGCCTGGGCCTATACCACCCCCGATGCAGAGCTGCCGCAGCGCAGCGATATTTTGCGCTGCGCATTGGCGCAAGCCAGCGCATCCGCGCACATCCATGTGTTCGGAGTCATGCTCGCTTATAGCCTAGGAGTCTTACTGGGTTTGGGTCCGGCGGGCGCAGTCACCTACCGCATGGGTGAATTGCTGGCGCGCAGCTGCAACCAACAAAACAAACAGTATCCACAAAACCAACAAGACCAACACAACTCGGCACCTGGCGCAGAACCGGCACCTGCTGCATTAGGCGCAAAACACCCTATCAGCACGCCCATGCAAAACCTGTCGCAAAACGCCTGGCATCTGCTCAATTGGCTGCCTACCCGAGTAACGGCCCTGCTGTTTGCCATCGTTGGCAATTTTGAAGACGCTATTGCCTGCTGGCGCGCGCAAACCCAGCAAGCTGTAACTGCGCAACAAAAACAGGACAACAACCAAATCATCATCAGTGCTGCAGCTGGCGCCATTGGCGTACAAATGGGCTTAGAACCCCAAACCAATGGCAGCAGCAATCTGAACCAGCCCCAGCTAGGCCATTTGCAAGCCATGGTCGGTTTGGTCTGGCGAGCCGTGGTGGTGGCCATGACCTTTTTGGCGCTGATGACCATCGCCGGTATCGCTTGATTGCAGCATCGCTTTGTGATTAGGCCTCAGCCCGTACCCTGCACAGGAAACGCCCATTGACCATGCATGGCCTCGCTAGAATCCCCAATACCCCAAGAATCCCCAGTCTCTTACCTGATCAAAGAAAAACACCATGAAAGTTTTACTCACCGGCGGGGCTGGCTATATCGGTAGTCACTGCGCCATCGCATTCGTGCAAGCTGGGCATGAAGTCGTGCTTTACGACAATTTGTGCAATAGCAAGGTTAGCGTGCTCGATCGTTTGGAACAAATTTTGGGGCAACGCCCCGCTTTTGTACGGGGCGATATCCGCGACACCGCGCTTTTGCAAAACACCCTGCAGCAGCAGGGCATCGAGGCCGTTGTGCATTTTGCGGGGCTGAAAGCCGTGGGCGAATCGGTCGCCAAGCCCGTGGATTACTACGCTAACAATGTGCAAGGCACCGTCAATTTGCTGCAAGCCATGCAAGGAGCAGGTGTAAAGCACTTGGTTTTTAGCTCCAGCGCCACCGTCTATGGCGTGCCGCAATACCTGCCTTATGACGAAGAACACCCGACCCAAGCCACCAGCCCCTATGGCCGCAGCAAACTGCATATCGAAGAAATCCTGCGCGATGTGGCCGCATCCGACCCCAGCTGGCGCTTTGCCTGCCTGCGCTACTTCAACCCCGTAGGTGCGCATGAAAGCGGCTTGATCGGCGAGGACCCCAAAGGCATTCCCAACAACCTCATGCCCTTTATCGCCAAAGTCGCCACGGGGCAGCTGCCCGAGCTGGGCGTGTTTGGCGGCGATTACGACACGCCTGACGGCACGGGCGTGCGCGACTACATCCATGTGCTCGATTTGGCCGATGGCCACCTCAAAGCGCTGGAGTTTTTGCAAGGCAGCGCCGCCGAGGGCTGGCAGGCCATCAATTTAGGTTCAGGTCACGGCTATAGCGTGCTGCAAATGCTGCAGGCTTTTGAGCAAGCCAGTGGCCAGCGCATTGCCTACGCCATCAAACCGCGCCGAGCAGGGGATATTGACTGCTTCTACGCCAAAACCGATAAAGCGCAGCAATTACTCAACTGGTGCGTAAGCCGCAGCCAACACAGCATGTGTGCTGACACCTGGAATTGGCAACAAAATGCCACTAAGCATGGTTGGTGATTTTGAGCGAGTTTTAGCCAATTCAAGCCGAAAAACCTGCCTGAGCAGCTATCATTTTTACCAAGCATGAGCTATACCGTCATCCCGACTGCCCTGCCTGATGTGCTGATTTTGCAGCCGCAAGTGCATGGCGATGCGCGCGGTTTTTTCTTAGAAAGCTTTAACCAGCGCGACTTTGCCCAGGCCACAGGTTTTAGCGGCAGCTTTGTGCAAGACAACCACAGCCGTTCGCGCCGAGGGGTACTGCGTGGCCTGCACTACCAGCTTGAGCAGGCGCAAGGGCGCTTGGTGCGCGTGCTGGCGGGCAGCGTGTTTGATGTGGCGGTAGATTTGCGCCGCAGCAGCCCCAGCTTTGGGCGCTGGGTGGGCGAAACCCTCAGCGCTGAAAATCAACGCCAAATCTGGATACCGCCGGGCTTTGCCCATGGCTTTTTGGTGCTGAGCGAGAGCGCCGACTTTGCCTACAAAACCACCGCCTACTACGCGCCAGAGCACGAGCGCAGCCTGCGCTGGGATGACCCAGACTTGGGCATCAACTGGCCGCTGGGTGCGGGGCAAACGCCGCTGCTCGCGGCCAAAGATGCCAGCGCGCCGATGCTGGCGCAGGCGCCGTACTACCCCTGAAGCGCAGGAAAAGGAAAAACCATGCCCGCCAATCTTGATGGACAGCTTGTGGTTGCGATTTCTTCGCGTGCCCTGTTCGATTTTGAGCAAGAGAACGCGCTGTTTGTGCAGCACGACGACCAGACTTATATGGCGCTGCAAAAAGCCCGCATTGATGTGCCGGCACCGCCCGGCGTGGCCTTTTCCTTGGTGCAAAAACTGCTGCGCTTTAACCAGCCCGGGCAACAGCGCGTGGAGGTGGTGATTTTGAGCCGCAACGACCCCGTCAGCGGCCTGCGCGTGATGAAGTCTTGCCAGCATTACGGCCTGCCCATTACGCGCGGCACTTTCAACCGGGGACGCGACCCCTGGCCCTATCTCAAGCCCCTGCAGGCCAATTTGTTTTTGTCCGCGCATCTGCCTGATGTACGCGCTGCGCTAGGTGCGGGCGTGCCCGCCGCCCAGGTTTGGCCGCAATCGCGCCAAGCCTCTGATGCCTACCCCGATGAGGTGCGCATCGCCTTTGACGGCGACGCCGTGCTGTTTAGCGATGAAGCCGAACGCGTCTTCCAAGCCCAAGGCCTAGACGCCTTTCAAAAACACGAAACCGAGCACGCCACCCAACCCCTGCCCGCAGGCCCCTTTAAACCCTTGTTAAGCGCCCTGCACCAGCTGCAAAATGCCAGCGGCGGCGATATGCGCATCCGCACCGCCCTGGTCACAGCCCGCAGCGCCCCTGCGCATGAACGCGCCATCCGCACCCTGATGGATTGGCAGATTGAGGTGGACGAGGCCATGTTTTTAGGCGGCCTGGACAAGGGCGAGTTTTTGGCACAGTTTCAGCCCGATTTCTTTTTTGACGACCAAGCTGGGCATATCGCCTCAGCCGCCGCCCATGTGCCCGCCGGCCATGTGGCCAGCGGTGTAGCCAACCACGGCCCCGATTCGTCTTAAATTGCGTTAACACCATCTGACTTCAAGTTAGGCTGCTGACCACAGACAACAGGGGTTGACGCTAAGTTCACAGTACGAAGCCTGTGCATGTTCAACGATAAATTAGGCCTCCCTTGTCGTATACCACTTGTCACCGCAGAGATTGAATTTCCTTTACCAACTCATCAAAATTTGTTGCCGGATTAGTGCTGCCCGTAGCTGCACCGTCTACACGCAAGCGTTGAGCATGGTCGAGTGCCTTTTGCAGCTGGTCTTTCAGTTGGGTATAAATCCCTTTTTGCCCTTTTCCGTATCTTTCAAACCCTGGTTTGGTTTTTAAGCGGGAGATAACCTGATCGCCTACTGATTTCCCACCTGCTGGATGAAATGGTTGGGTTGAGTAATCGAAGTGCAGGAGTAGCCAAACCTCAAAGCATGGAGTGGATGTGATTGCAAAAAACGGTTTCCCATTTGAATTCAAACCACTAACGTGCTGTACCGCAGCATCAAATGTCGCGTGGTTATCCCGATCAAAAACGCAATACACCCGATCAAAGGGATCGCCAGAAGCCACTTCCTCTTTGTAAAGAACCTTCGCATGCTCAACCACAAGATCAGGAGAAGTTCCATTGTTTGGGGCGATACGAAGGATTTTCGAGCAGATGCTCAAATCACTTTGCAATTCGCGGAGGTATTGAGGCTCTGTTTTCGTGCCTTCGCAAACAATCAGATACCGTTTATTCGTCGTGCGTTTGTGCGCTTTGCGTTGCAAATCTTTAGCAGCTCGAGCCTTTCGTTTGTGAAATAAGTTATCAGTTCCCATAAAAGTCAAGATCCTTTAAGAATGGAATCCCGCCATAACGCCCGTTTAAGTAGCCTCGCTCGATAGCCTCGTTGTCACGCGGACTGAAATCTGACAATGGATATAAACGAGTCGCACTTTTATCGTCTTTCTCCATAAACCAAATTTGATCACGGCGCAGCAATTTTTGGCTAAGCAGCGTCGTATCGTGTGTCGTAAAAATTAGCTGGGCCTTGGTCCCCTCGTAATGCAGTCGCTTAACCAAGTGGTGGACTAATAAAGGATGCAAACTGGAGTCTAGTTCATCCACAACTAGGACTCGTTCATTTTCAATGACATCTAACCAAGGGCCAACAAAAGCGAACAATGCGCGTGTGCCATCTGATTCTTCGGACCCGTCAAACTCGACAATTTCTGCTGTATTGATGTCTTTACGCAGAAAACGCGGCTCAAGGATTTTTTTACCAGCCATATCCTTCAAAATTCCCTCTCGGAGAGCCGCAGGCATACTTTGCGGCAGAGAATCTGCCGAAAAGACCGTTTCTTTTAATTGAATATCGTCAAGCGATAGGTCTGCCGAATTCATAAACTCTACGACGCGCCTGCGATCTGCATCGTTGCCACATCGCTGCATGGTGTAGTTAGGGCTAAAGTTGCGTACAGAACCTACTACCCGCAAACGGAGCTTAAACCAGTCAAATGCTGGTTTGAGTTGTTCGTTGTTTAACTGGATTGCGGTCGAAAGGAATAAAGCGTTCGAACGCGTTTGTGCTGCCCAAGTTTGTCGTTGCCGCCCCCCAAGGAACAAGGAGCTAAACTTGTAGACATCTTTTTCAGTCTCCGCATCGAATACGCGGTGGAACCACTTTTGCGCATGACCTTTCGGATAGGCAATGAGCCACTCTTCGGTAAAACGTATGCGATTGCAGCTAAAACCGTACTCGTAACGAACGCCTTGTTCAACGAAGGCAATTTCAAACTCGCTCTCTGTTGAACGCGAGCTCGCCATCAGCTTGAACGGAACCACATCAATTTCATCCCCAGCTTGGCTTTCCTTTTGTGAGTTAAGTACTTGCCACTCGACAAATTGAAGAGCGTTGATCAATGTACTTTTCCCAGAGGCATTCGGGCCATATAGAACTGTGGAGCGTAGCAAATGAGGCCCCTCGCCATCTTGACCAGGAGGGATAAATGTATTGGATGCTTCCAGTTCTTTGAAATAGGAAGACGCAACCATACTAAGCGTCTGGCGCTCTAAAATTGACCGGAAATTGGTGACAGAAAATTCGACTAGCATGTTGAAATTCTACATTGAAAGCCATTTTTTGCAGAAAATCCGCAAAAAAAATTAGATATAGATCCAATTCATTCGAAACCTCCCCAGAGTTTTTCTCGAGTCTCTGAGCTTTCCCGCGTGTTTTTAGCAGCAGAACTTCCAACTACTTGATCTGCCACTGGGGCGTCAGGGCGCTAGGTTTTTTGTCGATAGGCATGGCTGCCGGTAATACCGGAATGTCCTAGCCCAAGCGGCCGCGCTTTTGCATCCACATTCGAATAGTGCGTAAATTTGGAGCCATCTTGAGGGAGAGGTGTCAACACTGGAGAGAAGATCCAACTCCCAGCCGAATCAAGCGGAGCCACCAGACTCCTAGCGCTTCAAAATATGCTCGCGCACGGCGCGGTTGTGCTCTTGCAAGCTGCTGCTAAATTGGCTTTGGCCTGAACCATCGCCCTTAGCCACAAAGTAGAGCGCTGGAGTTTGCGCCGGCCGCAGCGCCGCCAACAACGCAGCCTTGCCCGGCATGGCAATGGGGCCGGGTGGCAGGCCATTGCGGGTATAGGTGTTATAGGGCGTGTCGGTTTGCAAATCTGCCTTGCGGATATTGCCGCGATAGGCCGCGCCCATGCCGTAAATCACCGTGGGGTCGGTTTGCAGCGCCATGCCTATGCGTAAGCGGTTGTTGAACACGCCCGCAATCTGCGCTCTATCGACACCATGACCGGTTTCTTTTTCGACAATGCTGGCCAAAATCAGCGCCTCTTGTGGGCTGCGCAGCTGGGTACTGGCGCTACGCTGGCTCCAAGCTGCAGCCAGATTTTTTTGCAGCTGCATATGCGCCTGGCGGTAAAACACCACATCACTGCTGCCCGGGGCATAGCGGTAGGTATCGGGCGCCAGTTGGCCTTCCAGCGGCAAGCCCGGAGGCAAGCCCAGTTTGGCCGCCAGCTCCGCATCACTCAAAGCCACCGTATCGTGCCGCAGCCAAGGCAGGGCATCGATGCGGGCGCGCACTTGGCGCAGATTCCAGCCTTCAGGAATGGTCAGCGCCAGCAGCGTTTGCTGACCTTCGCGCAATTTTTTGGCTATGGCCTCAATACTGGCGCCACGGGGGATTTGGTAAAAGCCGGCTTTGAGCTGTCGCCCATGCAAACGCAGCCATAGGCGCGTTGCCAGGGTGGGCGCTTGCACGCCAGCGGCCTGCAGCACGGCCACCATTTGCCCAGGGCTGCTGCCCCTGGCAATTTCCACGGTCACGCGCGCGCCCTGCACCTGCGGCGCAAACGCCAAGGGCTGGTGCACCAAATAGAGCAAATAGCCCGCAGCCATGGCCAAGAGCAAGCCCAGCGCAAGCATCCAAGGCAGCACACGGCCATGAGCTGAAAAACTGTGGGGAAATGAGGTCGGGCGTTGCAGCATAGGGCGCACATTTTGTCACAATGCAGGCCTATGAATACCACCGCCCTTTCTAGCGCCTTCGCGCCCACTGCCTTGCCCGATTTCGGCCTGATTCAGATTCAGGGGGCAGATGCGGCCAGTTTTATTCACAACCAACTGAGCCATGATTTTTTGCTGCTCAAACCCGAAGAGGCGCGCTTAGCCGTGTGGTGTACCCCCAAGGGGCGCACGCTGGTGAGCTTTTATGGCTTTAAGCCGCAAGCCGATACCGTGTTTTTGCTGCTGGCGGCCGACAGCATGGAGTTCATCCTCAAGCGCCTGAAGATGTATGTGTTGCGCAGCAAATGCACGGTCGAAGATGTGACTAGCCAATGGCAAATAACAGGCCATATTCAGCCGGCAGCGCAAAGTACGACGGCCCAGGCTATGCATACCCGCAGCTTGGATGGCGGCGGCTACGCGGTGCAGCTGCCTAGTGCCAGCCTAAATTCACAAGCGTTTTCACGAGAAATCCTTGTAGAACCTGCCCTAGTAGCTATCAAAACAGAAGTTCAGACAGACAGCCTGCACCTCTGGAACTGGCTGCAAGTGCAAAGCGGCATTGCCCTTGTCGGCGCAGCGGTGCGCGAGGCCTTTGTGCCGCAAATGCTTAATTACGAATCGGTCGGCGGCATCAACTTTAAAAAAGGCTGCTACCCCGGGCAAGAGGTGGTGGCGCGCAGCCAGTTTCGTGGCCAGATCAAACGCCGCGCCTATTTGGTCAGCGCAGCGGGCGAGCTGAGCGTGGGCGCTGAAGTGCTGGATGCGCAAGGGCAAGTCTGTGGTTTAGTGGCCATGAGCGCAGCCTCTGCGCTGGGCCAGGGCTGGGCGGCCATCATCTCGGTGCAAACTGCCAGCGCCGAAGAGGGCGGCCTAAAAGTGGGCGAGCAAAGCCTGACCCTGCACGATTTACCTTATGCTTTACGCGAAGATATTTAGGGAAGCTCCGCGCCCCACCCAAATTGATCACTCAACATGCAACATTCAAACCCATGCCGCACCGCACTTTGATCTCCGCCCTTCTCGCCCAGCTTGGCCGCGCCATTGTCGGCAAGCCCGAGCAATTGCAGCAGGCCGTGGTTTGCCTGCTGGCGGGCGGGCATTTGCTGCTGGAAGATGTGCCCGGCGTGGGCAAAACCACGCTGGCGCACGCGCTGGCGCACAGCTTTGGCCTGCAGTTCTCGCGCGTGCAGTTCACCGCCGATTTGATGCCCAGCGATTTGACCGGCGTGGCGGTGTTTGAACGCAGCCGCGATGCCTTTGTGTTTCACCCCGGCCCCTTGTTTGCGCAGGTGCTGCTGGCTGACGAAATCAACCGCGCCAGCCCCAAAACGCAAAGCGCCCTGCTCGAAGCCATGGAAGAAAAGCAGGTCAGCGTAGAAGGCCAAACCCGCGCCCTGCCCCAGCCATTTTTCGTCATCGCCACGCAAAACCCGCTAGAACAAGTGGGCACCTATGCCCTGCCCGAATCGCAGCTGGACCGCTTTTTGATGCGCATTTCGCTGGGCTACCCCAGCCGCGATGCCGAACGCGAGCTGCTGGCTGGCAATGGCAGGCGCAGCGTGGCTGACGAATTGTCCGCCGTCATCACGCCCGCGCAATTGCAGGCGCTGCAAGCGCAAGTGCTGGCGGTACACGCCAGCGAGTCCCTGCTCGACTATGTGCTGGATTTGACCGAGGCCAGCCGCAACGGCGCTTGGTTTGTGCAAGGCATTTCGCCCCGCGCCGCCATTGCCCTGCTGCGCGCGGCCAAGGCACAGGCGCTGGTGTCGGGGCGCGATTTTGTCGCGCCTGACGATGTGCAAGCCGTGCTGCCCCAAGTCATCGCCCACCGCCTGCAGCCCGTGGCTAGCGCGGGGCGCGGCGCACTGGCGCAAGTGCAGGCCATGCTGGCAGCCGTAGCTCTGCGTTAAGAAAGCTCAGACCATGTTGCTCGATTTTTTCTACGCCCTGCGGGCGGCCAAGCTGCCCATTTCCGTCAAAGAACATTTGGCCCTGCTCGAAGCCTTGGACGCGGGCATCGTCGGCCCCAAAGACCCCGAAGGCAAAATGGCGCTGGATGATTTTTACCATCTGGCACGCATGACCCTGGTGAAGGACGAAAAACACTTCGACAAATTCGACCGCGCCTTTGGCCTGTACTTTCATGGCATAGACGAAGCCGTGGATTTGCAGCAAGAGCTGCCCGCCGATTGGCTGCGCAAAAATCTAGAAAAATTCCTGACTGACGCGGAAAAAGCGCAGATGGATAAGCTCGACTGGGACGAGCTGATGGAAACCCTGAAAAAACGCCTAGAAGAACAAAAAGAGCGCCACGAAGGCGGCAATAAATGGATAGGCACGGGCGGCACTTCGCCCTTTGGCGCCTATGGCTACAACCCGCAAGGCATTCGTATAGGGCAAGACAAAAGCCGCAACAAAAGCGCCGTCAAGGTGTGGGACAAGCGCGAATTTAAGGACTATGACGACAACGAAGAACTGTCGCCGCGCAATATTCAGGTGGCTTTAAAACGCCTGCGCAAATTTGCCCGCACGGGCGCGGCTGACCAATTAGATTTAGACGACACCATCCGCGCCACAGCCGCCAACGCGGGTTTTCTGGATTTAAAAATGGTGGCCGAACGCCACAACAGCGTGAAGGTGTTGCTGCTGATGGATGTGGGCGGCAGCATGGATGAGCATATCCACCGTGTCGAGCAACTTTTTGCCGCCGCAAAAACCGAGTTCAAACACTTGCAGTTTTATTATTTTCACAACTGCGTGTACGACTTTGTTTGGAACAAAAACGCCCGCCGCTTTGCCGAAAAAATCAGCACGCATGACTTGATTCGCACCTACCACAAAGACTACAAACTGATTTTTGTCGGCGACGCCACCATGAGCCCCTATGAAATTTTGCAGCCCTATGGCAGCGTGGAATTTGGCAACGAGGAGCCAGGCGCGGTATGGCTGCAACGCCTGACGGAAGCCTTCCCCAAATTCGTCTGGCTCAACCCCGAACCCAGCGGCATTTGGATGTACCGCCAAAGCATCGAGCTGATGCAGCAGATTTTGGGCCCCGAGCGCATGTATCCGCTGACTTTGCAGGGGCTGGATGGCGCAATGAAGGCCTTGTCTAAATAACCCCAACAATGGAACAATAATCCAATATTTTGCGATAAATAGCTTTGTCGCCCCATTTTTGGAACAATGCAGTATTGCTATTGATTTTGAAGTTATTTTTAACTCAGGTTTCGGCATA
>JAMIFN010000103.1:0-6770 GCA_035906235.1 Allobrachymonas sp. | reverse complement strand
CGGCGGCAATGTCTTCGCCCGCCAGCAAGGCTTTGGTGTCCACCGGCATCCATTCGCTGTTGATGCTGCCGCCACCCAAATCGCTTTGCCCGCCTTGCAAGTTCAACGCCATCACAACGCCGGCTTTGAGTTGCTTGGGCACCGATACGCCATTGCCAGGCACATTGGTCTTGTGGCCAACAACCATAGAGTCGCGCACATTTTGCAGGGCAGAGTAGGCAATTTTGTCTTTGGCATTCACCGTGGTGCCTTCCATTTTGCTAAAGCCCATGCTCGCGCCTTGCAAGGCGGCGTAGCGGTGGGTTTCCAAAAAGGCGGCGGCTTTTTCCATGCCAGGCTGTAGCTTGACCCACTCGATATTGCCGTTGGCGACGATTTTGGTGTAGCTAGGGTCACTCGGGTCGGTTTTGCTCACGGTCAGGATGTCGGTGGGCGCCAAGGTGTTGGCCAGGTTTTCGATCTCGGCGCTAGTGGCGTGCCCCAGCTTGAGCCAAGTCAGCGGCGCGGCGGCATCGCCGGGAACGATAGAAAAGCCCGCGCCCACTTTGGCGGCGTAGAGCGTGCCCGCAGACAGGTCTTTGGCTTTGTCAGCCACAAAGACAAAGTAGCCGCTATTGGTGGCGTCGTCACCCATCAGCGCCGTGCGCTCGTCAGGCATGACTTGCACCAGCTCGTGCGAAATGCGGCCCATGCAATAGTGTTTTTTGATGCTGGCCGTGCCGTCGGGCTTGACCGTCACCTCGGGCATATGGCCGTAGTGGTAGGGCTTGGCGGTGGCCGCGTTGCCATACAGGTTTTGGCTGAAGTCGTTCATGAAGTTGTCGCTGCGGGCGGCAAAAGCATCGGGCTCGTACTCTTCGCTCGACAAATGTGTGCCCCAGGGCGAGAGGCTAGCGCCGCAGGTGATCCACAGGCCGTGTACGGCTGAGGTATCGACATTGTGGTATTTCACCAAGCTGAGTTTGCCCGTACTCTGGTTTTGGTCGAGCGTGAGCACGGCTATGGGCGAAGGCAGCTTGCCATACATATCGGTGCTGCCGTCTTGTGCCCTAGTGGTGTATTCAAACTGCACCACGGCAAACACGGGCTTGCCTTGCACCCCAGGTACATTGGCGCCCGGCACGGTCAGCAGGGATGTGCCGTCAGGCGCGTCCGAGAAGAAATGGCGCGCCGCGCCCGTTCCGCTGGTGTCCATGATGGGCTGCTTGTTGATGTCGTAATAGCCGCCTGCGAGCAATTGCCCGCCTTTGCCATCGGCCACCATCTGGCCGGTGATGAAGAAAGGTGCAAAGCCTAGGTTGTAGGCTGTGCTGCTTTGGTCGTCAAAAGTGACGGTCATTTGCGCGGCGCTGTACATGGTGGCCATATTGGCGGGCGTAGCCAGCGTGGGGGCGGCCATATGGCTGAAAGTGGCCGAGACAAAATTCTTGTTCACCGGCGGCGTAGGGCTGGGTGTGGGGCTGATCGCACCACTGCCACCACCGCCGCCGCAAGCAGCCAGCAGGCCAGAGGCCGAAGCGGCTGCGCCCAAAGGTAAAAGCGGGGCACTAGAGAAAAGTTGCAGGGCTTTGCGGCGGCTGAAAAGTTTGGAATCCATGAGCGATCGCTTTCAAAAAATCAAAGGTAGGGGGATCTAAGTGCCTTGCGTCAAATGCGCTTTTGCAGCACTTGGCGGGCATGGTAGGCAGGGCGTGTGACAGGCTCAAGACAAAAGCCCATGACCGCAGTTTTTAGTGATTTTTTTAATAGCTGCTCAGGCAGGTTTTACGGCCTAAAAGCCGTAAAACACCCATAAAAAACGCCGCAATGCGGCGTTGGTGGGGATGGGTGCAAACCGGCGATTTAGTGCTCGGCGCCCGTTGCAGATTCGCCTGCCGCGCCCTTGCCATCGGCGCGGGTAAAAAAGCCCGCCAGTACGATGCCCACTTCATACAGCACCATCATGCAGGCCAGCAAAATCAACATCGATAGCGCATCTGGCGGCGTGATGATGGCGCAAATCACCGCCGCGCCCAAGAGCGCATAGCCACGAAAAGCGCGCAATTGCGCCACGCTGACAAAGCCAAAACGCACGGCCAAGATCACCACCACAGGCACTTGAAAGGCTGCAGCAAAAGCCAGGTAGAGGTTGAGGATGGTTTCCACATACGAAGCCACATCGGGCATGGCGCTGACCGATTGCGAGGTAAAGCCCTGAATAAAGGCAAACATATGCTCCAGCACATACAGCTGCACAAAAGCGATGCCGGTATAGGCCAAAAAACTGCCTAGCAAAATCAGCGGCAGCACAAAGCGTTTTTCGTGCTTGTACAAGCCTGGGGCGACAAAGCGCCAAGCCTGAAACATGATCCAGGGCAGTGCCAGCAAGAGCGCGGCAATCGCCAGCACTTTGAGCGGCACGAGAAAGGGCGAGAGCACGCCTGTGGCGATGAGCTTGGCATCGGCTGGCATATGCGCACGGATGGGGGCAGCGACCAAATCCATCAAGCGTGCGGGGCCAGGGTAGAGCGCCAGCGCGATCAGCGCCACGATGACGCCGTAAATGCTGGCGAGCAGGCGATCGCGCAACTCCATGAGGTGCGCCACAAAGGGCTGCTCGCTGCCTGTCAGTTCATCGGGCGGGGCATCAGATTCGGGTGGCGGCAGGGCGGTGCTCATCGGCAGGCGGTATCAACGGTAATTTTTGGGGCGAAAACGCGCCACGCGTGCCGAGCCAGACTGCACATAACGGCGCGTGCCGTTTTGCGCTTTGTACCAAGTGGGGCGGGTGCTGCGTTTGAGGCGCCAGTTTTTACCTGGGTGGTGGTAGCTGGGTTCGCCAGCCCCTTCCCCTTGTCCAGCAAAAGCCTGACGCATCTCGTCAGCCGTGGTGACCAGGGTTTTTTCGACCTCGGCAACGCTGGCTTGGATTTCGGCTTGAATGTCAGCCTGAGCTTGGCGTAAATCGTCGAGCGCGATGCTGCGATTGACCTCGGCCTTGACCTCGTTCATATAGCGCTGCGCCTTGCCCAAGAGCGTGCCAACGGTGCGTGCCACGCGCGGCAATTTTTCGGGGCCGACCACAATCAGCGCCAAAACGCCGATGACGGCCAGCTTGGAAAGACCTAAATCCAGCATGGAATGCTTGCGCAGCGGCGCTTAGACCTTCTCGCGGCTGGGGATTTCTACGGTCTTGCCGGTTTGTGCGGCGCTTGGCTCGCTCAGCTGCGCAGGGGCGGCGGCATCGTCGGCTTGGCCGTCGCGCATACCGTCTTTAAAACCTTTAACGGCGCTGCCCATATCTTTGCCGATATTGCCCAGCTTTTTGGTGCCAAACACCACAACCACGATGGCCAAAACAATCAACCAGTGCCAAATTGACATACTACCCATGAGACATACTCCTATGCGCTAGTGCAAGCGCCGTATTTTACTGGGGCAATGGTGACAGGGCGATGACGCCCGGGCTCAGCCCTTAGGGGCGTACGGCTTCGTAACCCAAAGCGGGTTGGGCGCTGCTGCTGCCTTGGGCATCAAACATCAGGGTTTTGCCTTGGCGCAGTTGCACCCAGTCGGGATAACGCCAAAGGGTGTTGCTTGCAGCAGGCGCGGGGTCACTGGCTGTGCCTATGGGGATGGGGAAGCCGATATTCACACCCAAGCCGCCATGCGAGCCAAAGCTGCCCAGGCCCACGCTGCCAAATACGCTGGTGCTGCTGCCCTTGTTGTTCGGCGCGGTCGCTGCTGCCGTGCTGCCATCGGCACGGGCGCGCAACTGCGCTTTGGTGGACAAGCCTGCGGGCGCGTCGCAGTCCACCTCTAAATCCCGTGCTGAGCGCTTGACCTGCACCGTGCCGCCTGATTGCGCCAGCACATAGCCGTGTTCATTAGCCAAACGGCAGGCCAGGCCGTTGATGGCTTTGCCGCTGGCGTCGAGCACATCCAGGCGCAGGCTTTGCTGCAGGCGGGGATTGCTAGCGTTTTTATCGCCAGTGCTGGTGCTGTTGTTTCCAGTGCCGTTGCTCGCGCAAGCGCTCAAGCCAAGCAAGGCAGCCAGCGCTAAGGCGCCAAAGAAAAAAGATCGCATAAAGCCTCTTGCTAGTCGTATTTATTTATCGGCCCTCTTCTTGAGCGTCATGCCCAAGGGTCCTTGAATCGAGCCGTCGGCCAAGATATCCATCACCATGGTGCCTTGGGGGGAAGTGATTTTGACTTTGTTGTCCTCAACCTTGTAGTCCATTTCGGTGCCCATGCCCAGCGCGGAGACGATGACTTTGCCCGATTTAAAGGTGTAGCTGGTCACACCCATTTCGTCAGCGTAAGTGCCATCGATTTTGGCACCGCAGGCGGCCAGCAAAACGCTCAAGGCCAATAGGGGAATAAGGAGAACTTTTTTCATAGTTTGGTTTTTAAAAAAGGGGCAAGGTCGTAAAGGGCTTTTGCTTGCCAGACAGTTGATTATTGCCCGCATTCAGCATTCAGCATTCAGCATTCAGCATTCAGCATTCAGCATTCAGCATTCAGCATTCAGCATTCAGCATTCAGCATTCAGCATTCAGCATTCAACACTCAACACTCCCCACGCTCGGCCATCGAATAGCTGCTGGCGCCGGCAATGATGATGTGGTCGAGCAGCCCAATATCCAGCAGCGCCAGCGCGTCCCGCAGGCGGGCAGTAAGGCGCACATCGCTGGGGCTGGCTTGCGCATGGCCGCTGGGGTGGTTGTGCGCCAGGATGACGCTGCGCGCGGCCAGCTGCAGCGCACGCGTCGCGATCTCACGCGGGTAAACCTGCGCACTGTCTAAGGTGCCACGAAACATCTCTTCGCAGGCAATCAATTGGTTTTGCGTGTTGAGAAAAAGCACGCAAAACACTTCATGCTGCTTGCCCTGCAGGTGCAACTGCAAATACTGGCGCACAGCGAGTGGCGATTGCAGCGCGGGTTGCTCGGCCAGCTCTTGCGCCAGGGCACGGCGCGCCAATTCAAATACCGCCAGCAGTTCACAGCGCTTGGCCTGCCCTAGGCCTTTGATTTTTTTCAATTCTGCGCTTGGGGTATTGAGCAAGCCGCGCAAACCACCGTGGCTTTGCAGCAATTGCGCCGACAGCGTCAGCACATCCGTACCCGCTATCCCTGTGCGCAAAATGATGGCCAACAACTCGCTGTCGGCCAAGGCAGCCGCCCCGCGTGCCAGCATTTTCTCGCGCGGGCGGGCATCGGGTGGCAGGAGACTAAAACGGGATGGTGCGTTCGTCTCTGCCATGCTCGTCACAATTGATCAAATTCTGAGGGCAGATCCAAGCCGTCATTAAACTGGCTGACATCCCACATTTCGCCAGCTGCGGTGGGGGCAAAACCGTTTTCGCCCAGTTGCACCTCATCGGCACGAACCAAATAACGCAGGCGTAGCAGCAACACAATGTCGGCCTGTACTTCAGGCCCCATCAAATCCAACAGCTGTTCACTGCTGCGTTTACCGTCAGCCAAGATCAAGACCTGCCGCTGGCGGGTGCTCAGGGCAGAGTCACGGTCTTGTAGGGCATCGCGGGCGCGTAAAGTTTTTATCAACAACATAGCGCGTTTTTATCAGGCTCAGAGGTAATGATCAAGCAACAATGCCGCAAAAATGCCGGTTAAGTGGACGAGCGAGTAGCGAAAGGTTTTACGCGCCAGCGCGTCTGAATAATGCCGCAGCAAGCCCCAGCCGTAGTACATAAACCCTAGGCTCAAAGGCAGCGCCACCGCCATATACAGCCAGCCGCTCATGCCGATCAAATAAGGCAGCATGCAGGCCACCAATAGCACCACGGTGTAGAGGAAGATTTGCAAAGTGGTAAAGCCCTGACCGTGGGTCACGGGCAGCATGGGCAGACCCGATTTGCGGTAGTCCTCTACGCGGTAAAGCGCCAAAGCCCAAAAATGCGGCGGTGTCCACAAAAAGATGATGAGGCACAGCACCATGGCTTCGGCCGTGACGGCATTGCTCATGGCTGCCCAGCCCAGTACAGGGGGCATAGCGCCAGAAGCGCCGCCAATGACGATGTTTTGCGGCGTCAGCGGCTTCAAAATCACCGTGTAAATGATGGCGTAACCGACAAAAGTGGCCAAGGTCAGCCACATGGTTAGCGGGTTGGCACACCACCACAGCACGGCGCAACCCGCTGTACACAGCAGCGCCGAAAAAGCCAGCGCCTGATTGCTGCCCAGCTCGCCGCGTGCGGTCGGGCGCCAAGCGGTGCGCTTCATACGCGCATCAATGGCGCGTTCCACCAAGCAATTGAACGCCGCCGCCGCGCCCGCCACCAGCCAAATACCCACGCAGGCCAGCAGCATACGCAGTGCTTCGTCCATGCTGGGCACGCCGGGCACAGCCAGCACCATGCCGATCAGGGCGCAAAACACGATGAGTTGCACCACACGCGGCTTGGTCAGTTGGTAAAACTGCCAAGCACGGCTGTGCTGACCCTGCTCAAGTGGGGCAGCAGATGGGGTGGTGGTGGCGGTGCTCATGACAGGCGAAGACGGGGCGTAAAAACAGAAAAACGATTATAGGGAGCTGCTGTCGCCCCTAGTTTTTAGGGCTAAATCTGAGTTTTAGGCCGTCAAACCTGCCTGAGCAGCTATCATTTTTTCAAACAAGGGGGGATTGCAGCTTGCGCGGAAATGGCGCACCCCTAAAAACCGCCCCCCATGACCTCGTCATTCCCGCGAAGGCGAATCCACCAGCTGGCCTGCTAGCCCAGCCAAAACCCAAGGTGAAACGGCCAAGCCTAGGTATTCGCGGAGTGG
>JAMIFN010000102.1:0-8290 GCA_035906235.1 Allobrachymonas sp. | reverse complement strand
TCTAATCCTGCCGTTTTACAAGCCCCCAAAGTTGCAGCACCAGTCGAAAAATGTCGCTTTTACGACGATTATTTAACGCCTGCCGCATCACGCTATCATTGCGCCTTATGACTACCGCCCACGATGCTCAACCTGCGTTTGCCAACGCCCGCCGCAAAGGCATTTACATCCTAACCAATCTTTTTACCCTAGCCGCCATTTTCGGTGGCTTTTATGCCATCGTCATGGCCATGAATGGCGACTATGACAAAGCCGCCATCGGTATTTTTTGCGCCATGGTGCTCGACAGTTTAGATGGCCGTGTGGCACGCATGACGGGCACGCAAAGCGCCTTTGGCGAACAGATGGATTCGCTTTGCGATATGGTCAGTTTTGGTGTTGCCCCCGCTTTGGTGGCTTACACCTGGGCGCTCAAACCCCTAGGGCGCTGGGGCTGGATTGCCGCTTTTGTTTATGTCGCTTGTGCAGCACTGCGCCTGGCACGGTTTAATGTGAATACAGGCGTAGTGGACAAGCGCTATTTTCAGGGCATGCCCAGTCCCGCCGCCGCCGCTTTCGTCATGGGTTTTATTTGGTTGATGACAGATTTAGGCATCAACGCCAGCTATTCCATAGCTTGGCTGGGGGGCGATCAGGCCATGCGCTGGATCATCTTCGCCATCGCCTTGTTTGCAGGGCTGACGATGGTGACCAATGTGCCTTATTACAGCTTTAAAGACATCGATTTGAAAAAATCCGTGCCTTTTATCGTGATCGTGCTGATCGCCTTAGCAATAGCCGCCATCAACATCCACGCGCCTAGCGTGCTGTTTGCCGCCTTCAGCGTCTATGCCCTCAGCGGCTATGGGGTGTACGCTTGGCGCAAGGCCAAGGGCGTGCCCACCAGCGTGATTGCCTTGTCCAAGGACGAACCCGACGAGCAAAGCCTGCATTCGGAGTTTTAAGCCTAGCGGACCAGTCTCACGCCGCTGGCGCTGTATGCGGCCATGGCCTTATGCCTCTCGATTCTGCTCACCACACCCCCACACCTGCCGCCAAACGCGGCAGCAAATGGCCTAGCCTAGCCTTGGCCTTGGCCCTGCATTTAGGCTTGGGTTTCTTGGTTTTTTTAGGCTGGCGCAGCCATAGCATCAAAAGCGAAGATGATGCTGCGCCTGCGCAAGTGGGCTTGTGGACGGCGGCCGATATCGCCCACGCGGTAAAAGCGCCTGAAACGCCAAAAGAGCAATCAAAACCGAAGCACGAAGCCAAACCTCAGCAAGCTAAGTTTGATAAGCCCGTTACGCCTGATGAAGAGGCCGACATCCACCTAGGCCAGAAAAAGCCGCACAAAAAACACCAAGCGACGCCTATACCCACGGAGGCGCCAAAGGCTAAACCTAAGCACAAACCCACAGCAAAACCCACGCCCGACCCACGCATAGAGCAGGAAAAGCAGCGCCAAGAGAAGGCCAAGGCAGAAAAATTAGCTAAAGACAAGGCTTTAGAGAAAGAACGCCAAGAGGCCATAAATCGTGCTCTAGGCCAAAGCAAAAAACCAGCTCAAGCGGGCGGCAGCAGCCCTTCGGCACACAATGGCATGGGCAAATCAGCCTATAAGCCGTCGAATGACTATCTAGCGCGCGTCAGTGCCATCATCAAACGCAACACGCGCTTTGATGCCAACAGCATAGATGGCAACCCTAGTGTCAAAATCGAAATTCACCTCTCGCCCGATGGCACGATTTTGGGCAAACCACGCATCCTGCGCACAAGCGGCAACCCAGAATGGGATGATGCCGCCCTTGAAGGCATAGAACGCGCCGAAATTTTGCCCCGCGACCCCACTTTAGGCACTGCGCCCCCCATCATGGTCATAGATCGCAGGCCTAAAGATTGATTATCAGCGTGTTTTTGGCAGTTTAAGCCGAAAAACCTGCCTGAGCAGCTCACCTTTTAATAGTAAACAGCAGCAGAATATTGCAGTGCAGGCTCTACAATAGTGCTGTATGGAAACCCACTCTTTTACCGCTGAATACCCTGACGACATCCCTTTTGATGCCCTGCCCGCAGCACCTGCCCCCCAAGCCGATACCCTGCTGAAAAACCTCAACCCCGAGCAGCTCAGAGCCGTCACCCTGTCGCCCACCAGTGCCCTGATTTTGGCGGGTGCGGGTTCGGGCAAAACACGGGTGCTGACCACGCGCATCGCCTGGCTGCTGCAAACCCAGCAATGCTGGCCCAGCCAGATTTTGGCGGTAACTTTTACCAACAAAGCCGCCAAAGAAATGCTGCACCGTTTGGGCGATATGCTGGCTGGCAGCACCCGTGGCATGTGGGTGGGAACTTTTCACGGTCTGTGCAACCGCCTGCTGCGCGCGCACTGGCAGCTTGCCAATTTGCCGCAAGCCTTTCAAATCTTAGATACGCAAGACCAGTTGGCTGCCATCAAGCGCCTGATGAAGCAGCACAACATCGACGACCAGCGCTTTCCGCCCAAGCAATTGCAATGGTTTATCAACGGCTGCAAAGAAGAGGGCGAACGCCCTAGCGACTTAAAAGCCCACGACGACGACAGCCGCCGCAAGGCCGAGTTTTACCAGCTGTACGAAAACCAATGCCAGCGCGAAGGTGTGGTGGATTTTTCTGAATTGCTGCTGCGCTGCTATGAACTGCTGCGCGACCACGAAGCCGTGCGCCTGCACTACAACCAGCGTTTTCGGCATATTTTGGTCGATGAGTTTCAAGACACCAACAAGCTGCAATATGCTTGGCTGAAAATGCTGGCGGGGGCGGGCGCTCAAAAATCTCGCAAGTCCTTGAATGGGATGCTGGGCGAGGCGCGGAGCGCGCAGCAAGGAGACAGTACAAAAGGGTACGACGACGCAGCGAGCACTCCGCAACAAAGCTATGCGCCCAGTCAGGGGCTTGCCGCCGTGTTTGCGGTGGGCGATGACGATCAAAGCATCTACGCATTCAGGGGCGCGCGCGTGGGCAATATGCACGACTTTGTGCGCGAGTTTGGCGTCACCCAGCAAATCAAGCTGGAACAAAACTACCGCAGCCACAGCCATATTCTCGATTCTGCTAACGCCCTGATCGCCAAAAACACAGGCAGGCTGGGCAAAAACCTGCGTACCGATGCGGGCGCGGGCGAGCCTATTCGCATAGCCGAGCTGCCCAGCGATTTTGAAGAAGCGCAATGGGTTATAGACGAAATCCGCCAACTGCTGCGCGATAGCACTAACGCGCAAGGCCAGCCCACCGCCGCCTTAAAACGCAGCCAAATTGCCCTGCTGTATCGCAGCAATGCACAGTCGCGGATTTTGGAAACCGCGCTGGTCAATGCCAGCATCCCTTACCGCGTTTATGGCGGCCTGCGCTTTTTTGAACGCGCCGAAATCAAACACGCCCTGGCCTATCTGCGCCTGATAGAAAACCCGCACGAAGACACCAGTTTTTTGCGTGTGGTGAATTTTCCGCCGCGTGGCATCGGTGCGCGCAGCATCGAACAGCTGCAAGACTTGGCGCGGGTGCATGGCTGTTCGCTGCAACAAGCCGCTGGTGGTTTGACAGGACGGGCGGGCAGCACCGTGCAGGTGTTTATCCAATTGATGGACGCGCTGCGCACCGAAGTCGCAGGCCTGAGCCTGCGCGAAACCATAGAGGTGATGCTGGAGAAAAGCAGCCTGCTGGCGCACTACCAGGCCGAACGCGATGGCGGCGATCGGGTGGAAAACTTGCAGGAATTGGTCAGCGCGGCTCAGGCCTTTTTGCAGGTGGAAGGCTTTGCCCGCGACGCTACTGCCATGCCAATTGATGAAACTAAAACGAAAGACATCTATCGGCCAGTAAACCAATCCGAAAGAAGCCAAGACTTCGATAGCCTAGGAGGCGACCATGACTAAAACTAACCTCTATGAAAAACTTGGCATCTTTGAAGCGCCTGAATATGCAAAAGTGAAATGCCAAGCTCCAAATTGCAATCGTCCAATTTGGAAAGCAATTCATGTAGTCAGGGAACCAGAAGGTATCAAGATTTATGGCTCATCCTGCTTTAAGAGGCTTTTTGAAAAAAATGAGATTCTTGAGACCGAACCAACATATACATCTTCCAATTCGCAGCACCTCTCCGTAGAAGAAATACAGCAACTACAAGCAAACACTGAAAGATTTATACGCGAAATTCAAGCTGATTACGAAAAAAAATCTGGGCAGCTACTGGCCAAAAATCTAGATACCAATTTCCCAATCGATGTTGGTTTCGAACGCCCCACCTCCACATACCCAAAAGAGCCACAGCTTCCTCAACTAACCCCGCTAGCACCACCACCGACAACTAGCGAAGAAAGGCCATACATTCATCACGAACCATCTTTTTCTTCGAGTGCAAAGGATATTCCCCGCCCTTTTACCAATAAAGATACCGGCGAAGTCATCAGCCCCCTAGTGGCCTTCCTCACCCACGCCGCGCTGGAGGCGGGTGACAACCAAGCCCAAGCCGGGCAAGATGCGGTGCAGCTGATGACCGTACACGCGGCCAAAGGCCTGGAATTTGACGCGGTGTTTATCGGAGGGCTGGAGGAAGGTTTATTTCCCCACGAAAACTCCAGCCTCGACACCAAGGCACTAGAAGAAGAACGCCGCCTGATGTATGTGGCCATCACGCGCGCGCGCCAGCGCCTCTACATCAGCTACGCGCAAACGCGCATGTTGCACGGCTATACCCGCTACGGCATGCGCAGCCGCTTTTTAGACGAGCTGCCCGAGCACACCACCAAATGGCTCAGCCCCAAAGACAGCGGCTACGCCCCGCCCAGCGGCGGGCGCGCGCGCTTTGGCGGCGCAGGCTATGGAGGCGCCAGTGGCAACAGCTACAGCGACAACCGCAAAAGCTATTCTGGCGGCTACGCCCAAGGTGGCGGCAGCGGTGGCGAACAGCGCTATGAAAACAAAAGCCGCTGGCGTGACGACAACGATGGCGAGCCGCGCTATGGCAACAAATATGGAGGCAAAGACGCGGCCGATTTTGGCTCTGCCCATGTGCCCTTTAAACCCAAGGCCGCAGCGGGCAATGCTCTAGGCCTGCAAATTGGCGATGCGGTGTTTCATGCCAAATTTGGCGAAGGCATGGTACTGGCGCTGCAGGGCGATGGCGAGGCGGCTACAGCCAAAATCAAATTCCCCCGCGCAGGCGAAAAATGGCTGGCGCTGGGTGTGGCTAAGTTGCAGAAAATCTAGAACCAGCGTCTGCATCTACTTGCGCCTCGTATCTCGCAAACGGGAGGCCATTGCTCACATCAAAAACATGAGCTGCTCAGGCAGGTTTGGCGGCTTAAAACGCGGATTTGATACCTAAAAATACCTGGGTGCTGCGACTTCGCGCAGCATGACAAAAGCCATGGCGCGGGAATGACGAAGCCCATTGACGGGCTTGCCCCAAGCCCCAAGCCCCAAGCCCCAAGCCCCAAGCCCCAAGCCCCAAGCCCCAAGCCCCAAGCCTAAGCCTCAGCGCCCTCGCCATCGTCGCCATCCTCAGGCTCATCGTCTGCCCCCAGCACTTGTGCCAAATAGCGTTCGAGCTTTTTCACCGCGCGTTTGCTCGCTTGGTGTTCGGCATAGGCTTTATCGGGCTGGGGCGGCTGCGCGTTTTGCAGCTCGCGCGCGCTGGTTTGCAATTTTTTCGCTTGGCGCAGCAGGCTGCGCAATTGCTGCACATCCACCGCAGGCAGTTCGGCTATCAGCGTTTGCAGAGCGGCGTCTTCAGCCAGTAGGCGCTGCGTCCAGGCGCGTTGCGGTTTGGGCGCGACCAGCTCAGGCTGGCGGTGCGCCACATCGTCCAGCTCAATTGCCGTAGCCAAGGCATCAGCATCGACCTTGCGCATGAGCTTGCCGATGTACTGCATCTGGCGGCGCTTGCCTTCAAAGTCGGTGATGCGCTTGGCCTCAGCCAGTGCGTCGATCAAGATCTCGGGCAGGCCAAACGCTGCCCAGCGTTTGGGGGGCAAGCTCATGAGCACGGCGCCCAAGTCTTGTTTGGCGCTGTCTGCCGCTTTGGCGCGGGTTTTGCTGCCCATTTGCTCGGTTTTGAGCTCGATGTCCATCTCGCTGCCTTCGGCTACGAAGTGCCCTTTGACATAGTAGCCGCGCTTCATCCCGCCTTTGATGCCTGCCATCTTGCTGCCTTCTTTTATGCTTTTTCAAGGTGGTATTGCGTCACGCGCTCTACCTCGTTTTTGCTGCCCAACACGACAGAGACACGCTCGTGCAGTTTGCTGGGGCAGATATCCAAAATGCGCTCGTGCCCATTGGTGGCGGCGCCGCCAGCTTGCTCGATTAGCCAGGCCATGGGGTTGGCCTCGTACATCAGGCGCAGCTTGCCGGGTTTGTTGGGCTCGCGTTTGTCCCAGGGGTACATAAACACGCCGCCGCGCGTCATGATGCGGTGCACATCGGCCACCATGCTGGCGATCCAGCGCATATTGAAGTTTTTGCCACGCGGGCCTTCTTCGCCCGCCAGGCATTCGTCGATATAGCGTTTAACAGGCGCATCCCAGTGGCGCATATTGCTCATATTGATGGCAAATTCTTTGGTGTCGGCGGGGATTTGCACATCTTCTTGCGTGAGCACAAAGCTGCCTTGCTCGCGGTCGAGGGTGAACATGGCCACGCCTTCGCCCACGGTCAGCACCAAGGTGGTTTGCGGGCCGTACACGCAATAACCAGCCGCAACCTGCTGGCTGCCTTTTTGCAAAAAGTCTTGTTCGCAGACTTGCTCGATCACCGCAGGGTCGTCGTTGTGGCGCTTTAAGACCGAGAAGATGGTGCCGATGCTGACATTCACATCGATATTGGATGAGCCATCCAAGGGATCGAACAGCAGCAGGTATTCGCCGTGCGGGTAGCGGTTGGGCACGCAATGGATGCCTTCCATTTCTTCCGAAGCCATGGCGGCCAGATGCCCGCCCCATTCATTGGCTTCAATCAGCACTTCGTTGGCGATGATGTCGAGCTTTTTCTGCACCTCGCCTTGCACATTCGAGCTGTCTGCCGTGCCCAGCACGCCGCCCAAAGCCCCTTGGCTGACGGCGCGGCTGATGCTTTTGCAGGCACGGGCAACAACTTCTAGCAGCAGGCGCAGCTCGGCCGGGATATGGCCGTGGATGCGTTGCTGCTCGATCAAATAACGGGTGAGCGAAATGGGCTGAGGCATGGTGTGTCAAAAATAAAAAGTAATCGCCGATTTTAAACGGCAGGCAGGCCTGCGCTTGCGGCTCTTGTTGTACTGGTCCCCGTGCCTAAGCTTTGCATGATGCCGCAGGCAGCCACGCTTTGCACCGCTTGGCAGCTGGCGCGCAAGGCCTTGAGCTGTATTTGTAATTGCTTGAGTTCAGCCAGTTGCTGCGCGACTTGCAAAATATGCTGGTCAAGCAGGGCGTTGACTTCACCGCAAGACGCTTGCGGCTGGTCTTGGTGCTGAAGCAGCTGGGCAATTTCAGCCAAAGACATATTTAAGCTGCGGCAGCGCAAAATGAATTGCAGGCGTTCGCTATGCGCCTGCCCGTAATGGCGGTAATTGTTGTCCATGCGCGCGGGCGCAGGCAGCAGGCCTTGCTGCTCGTAATAGCGCACGGTGGCTACAGGCGTGCCTGTTTGTTGGGCGAGTTCACCAATTTTCATGCTATTACCTTCATAGCTATTCAGGCAGGATTTACGGCCTAAAACCACTAAAACACCATTAAAAACAACCTCAACACTGCCCTGTTTGGGTTTTCACCCTTGACCTTACAGTAACTTTAAGGTTTTAAATGCGGCCTATGGAAAATAAACACACGCACCCTAGCCCCGCTGCCACAGAGCCTAGCGACTGCGGCAGCGCCGCCTGCGCCGTGGATTTGAGCCAACTGCGCCCCAAGCTAGCAGCGCACGAACAGCCCACGCACAAGCACACGCACAAGCACACACACAGCCACACACACAGCCAGAACAAGGGCGAGTGCTGCCAGCATGACCATGATCATGCTGATGGGCACGGGCACAAACACGCCGATGCTGCTGCCACGCCCGCCACACCCCTTGCGCCAAGCTCGCTGCCGCCGGGTACGGCGCTCTATCACATCCCCGCTATGGATTGCGCCGCCGAAGAAGCCGAAATCCGCCACGCACTGGCCGCCTTTGCCAGCATCCAATCGCTGGGCTTTGCCTTGGGCGCACGCACACTGACGGTGCAAGCCCCTGAGGGCGAGCAGACCGCCATTGCCCAAACATTGGCGCAGGCGGGCTTTAAAGCCACGCGCCTGCAAACTGCTGC
>JAMIFN010000101.1:0-47035 GCA_035906235.1 Allobrachymonas sp. | reverse complement strand
CAAAGGCACAGACTTATCCGTACACGACCAAGATGCGCTCGATTCGATTGCGGATTTGATGAACAACAGACCGAGGATGACGCTGGACTGGAAAACACCGTATCAGACCTTTGCGGGCTTTATGCAGGCCATTGCTGAAAAAGCTCAGGCTACCATCAACTAAACTTGCCACCGTTGCACTTCAGGTTTGAATCCGCCCAGTGAAATCCCCTATGAGCGCCTTGCCCACCCCCGCCACCAATACACGCACCCGCCGCAAAGATGAACGCCCAGCCGAGCTGCTGCAGGCGGCGCTGGAGCTTTTTTCTGAAAAAGGCTACAGCTCCACCCGCGCCGAAGAAATCGCCAAGCGCGCAGGGGTATCCAAAGGCACTTTGTTTTTGTATTTCGGCACGAAGGAAGAGCTGTTCGAAGCCGTGGTGAAGCAGGCTGTCGTCCCCGTTTTACACGATGCCCAAAAATTTGCCAAAGACTTCAGCGGCACTGCCACCGAGTTAATTACTGCCCTGATCCGCCTGTGGTGGCAGCGTTCCGCCAGTACCCAAGCGCGTGCCATCCCCAATATGCTCATCAGCGAGGCGCACCACTTTCCACACTGCGCCACCTATTACGAGGAGGAGGTACTGCAGCCTTGCCGCCAGTTGGTGTATGACGCGGTTGAGCGTGGTGTCGCCTCGGGCGAATTCCGCCCCGTGGACATGGGGCTGCTGTGGCTGTCTTTTCATTCGCTTTTGACCTACCCCTCCATTTGGGAAAAAGCCGTGCGCAGCAGCAGAAGTGCATTGCTGTGCGAAAGCACCAATATGGAAGCGTTTATCGAGCAGCATTGCGCCATTTTGCTGCGCGGTCTGCATGCCTAAGCTTGCGTGAACCACGAAAATTATGGAAGTTTTTTCACCAGCCTTGCAAAAGAGCACAAAATCGCTATAGAATAGCGGCTTCTACGGGGCGGCTGTAGCTCAGCTGGATAGAGTACTTGGCTACGAACCAAGGGGTCGTGGGTTCGATTCCTGCCAGCCGCACCAAACTATGCAAAGCCCAACACTCACAAGGTGTTGGGCTTTTTCATGCCCGAGAATTTGCACTCGGCATAGGGCACAGAGCTGCAGTGAGAAGCCATACCGAAAAAGCAGCAAGCGCAGCGAAATACGCCGACTCAGCACGATGGCTCAGCCCAACCCCGAACGAGGCCATCCTAACGCCTCTAGGCTCTCGCCCACAAATCTTTAGCCAAATCGTTTGGCAATGTATTGCTCAACCAGCACTTGGAACTCTTCTGCAATACGCTCGCCGCGCAGGGTTAGGGCTTTTTCACCATCAATAAACACGGGGGCAGCGGGTGTTTCGCCCGTGCCCGGCAGGCTGATGCCAATATCGGCGTGTTTGCTCTCGCCCGGGCCGTTGACGATGCAGCCCATGACCGCAACTTTGAGGTTTTCGACGCCGGGATATTGCTTTTTCCACACCGGCATTTGCCCACGCAAAAAGTCGTCAATTTGCTTGGCCAGGGTTTGAAAGGTGGTGCTGGTGGTACGCCCGCAGCCTGGGCAAGCCGTGACCGAGGGCACGAATACGCGCAAACCCAGCGCTTGCAAAATTTCGGTCGCCACAACGACCTCTTGCGTGCGCGCTTCGCCGGGCTGGGGCGTGAGCGAAACACGGATGGTGTCGCCTATACCCCCCTGCAGCAAGATGGACAGGGCTGCAGCGGAGGCCACCGTGCCTTTAGCGCCCATACCTGCCTCGGTCAGCCCCAGATGCAGAGGGTTGTTGCAGCGCGCAGCCAAGCCGCGATAGACGGCGATCAAATCTTGCACGCCTGAGACTTTGCAGCTCAAGATAATTTGCTCGCGCCGCATGCCCAAATCTTCAGCCATGCGCGATGACTCGAGCGCGCTGCTGATCAGCGCCTCGTACATCACCTGCTTGGCATCCCAAGGCTGGGCGCGGCGGCCGTTTTCGTCCATCAGCTGCGCCATCAGCTCGCTGTCCATGCTGCCCCAGTTCACGCCTATGCGCACAGCTTTGTCGTACTTCAGCGCCGCTTCGATCATCTGCGCAAACTGTTTGTCTTTTTTCTCGCCCTTGCCCACATTGCCGGGGTTGATGCGGTATTTAGACAAAGCTTGGGCGCATTCAGGCACCTCGGTCAGTAGGCGGTGGCCGTTGTAATGAAAATCGCCCACCAGCGGCACATCGATGCCCATTGTGTCGAGCTGCTCGCGCACCGCAGGCACGGCGCGGGCGGCTTCTAGGGTATTAACGGTGATGCGCACGACCTCGCTGCCGGCCTGCGCCAGTTCTTTGACCTGAATGGCTGTACCAATGGCGTCTTCGGTATCGGTATTGGTCATGCTTTGCACCACCACGGGCGCACCGCCCCCCACCAGCACCGTGCGCGCGCCCCATTTGATTTGCGCTTGCAAGGTTTTGCTGCGCAAGGGTGATGCCATCGCTATGGGGGCTAAAGAAGAGGAAGAGGAGGAAGAAGACATCAGCAATCCGTTTTGACAATCGTGCGTTTTATAAGCGTAGTCATTCCCGCGAAAGCGGGAATCTAGGTATTTTCTCCTCGCTTCCCATGGGGATGGCAAGCACGGGGAATAGACTGAATGAAGACAAAAAAATCGCTAGGCAGTGAGCATGGATTCCCGCTTTCGCGGGAATGACGATTTCCTAGGGATTTAAACATATTTTTAGTAATGTTTTTGGCAGTTTAGGCCGTAAAAGCTGCCTGAACAGCTCCTAAAACGATAGTGCGCAAGTTCTGCATTACAGGCGTTCAGCCAACCAAGCAGCGACGCTGGACAAGGCTGCCGGCAGGGCCTCAGGCTGCGTGCCACCAGCCATAGCCATATCGGGCTTACCGCCGCCTTTGCCGCCCACTTGCGCGGCCACAAAGCTGACCAAATCGCCCGCTTTCAGCTTGGCAATAGCGTCTTTGCTAACAGCAGCGACCAGCGCGACTTTGTCACCCTCAACCGAGGCCAGCACCAGTGCGGTATTGGCCAACTTGTCTTTGAGCTTGGTGGCGGTTTGGCGCAGAGTGGCGGCATCTGCGCCATCCAACTGCGCAGCAATCAGCTTGATGCCTTTGACATCCACAGCTAGGCTAACCAAAGCTTCGCCCTGATAAGTGGCCAATTGGCCTTTGAGCGCGGTGATTTCTTTTTCCTGATCGCGGCTGTGCTGCTGCAATTGCGCAATGCGGGGCAACAGATCAGTGGGCGGCACTTTGAAAGAGGCCGCAGCTTGGCTTACGGTGTTTTCCAGCTCTTGCACATAGGCTAGGGCATTGGCTCCGGTGATGGCTTCGATGCGGCGCACGCCCGAGGCAATGCCACCTTCGGCCAGCACTTTGAACAAGCCAATATCGCCCGTGCGCGCCACATGGGTGCCGCCACACAACTCGGCTGATGAACCGATATTGAGCACGCGCACGCTGTCGCCGTATTTTTCGCCAAACAGCATCATGGCGCCCGTGGCTTTGGCATCGTCCAGCGCCATTTCGCGCGCTTGCGTGGGGCTGTTGCCGAGAATCTCGGCATTCACTTTGGCCTCGATTTGCGCGATTTCTTCGGCGGTGACGGGCTGGCCGTGGGCAAAGTCAAAACGCGTGCGCTCGGCATTGACCAAACTGCCTTTTTGCTGCACATGGGCACCCAGCACTTCGCGCAGGGCTTTGTGCATGATGTGGGTGACGCTGTGGTTGCGCTGCGTGGCGGTGCGCAGTGCCACATCTACCTCGGCCTGCACGCTATCGCCCACCTTCAGGCTGCCTTGCGTCAGCTTGCCGTGATGGCCAAAGACATCGGTTTTGATTTTCAGCGTGTCAGCTACGGCAAATTGCCCTGCCTCTGCGCGAATCAGGCCCCGGTCGCCTACTTGGCCGCCACTTTCGGCATAAAAAGGCGTGTTATCCAGCACCACCACGCCGTCTTGCCCGGCTTGCAATTGCTGCACAGGCTCGCCTGCGGCGTAAAGCGCCAGCACCTTGGCGGGGGTTTGCAGTTTGTCATAGCCTTCAAACGCATTGCCCGCGCCTTCATAGGCCAGGGCTTTGTCCATTTTGAATTTACCGGCCGCGCGCGCCATGTCTTTTTGCTGTTGCATCGCGGCGGCAAAGCCAGCCTCGTCCACCGTCACGCCGCGTTCGCGGCAGACATCTTGGGTTAAATCCAGCGGGAAGCCGTAGGTGTCGTGCAGTTTGAAGGCCACTTCGCCCGCCAAGGCGGTTTTGCCTCCGTCGAGTGCAGCATCCAAAATCCCCATACCCGTGGCCAGGGTTTCAAAAAAGCGCTCTTCCTCTTGCTTCAAAGCCTGCATGACTTGCGCGGCTTGGTTTTTCAGGCGCGGGTAGGCATCGCCCATGAGCGCGACCAAATCGGGCACGAGTTTGTGAAAGAAAGGCTTGCCCTGCCCCAGTTTGTAGCCGTGACGAATGGCGCGGCGGATGATGCGGCGCTGCACATAGGCGCGGCCATCGCTGCCGGGCAGCACGCCATCGGCCACCAAAAAGGCGGTGGCGCGGATGTGGTCAGCAATCACTTTGAGCGAAGGGTTGCTCAAATCGGCGCAGCCCGTCTCGCGCGCAGCGGCTTTGATCAGGGTGTCGAACAGGTCAATCTCGTAATTGCTGTGCACATGCTGCAAGATGGCGGCCAAGCGCTCTAAGCCCATGCCGGTATCCACGCAGGGCGCGGGCAATTTGCTTAGGCTGCCGTCTTCATGCATTTCAAACTGCATGAAGACATGGTTCCAGATTTCGATAAAGCGGTCGCCGTCTTCATCGGGGCTGCCCGGAGGCCCGCCGGGAATGTGCGCGCCGTGGTCGTAAAAAATTTCTGAACACGGCCCGCACGGGCCTGTATCGGCCATCATCCAAAAGTTATCGCTTTTGTATTTGCCGCCTTTGTTATCACCAATGCGGATGATGCGCTCGGGCGGTAGGCCGATGACATCTTTCCAAATCGCGTAGGCCTCGTCGTCTTCGTGGTACACCGTAGCCAGCAGACGCTCAGGCGGCAACTTATAGACTTGCGTCAGCAGCTCCCAGCCCCATTGAATGCTTTCTTTTTTGAAATAATCGCCAAAGCTCCAATTGCCCAGCATTTCAAAAAAGGTGTGATGACGGGCGGTGTAGCCCACATTCTCTAAATCGTTGTGCTTGCCGCCTGCGCGCAAGCAGGTTTGTACGCTGGCTGCGCGTACATAAGGGCGCTTGTCTGTGCCCAAAAACACATCTTTAAACTGCACCATGCCGCTGTTGGTAAACATCAGCGTAGGGTCATTGCCCGGCACCAAGGGGCTGGACTCGACCACGGTGTGGCCTTTGCTGGCATAGAAATCGAGAAAAGACTGGCGAATTTGCGCCACAGAGAAGGTAGGTGTAGTCATAGCCCGCAATTATCGCGCACCTGCGGCCAGCTTGCCTTGGCTTTTTTGCGTTTTGCTCTTATAATGCGAGGATAATTCGACCAAACGGGCGCATCTATTTCGCCCGTTTTTTTTTGGTTTGCGTTTTAAAAGAGCCGTTGAAAGGGCATTTTTGCGTATGGCAAGTTGGCAAGCTGTGATTGAAGAAACCGTGCGCGGCATGGGCTATGACTTGGTAGAGCTCGAGCGCTCTGCTGGCGGCTTGCTGCGCGTCACACTGGATTTTCCTTGGCAAGCGGGTCAACCTGAGCAAGCCATTACGGTCGAAGACTGCGAGCGCGTCACACGCCAACTGCGCCACACCCTAGAAGTAGAAGGCACAGACTACAGGCGCCTAGAGGTGGCCTCGCCTGGCATTGATCGCCCACTCAACGGCAACGCTGATTGCCTGCGCTTTGCTGGCAGCATGGTCGATTTAACTTTAAAGCAAGCCTTAGGTGAAGCTGCGGCAGGCTCGGGCTTGTCGGCCAATCGTAAAAAATTCCGAGGCACGCTCGAAACCGTCGAAGAGAGCACAGACCACAGCCTATGGCGCCTGGTCTGGAGTGATGAGCCAACACCTAAACCCGGTGTCCGCGTGAGCAAAAAGAAAACGCCAGCCCCCCTGCAGGCCATGACTTTTTCCTTAGATGAGGTGCGCGAAATTCGCTTGGCATCCATCGTTAACTTTAAAGGGCGCTCTGCCCTGCCAGCCCTAAACCCTACACCACCTAATACTGACCCCAAGAGTAATCAGGAGCCTTCACAATGAACAAAGAAATGCTGATGCTGGCCGAGGCCATTGCCCTAGAAAAAAATGTCGGCCGCGATGTCGTGTTCGCCGCGATTGAAGCGGCGCTGGCGCAAGCCACCAAAAAGTTCTATTACAAAGAAAAAGATGCCGACGCGGGCGAAATGGATGTACGCGTAGATATCGACAAAGAAACTGGTGACTACGAAACCTTCCGCCGCTGGCTGGTGGTAGCCGACGATGCAGGTTTGCAAAACCCAGAGGCCGAAGAGATGCTGATGGACGCCAAAGACCGCATCGACGATGTGGAAGTGGGCGACTATATTGAAGAGCCGATCGAGTCAGTGCCTATCGGCCGCATTGGCGCCATGACCGCCAAGCAAGTCATCTTGCAAAAAATCCGCGACGCTGAGCGCGAAATGCTACTCAACGACTACCTCTCGCGCGGCGAAAAAATCTTCCTCGGCACCGTCAAGCGCCTCGATAAAGGTGATGTCATTGTGGAAAGCGGCAAGGTTGAAGGCCGTTTGAAGCGCAGCGAGATGATTCCCAAAGAAAACTTGCGCGCCGGCGACCGGGTCCGCGCCATGATCATGGGCATCGACGAGCTAGCGCGCTCTGCGCCCATCATCTTGTCACGCTCTTCGCCCGAATTCATGATGGAACTTTTCCTCAACGAAGTGCCTGAAGTCGAACAAGGCGTGCTGGAGCTGAAATCCTGCGCTCGTGATGCAGGTAGCCGCGCCAAAATTGCCGTCCATGCCCTCGATAAGCGCGTCGATCCCATCGGCGCCTGCGTTGGCGTGCGTGGCTCGCGCGTCAATGCCGTAACCAATGAGCTGGCGGGCGAGCGCGTTGATATCGTATTGTGGAGCGAAGACCCTGCGCAATTTGTGATTGGTGCTTTGGCGCCCGCGATTGTCAGCTCCATCGTTGTGGATGAAGAGCGCCACGCCATGGATGTGGTGGTGGACGACGAAAACTTGGCCATCGCTATTGGTCGCGGCGGGCAAAATGTCCGCTTGGCTTCAGACCTGACGGGCTGGAAAATCAACATCATGGATGCCAATGAATCGGCGCAAAAACAAGCCGATGAAAGCGCTGGCGTTCGCTCTCTCTTCATGGAAAAACTCGATGTTGACCAAGAAGTGGCCGAAATCCTGATCGACGAGGGCTTTACCACCCTCGAAGAAGTCGCCTATGTGCCGCTGGCCGAAATGCAAGAAATCGAAGCCTTTGACGAAGAAACCGTCGCTGAGCTACGCAACCGTGCTAAAGACGCACTCTTGACCATGGCCATTGCCCGCGAAGAGAAGCTGGGCGATGTTGCCGATGACCTGCGCGATCTCGAAGGCGTCAGCCCCGAGTTGCTGGGCAAACTGGTCGAGGCGGGCATCAACAACCGCGACGATTTGGCCGATCTGGCCATCGACGAATTGGTAGCGATTACCGGGCAAAGCGGAGAAGACGCGAAAGCCCTGATCTTGAAAGCGCGTGAACACTGGTTCACGGGCGATGCAGAGTAAGCAAATGGAGGCAATAGCACTTTTATGAACAATACCGTCTCCGATTTCGCTGCTGAACTCAAACAAACCCCCGAAAAACTGCTGGAGCAACTCGCCAGCGCGGGTGTAGCTAAAGTCAGTCCAGCAGACACCGTCACCGAAACCGACAAACAAACCCTGCTAGCGCATATGCAATCTGCGCACGGCACGGCTGGTGGCGGCAAAAAACTGACTTTGACGAAAAAAACCACCTCAGAAATCAAGCAAGCCGACAGCAGCGGCAAGGCGCGCACGATTCAGGTCACAACCAAAAAGCAGCGTACTTTTGTCCGCCGCGACGAGGACAGCAGCGAAGCCACTGCGGCGGCTGCCAAAGTCGCAGCTGAAGAGTCCGCCCGCGAACGCGAAGACCTGCAGCGGCGTGAAGAAGAGGCTCAGCAGCAGGCTGAGCTGCTTCGCCGCCAAGAAGAAGAGTTAGCGCGCCAAATCGCCGAGCGGGAAGCTGAACGCCTGCGCCTAGAGCAAGAGGCCAATCAAGCCGCCGAACTGGCCGCAGCTGCGCAAGCGAACAGCGAGACCCCTAAGGCAGCTGCAGAAAAAGCTGCGGCCTCGGCTAAACGCTCCGCCGAGCAACGCGCCAAGGCCGAAGCCGAAGTGCAAGCCCTGCGCCAAGCCCAGCAAGCCCGTATCGAACAGCAAACCGCAGCCAAGTCTGCGGCGGCCGAGGAGCAACAAACCTCCGCAAGCACGACGACCACCGAAGCTGCCCCCCCCGCAGCTACTATGCCTGCAACCTCTAGCGCCGAAGATCTAGCCGCACAAAAAGCCGCCGATAAAGCCGCTGCAGAAAAAACCCAGGCCGAAGCCGATGCAGCCAAAGCCAAAGACTTGGAAAGCCGTCGCAAAAAAGCCATGGCCGAGGCCGAGGCCATCCGCGCCATGATGAACGCGCCCAAAAAGGTGCTGACGGCAAAAAAACCAGAGGCTGACAAAACTGACGCGGCGAAAAAAGGCACTTTGCACAAACCCGATGCTAAGCCTGGTGCCAAACCAGCAGCTGGTGCACCTGCAACAACTAGCACTGGACCTGGTGGCCGCAAAGAAGTCAAGTCTGAAAAGCTCTCTTCCAGCTGGGCAAAAGACAAAGACGCCGACGGCCGCAAAAAACCCGAAATCAAAAGCCGAGGGCTTCCTGCTGGTGCAGGCAAAAGCAACTGGCGCGCGGGCCCCAGAGGCGGCAAACGCCGTGGTGGCGACGATCGGCAAGAACGCGCCCCACAAGAGCCGCAAGAAGCGCGTGTGCTCGACATCCATGTGCCCGAGACCATCACCGTGGCTGAGCTGGCGCACAAAATGGCGGTCAAATCCTCTGAAGTCATCATGAAATTGATGAAACTGGGGCAAATGGTCACCATCAACCAGCCCTTGGACCAAGAAACCGCCATGATTTTGGTCGAGGACATGGGGCATAAAGCCATCGTTGCTGCGCTGGACGACCCAGAAGCCTTTACCGATGAAGAAGTCGAGGCGCAAACGGCCGAATCGCTGTCCCGTCCGCCTGTTGTCACTGTCATGGGCCATGTGGACCACGGCAAAACTTCGCTGCTGGACTACATCCGCCGTGCCAAAGTCGCCTCAGGCGAGGCTGGTGGCATCACCCAACACATTGGCGCCTACCATGTGGAAACGCCGCGTGGTGTGGTGTCTTTCCTTGATACGCCTGGGCACGAAGCCTTCACGGCCATGCGCGCCCGTGGCGCACAGGCCACCGATGTGGTGATTTTGGTCGTAGCCGCCGACGACGGCGTTATGCCGCAAACCAAAGAGGCCATCAAGCACGCCAAAGCGGCGGGTGTGCCTATCGTGGTGGCGATCAACAAAATCGACAAGCCCGATGCCAATCCTGACCGCGTCAAGGGTGAACTGGTTATTGAAGAAGTCATTCCTGAAGAGTACGGTGGCAGTTCGCCCTTCGTGTCCGTGTCGGCCAAAACCGGCGCCGGCGTTGACGAATTGCTGGAACAAGTGCTGCTGCAAGCCGAGGTTCTAGAGCTGACTGCGCCAGTCGATGCCCACGCCAAAGGTTTGGTCATTGAAGCACGCCTAGATAAAGGCCGCGGCCCGGTCGCCACTATTTTGGTGCAATCCGGCACCCTGAAAACGGGCGATATCGTGCTGGTTGGCCAAACCTATGGTCGTGTGCGCGCCATGCTGGACGAAAACGGCAAGCCTTGCAAATCGGCTGGGCCTTCTATTCCTGTCGAAATCCAAGGCCTGCAAGATGTACCTGGCGCAGGCGACGAATTTATGGTGCTGACCGACGAGCGTCGTGCCCGTGAAATCGCCACCTACCGCGCCGGCAAATTCCGCCACACCAAATTGGCCAAGCAACAAGCTGCCAAGTTGGAGAATATGTTCAGCGACATGGCTGCGGGCGAAATCCAAACCCTGCCCCTCATCATCAAAGCCGATGTGCAAGGCTCGCAAGAGGCGCTGGCGGCATCCCTGCTCAAGCTCTCCAACGACGAGGTCAAGGTGCAAATCGTGTTCTCAGCCGTGGGCGGCATCAGCGAGAGCGATGTGAACTTGGCCATTGCGTCTAAAGCCGTCATCTTGGGCTTTAACACCCGAGCGGATGTAGGCGCGCGCAAGCTGGCTGAAGGCAATGGCGTGGATATGCGTTACTACAACATCATCTATGACGCCGTGGATGATGTGAAAGCAGCCATTGGCGGCATGCTGACGCCAGACAAGAAAGAGGAAATCATCGGCGTGGCCGAGATTCGCCAGATCTTCCGTGCCTCGAAAATCGGCACCATTGCCGGTTGTATGGTCACTTCTGGCGTGGTACGCCGCAGCGCCAAGCTGCGCTTGCTGCGCAACAATGTGGTCATTTTCACGGGTGAACTGGACTCACTCAAACGCTTCAAAGACGATGCGAAAGAAGTCAAAGAAAACTTCGAGTGCGGCTTAAACATTAAGGGCTACAACGAAATTGAAGAAGGCGATCAACTCGAATTCTTCGAAATCAAAGAAGTCGCGCGCACCATCTAAATACCTGCCTATCCCCGTAAAAAACCGCCTTCGTCATAAGGCGGTTTTTTATGTGTGTGCAGCAGGGCGTGCTGCCCTTTTCAGGGCCAAGCCGTTTAGGCTTTCTTGGCATGGGCGCTGCACCAAGCGCCAGCTGCCACTTTTTTGCCCGCAAACAGGGGGCAGTCGCCTTGCTTGGCATCGCCTTTGTACAGTGCGCAGTTCAGGCAATCGTCGCCTTTTTTGTATTTTGGCGATTTCTTCACATCCACTTTTTTCGCATCGCTGTAGTACTGCAGGGCTATGGCATTAGGGTCCGTGTCCTTAACCATATTAGCGGCAGCTGCTGCAGGCGCTTTGGCCGCAGGTGCGGCTTTCGCGGCAGCCGCCACAGCTTGTGCGGCTGCACCCATGGCGACACCAGCAGCGGCGACTTGCAGCATAAAAACACGGCGAGATGAAGAGATTGTGGGCTTGGTAGCAGACATTTTTTTTGACCTTTTTATAAGAGCGCCAGCACATACTGACGGAGCGTAAGCATGCGCCTAAAAAAGCGGAACTTCTTTGACAAAAGGCAAAAGCAAAACCCTGCACTTCGCGTATGCATCATAATTTTCAGCAAGAATTCGAGCATTTACCGCGTATAAGCTGCCTGAATAGCTATTCTTTTAGAAGCATGTAAATGTGCGTAAAAAAGGGGGCTGATAGCCCCCCTCGTCTTTGTGCAATTGACTGCTGCACGGCTTGTAGCTGGGCTTTATTTGGCCAAACGCTCGAACCCGCCCATATAGGGGCGTAGCGCTTGGGGGATTTCGATGCTGCCGTCAGCCTGTTGGTAGTTCTCGAGCACCGCCACCAAGGTGCGCCCCACGGCCAAGCCCGAACCATTGAGCGTGTGCACAAACTCGTTTTTGCCTTGCGCGTTTTTAAAACGCGCTTGCATGCGCCGCGCCTGAAAAGCCTCGCAATTGCTGACCGATGAAATCTCGCGGTAGGTGTTTTGCGCGGGCAGCCACACCTCTAAATCGTGCGTGCGCGTGGCGCCAAAGCCCATATCGCCCGTACACAGCAGCAGCACGCGGTAGGGCAAGCCCAGCGCCTGCAGCACGGCCTCGGCGTGGCCGGTCATCTCGTCCAGCGCCTCATAGCTGCGCTCGGGGTGGACGATTTGCACCATTTCCACTTTGTCAAACTGGTGCTGACGAATCATGCCGCGCGTATCGCGCCCATAGCTGCCCGCCTCAGAACGAAAACAGGGGCTGTGCGCCGTCAGCTTGATGGGCAGCTCGCTCTCAGCCACCACGGTATCGCGCACGATATTGGTGAGCGGCACTTCGCTGGTCGGGATCAAATACAGCGCGGCGTTATCCGGCACGGGCTCGGCGTCTTGCCCGCCTTTTTGCACCGCAAACAAATCGCCTTCAAATTTGGGCAATTGCCCCGTGCCTTTCAGCGAATCGCTATTGACGATATAGGGCACATAGCATTCGGTGTAGCCGTGCTTTTCGGTCTGCATATCCAGCATAAATTGCGCCAGGGCGCGGTGCAGGCGCGCCATGCCGCCCTGCATCACGCTAAAGCGCGAGCCCGTGATTTTGCTGCCCAGCTCAAAATCCAAGCCCAAAGGCGTGCCCAAATCCACATGGTCTTGCACCGCAAAATCAAAACTGCGGGGCGTGCCCCAGCGGCGCAGCTCGGCATTGCCGGCTTCGTCTGCGCCCACGGGCACACTGGCGTGTGGCAGATTAGGAATAGCCGCCAGCAGGGTGTGCAGCTCGGCCTGAATGTCTTCCAAACGCACGGCCGATTGCTCCAGCTCGGCCTTGGCTGCCGCCACTTGCGCCATCACCGCATCGGCGCCGGCGCTATCGCCCTTAGCCTTGAATTGGCCGATTTGTTTAGACAAGGTATTGCGCTGCGCCTGCAATTCCTCGGTGCGGGTTTGCAGGGTTTTGCGCTCGGCTTCTAGGCGGCTATAAGCCGCTTCATCTAAATAGGGTTGAGGGTTTTTACGCGCCTGCAAAGCCGCCAGCACAGCGGGCAAGTCTTTGCGCAATTGGTTGATGTCGAGCATGATTTTTAAGGGTGTTTTTGCTGTTTTAGGCCGTAAAACCTGCCTGAGCAGCTATGGTTTTAAATTTACTGACGCATGTCCTTGGCCGCCTCAGGCGCAAAAACCAGGGCTTTGGGCAGGGGGAATTTCATGGTTTCTTGCACGCCGTCCATTTTGCGCACGGCCGTAGCGCCCAGGCTTTTGATGCGGGCAATGACTTCTTGCACCAGCACATCGGGCGCAGATGCGCCTGCGGTTAGCCCCACGCGCGGGGCATTGGTAAACCAAGCTTCTTGCAGTTCGCTGGCGTTATCCACCATATAGCTAGGCGTGCCCAAGCGGCCGCCCAATTCGGCCAGGCGATTGCTGTTGCTGCTGGTGGGGCTGCCCACGACGATCAGCACATCCACCTGCCCTGCAATGATTTTTACCGCGTCTTGGCGGTTTTGCGTGGCATAGCAAATGTCTTGCTGCTTGGGTTGGCGAAGGCTGGGAAAACGCGCTTGCAGCGCGGCGTGAATCTCGCGCGTGTCATCCACACTGAGCGTGGTTTGCGTGACCACCGCCAGTTTGTCGCTTTGCTTAGGGGCTACCGTGGCCACATCGGCCAAGTCTTCGACCAAATAAATACCGTCTAGCAATTGCCCCATGGTGCCTTCGACCTCGGGGTGGCCTTTGTGGCCGACCATGATGAAGTCGTAACCTTCGGCGTGCAGTTTGGCAACCTCGACATGCACTTTGGTCACCAGTGGGCAAGTGGCATCAAAAATGCTGAAGCCGCGTGCTTTGGCTTCGTCTTGCACGGCGCGGCTGACGCCATGGGCTGAAAAAACCAAGGTGGCGCCGGGCGGCACTTCGGCCAGGTCTTCAATAAAAATCGCGCCTTTGTTTTTTAAATCATTGACCACAAAGGTGTTGTGTACGATTTCGTGGCGCACATAAATAGGGCGGCCAAATTTGGCCAGCGCCAGCTCCACAATATCGATGGCGCGATCAACCCCGGCGCAAAAACCACGCGGCTCGGCCAGCAAGATTTCTTCGGGCTTGCCCTGCATCACAGCACCCCAATCAACTGCACCTCAAACTGCACGGGCTGCCCCGCCAGTGGGTGGTTGAAGTCAAACAGCACGCGCGCCTCTTCCACCTGCAGCACGGCGCCGGCATAAAAATCTTGCCCATCGGGCGTGGGAAATTGCACCACTTCGCCCGCCTGGTATTGCTCGCGCGGGTCGCCCAACTCGTTCAGCAAGCTGCGCGCCACCCATTGCATCATCTGCGCATTGTGTTCGCCAAACGCGGCACCTGCGGGCAGGTCAAACACATGGCGGCTGCCTTCTTCTAGGCCCAGCAGTTTTTCTTCGATGGCGGGCGATAAGCGCCCCTCGCCCAAAGACATGGTGGCGGGCTTGCCGCCAAAGGTGTTGATGATGTCGCCCTGCGGGCCGCCTAGGCGGTAATGCAAGGTGAGAAAAGATTGGGGGTTCACTTGTGTCATGAACGCTATTGTAAAAGCCCTGCCCAGCCCTAGGTAGGGCAAAAAAACCGCATGCATTCAAAGCTTTAGCGGGCAATTGCCTGCACAATCGCGGCGCATGAGCATACGCCTCGCGCAAGCACGCGCCCTCCATTACAGCCGTGGCCTGGTTTGGCTGCGGCGCGATCTGCGTGCGCATGACCATGCGGCGCTCTACCACGCACTCAAAAGCTGCGATCAGGTCTTTGTGGCCTTTGCCTTGGATAGCGCCATCTTAGAAACCCTGCCGCGCAGCGACAGGCGCGTGGAATTTATCTTGGCCAGCTTACGCGATGTGGATAGCGCCCTGCGCAGCATGGCGCAAGCGGTCCAAATCCCGAATGCCGAGCAGGTGCAGCTGATCGTGCGCCATGGCCAAGCCACGCAAGAGCTGCCCAAACTGGCCGCCGCTTTAGGGGTGCAGGCCGTGTTTTGCAGCCGCGAATATGAACCCGCCGCCATCAGCCGCGATAAATTGGTGCGCGGCGCCTTAGCGCAAGCCGGCATCATGCTGCACCACTTCAAAGATCAAGTGCTGTTTGAACGCGGCGAGCTGCTGACGCCCCAAGGCAAAGCGCCGACAGGCTTTGCGGCCTACGAACGCGCTTGGCGCCTTGGCCTGCAGCCCGATGCGCTCAAGCCCTACCCCTGCGCCAGCCTGGCTCAGCATTTGGCGTCCGTACCCACGGCCCTGCAGCAGCCCCTGCCGCAGCTGCACGATATCGATTTTCTGCCCAGCAATTTGGCGGCGCTCAAAATTCCTACTGGCAGCAGTGGCGCAGCGCAAATGCTGGATTATTTTTTGCCCCATCTCGATAGCTATCTTGAGCGCGCAGACTACCCCGCCCGCCGGGGCGTGAGCTATCTGGGCATCCATCTGCGCTTTGGCAGCCTGTCGATACGGCAGGCAGTTGCCCCAGCCTGGGCGCTGGCGCAGCAAGGCCATGCGGGTGCTGCGGCATGGCTGGGTGGCTTGGTTCGGCACGATTTTTATGCCCAGCTGTTAGCGCTGCGCCCCGATCTGGCCAAGGGCAAAAGCTATAAACGCGAGTTTGAGCACATCGCCTGGGAAAAAGGCGCGCGCACAAAAAAAATCTTTGCCGCCTGGTGTAGTGGCAACACGGGCTATCCGCTAATCGATGCCGCCATGCGCCAGCTGAACTACAGCGGCTATATGCACCCGCGTTTGCGCCTGATGAGTGCCAGTTTTTTTTGCAAACACCTAGGCCTAGACTGGCGCCGAGGCGCAGCCTATTTCGCCGAAAAACTGAGCGACTACGACTTGGCCAGCAACAACGGCGGCTGGCAGTGGGCAGCGGGCTCGGGCAGCGACGCCCAACCCTCTTTCCGCATCTTCAACCCTGTGCAGCAAAGCCAAAAGTACGACCCCGATGGCCGCTTTATCCGCCGCTATGTGCCAGAACTCGCGCAGCTGGATTTACCCCATCTGCACGCCCCTTGGCTGGCTGATGCACTAGAGCTGCAAGCTTGCGGCCTGCGTTTAGGCAACAAAGCGGGCGACCATTACCCCCTGCCCATCGTCGATCAGCATGAGGCCGTGGCCAAAACCAAGCAGCGCTACGCTGTGATTAAAGAAAAACCTTAAAACTGAGGTTTCCCGCGAAAAACCTGCCCGAGCAGATGCAAATTTCATAGCATATAAAAATCCCCGTCAGTACGACCTGCGCCGTATCCCCCATGGTTGACGATGCTGGCGCCTATGCCAACACTGAGAGCCATGCACCCTAGAACACATCATTGCCAAAATGCTGCAGTGCAATATTTATAATCCCTGTCTTTAGGCATACGGCCGCTGCACCAGTCCGTGCCCGTCCGTACCCTTTACCCCTTATTTTTACCAAAGAGTTTTGCCATGAGCCTGCCTGCCGACGCTATCGTCATCACCGCTGCTGTACGCACCCCTATGGGCAGTTTTAACGGCGCCTTGAATGGCCAGTCTGCCCACGATTTGGGTGGCGTTGCGATTAAAGAGGCCGTGCGTCGCGCCGGCATTGCCCCCGATAGCGTGCAAGAAGTGCTGATGGGCAACTGTCTGATGGCTGGCCAAGGCCAAGCGCCAGCACGCCAAGCTGCTTATAAAGGCGGTCTGCCCGACAGCGCGGGCGCGGTCACGCTATCGAAAATGTGCGGTTCAGGCATGAAAGCGGCCATGTTTGCGCACGATATGCTCAAGGCTGGCACTTGGGATGTCATGGTCGCCGGTGGCATGGAGAGCATGAGCAACGCTCCCTATTTGCTACTCAAAGCGCGCAATGGCTACCGCGTGGGCGCTGACAAAATCTACGACCACATGATGTTAGACGGCCTAGAAGACGCCTACAACCCTGGTCAAGCCATGGGGGTTTTTGGCGAGCAATGCGCCCAAAAATACGGTTTTACCCGTGAACAACAAGACGCTTTTGCTACCGAATCCGTCATGCGCGCCCAACGCGCCGTGGCCGCAGGTGCGTTTGATGCCGAAATAGCCCCGGTCACCAGTAAAAGCCGCACAGGTGATGTTGTGGTGGCCAAAGACGAAGCCCCCAGCAAAGTCAAACTCGACAAAATCCCCACGCTCAAACCCGCCTTTACCAAAGACGGTACCGTGACTGCTGCGTCTAGCTCATCCATCAGCGATGGCGCTGCCGCCTTGGTGATGATGCGCGCCGAAACGGCAGAAAAATTGGGCAGCAAACCCCTGGCGCGTTTGGTGGCACACGCCACGCACTCGCACCAGCCTGAATGGTTTACCACCGCGCCCATCGGTGCGGCGCAAAAAGCCTTGGCCAAAGCGGGCTGGAGCAAAGAAGAAGTCGATTTGTGGGAAGTGAACGAGGCTTTTGCCGCCGTCACCATGGCCTTTATGCACGAGATGGGCGTGGGCCACGATGTCGTCAATGTGAACGGCGGCGCTTGCGCCCTGGGCCACCCTGTCGGTGCGACGGGCGCGCGCATCATGACCACGCTGATTTACGCCCTGCAAGCACGCGGCAAAAAACGCGGCGTGGCGGCGCTGTGCATAGGCGGTGGCGAGGCCACAGCCGTGGCCATTGAGTTGCTGTAAACAGCCTCGGCCCCTGGGCAGACACCAGCGGCTCTGATGAGCCGCTTTTTTTATGCACATGGCCACCGCAGCCGCGCATTCCCAGCCTTTATAATCACCATTTCCCGCTAGGTTCTCATGACTACAAAATTCGTTTTCGTCACAGGCGGCGTCGTTAGCTCTTTAGGCAAGGGCATCGCATCAGCCTCATTGGCTGCGATCTTTGAATCGCGCGGCCTGTCTGTCACCCTCATCAAACTCGACCCCTATATCAACCTCGATCCGGGCACGATGTCGCCCTTTCAGCACGGCGAGGTGTTTGTTACCGAAGACGGGGCCGAAACCGATCTGGATTTAGGCCATTACGAGCGCTTCATCACCACGCGCATGAAGCGCACGAACAACTTCACCACCGGCCAAATCTACAAATCCGTGCTCGACAAAGAGCGCGAAGGCTTTTACGGCGGCAAAACCGTGCAAGTCGTGCCCCACATCACGGGCGAGATTCAAGAATACATCCGCCGTGGTGCGGTCGGCGTCGATGTCGCCATTGTGGAAATTGGCGGCACCGTGGGCGATATTGAATCGCTGCCTTTTTTAGAAGCCGTGCGCCAAATGAGCTTGCGCGCCGGCCCTGGGCAAACCGCCTTTGTGCACTTAACTTATCTGCCCTATATCAAGGCTGCAGGCGAGCTAAAAACCAAACCAACCCAGCACACGGTACAAAAATTGCGCGAAATCGGCATTCAACCCGATGCCCTGCTCTGCCGCGCTGATTACGCCGTGCCTGCTGAAGAGGCCGAAAAAATCTCGCTCTTTACCAATGTGCAGCCCAAAGGCGTCATCAGCGTTTGGGATGTCAACCCCATCTACCGCGTGCCGCGTATCCTGCACGAACAGGGGCTGGACGAGCTGATTTGCCAAAAACTGCAATTGCAGACCAAGCCTGCCGATTTAAGCCTATGGGACAAATTGGTGGATGAAGTCGAGCACCCCACGCAAGAGCTCCACATTGCCATGGTGGGCAAATACACCGATTTGAGCGACAGCTACAAATCGCTGAACGAAGCCCTGCGCCACGCCGGCATGAAAAACAGCGCCAAGGTGCATATCGACTACATCGATGCCGAAAGCTTTGCCGCACCCGAAACCCAAGCGCGTTTAAAAGCCGCTGACGCGGTGCTGGTGCCTGGCGGTTTTGGCGCCCGTGGGGTGGAAGGGAAAATCCAAACCGCACACTACGCGCGCACGCAAAAAGTGCCGTATTTGGGCATTTGCCTCGGTATGCAGGTGGCCACCATCGAATACGCCCGCCATGTGGCAGGTTTGGCGCAAGCCAACAGCACCGAATTTGATTTGCAATCGCCCCAGCCCGTCATCGCTTTAATCGACGAATGGCAAGACGCCGACGGCACCGTGCAAAAGCGCGATGCCAATAGCAAACTGGGCGGCACCATGCGCTTGGGCGCACAAAGCTCTGATGTTGCCCCAGGCACGCTGGCGCACAGCATCTACGGCGATGTGGTGACCGAGCGCCACCGCCACCGCTACGAGGTGAACGAGAAATACCTGCCCGCCCTGCGCGAAGCTGGATTGGTGATTTCTGCCCTTACCCAGCGCGAACAGCTCACCGAAATTGTGGAGCTGCCGCAAAGCGTACACCCTTGGTTTATGGCGGTGCAGTTCCACCCCGAATTCAAATCCACACCGTGGGACGGCCACCCCTTGTTCAACGCCTACATCAAGGCGGCGCTGGTGCATCAAGCCCAACGCAAAAATGCCTCTAACGCCCAAGTTTAAGTGACTGAAGGATTGCCCATGCTGCTGCGCCACCCCACTCGCGCCCTAGGTTTGGCCTGCGCTACGGCACTGGCATCGCTCTTGGGCGCTTGCGGCCAAAGCCAAGGCGAAAATCCTGCGGCAAAGCGGCCTGAAACGCAGGCGGCTCAGGCAGCGGCCCTGCCTCAGCCCGCCAGCCTAGCCGATGGCGAGCGCGTCTACCGCCAGTCTTGCTTTGCCTGCCACGATACCGGCGCCGCGGGTGCGCCCAAACGCGGGGATCAAGCGGCCTGGGCACCGCGCATCGCTACTGGAAAAACGGCGCTTTATACGGCAGCTCTCAAAGGGATGAATGCCATGCCCCCGCGCGGTGGCTCGGGCGCTGGCGATGCCGAAATTTTGGCTGCCGTAGATTATGTGCTGGCGCAGTCACAATAGCCCCAGCTACTCTTAAAAAAATAGCTGCTCAGGCAGTATATACAGCCTAAAATGCCAAAACATGCATCAAAAATGCAGTGCTGTTGAGCTGCAGTCAAGCCGCATCAAAAACGATGCCTAAGAGCAAAAAGGGAAGTTCATGATGAAAAATAATCTACGCTTATTGACCACGCTGCTGCTAGCCGCCAGTGTTTCAGTCGCGGCCGCAGAGCACGGTGCGCACACGCCCCCGCATTGGGCTTATGAGGGCCAAGCCAGCCCTGAGCACTGGGGTCAGCTTTCCCCCGACTTCACCCTGTGCGCCATAGGCAAAAACCAGTCGCCCATTAACATCCAAGGCGCATTAAAAGCCCAGCAGAGCAAGCTGCTTTTACACTTTGAACAGGCGCAGCAAAACATCGTGCATAACGGCCATACGGTTCAAATCGATGTCGCCCCAGGAAACACCTTGGATTTAGGGCAGGAGCGTTTTAGCTTGCAGCAGTTTCACTTTCATGCCCCCAGTGAAAATACGATCGATGGTCAACAATTTCCGCTCGAAGGCCATTTCGTCTATAAAAACCAAGAAGGTGGGCTGGCTGTCGTGGCGCTGATGTTCCAAGAAGGGCAAGCCAACCCTGAGCTGGCCAAAGCTTGGCAGCACATGCCCAGCCAGCACCACCGCGCCGCCACGCTCAAGCGCCCAGTGGACATCCAAGCCCTGTTGCCCGAGCAATACGCCTTCTACCGCTTTAGCGGCTCACTGACCACGCCGCCCTGCTCTGAAGGCGTGGTCTGGCTGGTATTGACACAAACTGCTAGTGCTTCTGCAGCGCAAATCCAGCAACTGCGCAGCGCACTGCGGCATACCAACAACCGCCCGCTGCAGCCGCTCAATGGCCGCGTGATCGTGAACTGAGCGTTCAAAGCCGCCCCTACTCAGTGCCATCACGCGTTTTCCCCTCACCTTTTCACCGCTTTACACATCGTCCCGCTTGCGATGGCCACGCCCAGCCCCCAACCTCCTTTGTTTCCGCTCTTGTTCGCAGCAGCGCCCATAGGTGTGTTTGATTCGGGCATAGGTGGCTTGAGCGTGTTGCGTGCCCTGCGCGCGCAACTGCCGCACGAGCGTTTTGTGTATTTTGCCGACAGCGCCCACGCACCCTATGGCGAACGCGGCGAGGCTTTTGTCTTGCAACGCAGCCTGCATATAGCCGCACAATTGCAAGCGCAGCACCACATCAAGGCTTTAGTTGTGGCCTGCAACACCGCCACCGCAGCGGCCGTGCGTACCCTGCGCAGCAAGGCGCCAGATTTACCCTTGGTCGGCATAGAGCCCGCCATCAAACCGGCAGCTGCGCTGACGCAAACGGGGCGCGTGGGCGTGGTTGCCACCCGTGGCACGATCGAGAGCGACAAACTCGCCCGCCTGATTGCCCTGCATGGCGGCAGCGCGCAATTTGTCTGCCAAGCCTGCCCGGGTCTGGCCAAAGCCATCGAATTTTTGCCAGAAAGCGGCGATATGGCGCAAGTGCAAGAGCTGATTGCAGACAATCTGGCGCAAATGGGCGCTTTCGGCCATCAAGCTGGGCAGATCGACACCCTTGTACTGGGCTGCACCCACTATCCCCTGGTTGCCGCGCAATTCGCCGCAGCCCTGCCGTCAGGCATTCGTTTACTCGAAACTGGGCAAGCCGTGGCGCAGCAAACGGCCAATTTGCTGGCGCAGCGCCAATTACTAGCCCCCCGCGCAGCCGCCCCTGATCCGCATGCGCTCACCCTGCTGACCTCGGCCGAGGCCGCACATATCCACCAAGCTGCAGCGTATTGGCATATCGCTTAAGCTCAGCGCCCACAGCTGCTGAGCTCCTCTCTTTCAAAGCGCTAGGCTGGCAGCCCTGCGTTTTTGCCTCTTCCCCCAGGCTGCCCGCCATCCTTGACTAAAGTAATTTATGACCGATTCCACCCCACCTAGCCGCGCCAAACTCGGCATCAAGGCCAATAGCGGCCAGCCGCCTAAAGACGCGGGGCGCAAAGCCGTGCGCCCCGCAGGCCGCAAACAGGCCGCAGGCTTTAAACCAAAGGGCGAAGCGCCCAAGCGCCCAGACAACCGTGGTGGCGACAGGCCACAGCGTTCTTCGGACGACAAACCGCGCCGCCCTTATGGTGATCGACCGCAAGGCGGCAGGCCACAACGCAGTTATGAAGACCGCCCACGCCGTGACTTTGGCGACCGTCCGCCGCGCAACTTCAGCGACAGGCCACAAGGTGATCGTCCGCAACGCAATTTTGAAGACCGCCCACGCCGTGACTTTGGCGATAGGCCGCCGCGCAACTTCAGCGACAGGCCACAAGGCGACCGCCCGCAGCGCAGTTTTGAAGACCGCCCACGCCGTGACTTTGGCGATAGGCCGCCGCGCAACTTCAGCGACAGACCACAAGGCGACCGCCCACAGCGCAGTTTTGAAGACCGTCCACGCCGTGACTTTGGCGACCGTCCGCCGCGCAACTTCAGCGACAGGCCACAAGGTGATCGCCCACAGCGCAGTTTTGAAGACCGTCCGCGCCGTGATTTCAGCGATCGGCCTGAGCGCCCCAGTTTTCGACCTGAGCCAGGCGCGGCCATCAAAACCGATTTCCCCGCCGCCGACACCACAGCCCTGAACCTCTTTTTGCCCTGCCCCGCAGGCGTGCAAGACTATCTGGCCGAAGAGGTCGCGCGCATCACGGGTGGCGCGGCGCAAGATCTGCGCACCAGCCGTGGCGGTGTCGCGCTGCAGGGCAATTGGGAAACCGTGCAACGCCTCAATCTGCACAGCCGCCTAGCGCAGCGCGTGTTGATTGAGCTGGCGCACGCGCCCTATCGCCAAGAGGCCGATTTGTACGAAACCGCCTTCGCGCTGCCTTGGGAGACTTGGTTTGGCGTTGCACAAACCTTCAAAATCGACCTCACCGCGCAAGCCAGCCCGCTGCAAAGCCTGAACTTTGCCGCCTTGAAAATCAAAGATGCGGTGGCCGACCGCTTCCGCCAGCACACGGGTGCGCGCCCCAATGTAGAAACGCACTACCCCGATGTGCGCCTACACGCCCACCTCACGCGCGACATGCTCACGCTCTACATCGACAGCTCGGGCGAACCCCTGTTTAAACGCGGCTGGCGCCAAGACACGGGCGACGCGCCTTTGAAAGAAACCCTGGCCGCCGCGATTTTGGCCGCCAGCGGCTGGACCCCCGAGCAGCCCCTGTACGACCCCTGCTGCGGCAGCGGCACCATCGCCATTGAAGCGGCGCAAATCGCCGCCGGCATCGCGGCAGGCAGCCAACGCAGTTTTGGTTTTGAACGCCTCAAACCCTTTGTGCGCGCCGACTGGCTTGCTATCAAAGAAGAAGCAACCCAGGCAGCATCTGCGGCGCAAAATGCCAAAAATGCTTCGAAAATCACCATTTTCGGCTCTGATGTGGCCCACCGCATGGTCGATTTTGCCCAGCGCAATGCCGAACGCGCAGGCGTGGCCGATTGGTTGGAATTCCGTGGTGGTGATGCCCTGCAACGCCACGCGCCCATCGACCTGCCCGGCCTGATTGTGCTGAACCCGCCTTATGGCGAGCGCATCGAAACAGGCGGTTTTGCTGCTTCGGATTTGGACTTTTTCGTGCAACTAGCCGCGCACTGGAAACAGGGCTTTGGTGGCTGGACGGCTTGGGTTTTATCGCCCGACTTCAAATTGCCTGGGCATATGCACTTAGCCGAAAACCGCAAAATCCCCATGTGGAATGGCCCGATTGAGTGCCGCCTGTTCCGCTTTGAGGTGCAAGCGGCAGGCTCAGCGAACGCAGCCGCCGAGTCACAAGGCTAAAAGCTGCGCAACCCGTGCTGAGAGAGTATTTTCGGCATGTTTTTGGGCTTTTAGGCCGAAAAACCTGCCTGGATAGCTCACTTTTTTGACAAAGCCAAAGGCGCAATCTCTGCTAAAGTTTGCGCGCCCCCCCCTATTTTGTTTTCACTAGGAGTCATTCCATGCGTTTCTTGCTTATCACCATCGCCGCAGCTTTTGCCCTGAATCTGGCTGCTTGCAACACCATTTCTGGCATGGGCAAAGACATTGAACGCGGCGGCGAAAAAATTCAAAAGGCCACGAAGTAGGCTGGCCTATCATCCATAAGCTGGCCGTGACTGCGTTAAAATAGGGCGCTTTCGCAAGCAGCACTGCCCTCGTATCCAGAACGCTCCGCTTGCCACAAAGCTGCGCACCCACTTAGGGGCGCAGCTTTTTTCACATCTACACACTACGAAACTGCAGCTTCTCATGACTAAAAGAACCGACCTCAAAAGCATCCTCATCATTGGCGCTGGCCCCATCATCATTGGCCAGGCCTGCGAATTTGATTACTCAGGGGTGCAAGCCTGTAAAGCTCTGCGCGAAGAGGGCTATAAGGTCATTCTGATCAACAGCAACCCCGCCACCATCATGACGGACCCAGCCACGGCTGATGTCACCTATATCGAGCCGATTACTTGGCAAACGGTGGAAAAAATCATCGCCAAAGAGCGCCCCGACGCGATTTTGCCCACCATGGGCGGGCAAACGGCGCTGAACTGCGCGCTGGATTTGTGGCACCACGGCGTATTGAATAAATACAAGGGTGCAGCCACGGGCAAAGCGGTGGAGCTGATAGGCGCTACGCCTGAGGCCATAGACAAGGCCGAAGACCGCCAAAAGTTCAAAGAGGCCATGACGCGCATCGGCCTAGGCTCAGCGCGTTCTGGCATCGCCCACAGCATGGACGAAGCCTGGGGCGTGCAAAAACAAGTAGGCTTTCCCACCGTCATTCGCCCCAGCTTCACCTTGGGCGGCACGGGCGGCGGCATCGCCTACAACGCCGAAGAATTCGACACCATTTGCAAACGCGGACTGGAAGCTTCGCCCACCAATGAACTGCTCATCGAAGAGTCGCTCTTGGGCTGGAAAGAGTACGAGATGGAAGTCGTGCGCGATAAGGCCGACAACTGCATCATCGTTTGCTCGATCGAAAACCTCGACCCCATGGGCGTACACACGGGCGACTCCATCACCGTAGCGCCCGCGCAAACCCTGAGCGACAAAGAATACCAAGTGCTGCGCAATGCCAGCTTGGCCGTGCTGCGCGAGATTGGCGTTGATACCGGCGGCAGCAATGTGCAGTTCTCCATCAACCCGCAAGACGGGCGCATGGTTGTGATCGAGATGAACCCGCGTGTTTCGCGTTCATCGGCGCTGGCATCTAAAGCCACCGGTTTCCCTATTGCCAAAATCGCCGCCAAGCTGGCTGTGGGCTACACCCTGGATGAACTGCAAAACGACATCACAGGCGGCGCGACGCCCGCCTCGTTTGAGCCATCTATTGACTATGTGGTTACCAAAATTCCACGATTTGCGTTTGAAAAATTCCCCGCCGCTGATAGCCGCCTGACCACGCAAATGAAGTCGGTCGGTGAAGTCATGGCCATGGGGCGCACCTTCCAAGAGTCCTTCCAAAAAGCCTTGCGCGGCCTAGAAGTGGGCGTGGACGGCATGAACGAAAAAACCCAAGACCGCGAATTGCTGCAAAAAGAGCTGGGCGAACCTGGCCCTGAGCGCATTTGGTATGTGGGCGACGCTTTTGCTGCAGGTTGGAGCGTGGACGAGGTGCACGAGCTGACCAAAATCGACAAATGGTTCCTCGTGCAAATCGAAGAAATCATCAAGATTGAGCTGGAAATCGACAGCCACACCGCCGCCAATGGTGAACAAGCCTTGGCGCAAATCAGCGCGACTGAATTGCGCAGCTTGAAACAAAAAGGCTTTTCTGACCGCCGTTTGGCCAAATTGCTGAAAACCACCGAACACGCCGTGCGCGCCCAGCGCCACGCCCTGAATGTGCGCCCCGTGTACAAGCGCGTGGACACCTGCGCGGCCGAATTTGCCACCAACACGGCCTATATGTATTCCACTTACGAAAGCGAGTGCGAGGCCGAGCCTACGGATAAGAAAAAAATCATGGTGCTGGGCGGTGGCCCCAACCGCATCGGCCAAGGCATCGAGTTTGACTACTGCTGCGTACACGCGGCGCTGGCCATGCGCGAAGACGGCTATGAAACCATCATGGTCAATTGCAACCCTGAAACCGTTTCTACCGATTACGACACCTCAGACCGCCTCTACTTTGAACCTGTGACGCTGGAAGATGTGCTGGAAATCGTCGCCAAAGAGCAACCCGTAGGCGTGATCGTGCAGTACGGCGGGCAAACGCCTTTGAAACTGGCGCTGGGCTTAGAGGCCGCTGGCGTGCCCATCATCGGCACTTCGCCCGACATGATTGACGCCGCCGAAGACCGCGAACGCTTCCAAAAACTGCTGCACGAATTGGGTCTGCGCCAGCCGCCCAATGCCACGGCACGCACCGAAGCCGAAGCCTTGGAAAAAGCCGCCAATTTGGGCTATCCGCTAGTGGTGCGCCCCAGTTATGTACTGGGTGGCCGTGCTATGGAAATCGTGCACGAACAGCGCGATTTAGAACGCTATATGCGCGAAGCCGTCAAAGTCAGCAACGATTCACCTGTGCTGCTCGATCGCTTTTTGAACCAAGCCACCGAATGCGATGTCGATTGCGTGCGCGATGCCGAGGGCCATGTCTATATCGGCGGCGTGATGGAGCATATTGAGCAAGCGGGCGTGCATTCGGGCGATTCAGCCTGTTCGCTGCCGCCTTATTCGCTATCGGCTGAAACCGTGGCCGAGATCAAACGCCAAACGGCTGCTATGGCCAAGGCCTTGAATGTGGTCGGCCTGATGAATGTGCAGTTTGCTATTCCGCAGGTGGACGGCCAAGATGTGATTTATGTGCTCGAGGTTAACCCCCGTGCCAGCCGCACCGTGCCCTTTGTCAGCAAAGCCAGCGGCGTGCAATTGGCCAAAGTCGCGGCGCGCTGCATGGCTGGGCAAAGCTTGGCTAGCCAAGGCGTGGGCAAAGATATTGCCCTGCCCTATTACAGCGTGAAAGAGGCGGTTTTCCCCTTTGTCAAATTCCCAGGTGTCGATCCCATCCTTGGCCCAGAGATGAAATCCACGGGCGAAGTCATGGGCGTGGGCAAAACCTTTGGCGAGGCTTTTGTCAAATCGCAAGTGGGCGCGGGCGAGAAATTGCCCAAGCCTGCCGACGGCAAAATCTTCCTCACCGTCAAAAATGACGACAAACCTCGTGCGATTGAGGTGGCGCGTGGCCTGCACAGCTTGGGTTACAGCATCATTGCCACCAAAGGCACGGCCGCCGCCATTGCCGAGGCGGGTATCCCCTGCGAGCGCGTGAACAAAGTTGCCGAAGGTCGCCCGCATATTGTGGACATGCTGAAAAACGGCGAAGTCAGCCTGGTCATCAACACCGTGGAAGACCGCCGCAACGCCATTGTTGATAGCCGCGAAATTCGCACCAGCGCCTTGAAAAATCGCGTACCCACCTTTACCACCATTTTTGGTGCTGAAGCCGCGATAGAGGGCATGCGTGTGGCCAACGATTTAAGCATTATCTCGGTCCAAGAAATGCACCAACAGCTCGCGTAAAAGGCAGGCGCAGCATTCAAGGCACCCAAGGTTCCCGAATCAGGTGCGCACCGCCCCCCCCTGTCTTACGGTAAAGCGCGACTCCTCATAGTCGCGCTTTTTTTGTCCACGACAGTGACCCTCGGTCATGGGTGACACCCGTGATTTCGATCTTTTACCCAGGTCTTGCTAGAATTTTTCCAAGCCAACCTTGACTTTGTATTGCCATATGGTTTAGAAGCAGGTTTACCTTAACTTATTTCGCTCTCTGCTTACCCAAGCGCCCTGATATGCCCAGCTTGTTCCGCCGCGCTATTCATGAATGGCAATTTTATTTCTCCGCGCAGGGCTTAGAACGCGCCATTACACCTACCCTTTTTCGGGTTAGGGTGCTCAGCTCGGGTATAGCCATCAGCCATATTCTGTTTGGCTTTTTGATGAGCACGATAGACCCTCAGCCATTTGAGAATATGCATATGCGTGCAGGTTTGGCGGTACTGGCGCTATTGCTGGTATGGCAGACCTATGGCAAGGGCATCACCAAATACCTCCCCCGGCTCACCCTAGCACGCAGTTTTTCTTGGAGCATTTGGCTGCATCTTGATCTGTTTTCCCTTTGGATGTACGCCATGAACGGCTGCAACAGCATTTGGCTGGCCTACTGCTGCACATCCATCATGATGGGATTTTTGCTGATGAAGTGGCGTCAGGCCTTGCATGGCTTGATGCTCGCACTGGCGCTTACCCCCCTGCTCGCCATGGCAACCCACGCACCCAGAATATGGCCTAGCCTAGAACATATCAGCACCTTGACCCTGGCTACCGTACTGAGCCTGCTATACGCTTGGGCCATGGGCAATGCGCGTGAACAGCATTTACGCCAATCCTTAGCCATTACCGGCCTTGTGCAAACCCGCATCAACCCTAGCATCAATGCCTTGCGGGAAAAAGTCGCCGAACTGACCCCGTTGGCTCAGGTTGCCCAGCCTGCGGCCAGCTCGGTTCGGCTGCTGTCCTTGCAAAAAGTGTTTCTCCAAAGTCTCGACAGCATGCAGCACGAATTGCAAATGCAGCGCAACAATGCCCAAATGCTGGGGCTAAATGGGCAAATCGCGCTGATCGATGCGCAAGAACTACTAACCCAAACCCTGAGCGACTACCCTTATCGCAGCCCAAGTCAGCAACGATGCGTGCAAGTACGCATTGACGGCAATTTTTATTTTTGGGGCAACCGTGCGCAATGGCAGCAGGCCATCAGCAATCTGCTCAAAAACTCCCTCGACTCCCTGTACCACACCAAATTGCACTTTAACGCTGGCGATCTGTGTTGCTATGTGCGTACACGCGGGGCATGGGGGCGTATCAGCATTCAAGACCACGGCCTACCTATCAGTCCCCAAGCTTTGCCGCATGTGTTTGACCCTTTTTTTTCATCTGGCCCGGTCGCAGGTTTGGGGCTGGGTTTGCCTTTTTGCTCGCAGCTGGCACACAAAACTGGTGGGCATATTGGTATCAGCTCCGACGCCATAGAGGGCACAGTGGTCCACATTTACCTGCCGCTGGCTGAGTCCATTCCCTCCGCTGATCAGGCACAAGCACAACAGTCGCAAGCGGCAGAAAAACCGCCGCACGGAGACGCTCTATGAGCCGATCTTTTGCTGGCATCTGGCACCAACTTCAGTTGGTTTGGCAGCTCACATTTCATCCCGATTTAGATTCGCCGATTTACCTCAATCGAACGCGTTTAAACATTGCCGCCGCAACCATGCTGGTCTTGGATCTGCTCTATGCCTTGGCATGGGCTTTTTGGCTCCCGCAATCTGGCGACAGCAATGCCATTTTAATTTTCACGGCAGTCTGTTCTGCTCTTGCATGGCTGAATTTACAGCATCGTTTTATCCCCACCATCAGCCCACTTGCCGCGGTGCTGCTCTGCCTTTGGCTCAATATGCCGCTCTTGGGTATCTACATTTACCTCAGTACGGTACCCCATGTGGCAGCCTTGGCCTACACCATCATTCTTTTGGTGCTGTATATACATGTACAAGACTGGCGCAGCAGTGCATTGGGTATTGCGCTAGCAGTGGGAGCTGCGCCTTGCCTCTATTTTCTCGCCACAGGAGCGTGGCCAAGCCCCCCTGCGCCGCTCCAAATTTTCATGCTGTCTACCGCATTAGGCGGAGCCATCGTCGTCGCCATATCCAGCGCCAGTGTGACCAAAATCCGAAAACAATACGCGCAGAAAGTTTTAAAAGTTACCCAAGAGCAAATGCGCCCGGCACTGCTATTGCAAAGCGAATTGATTGGCAATATGCGCTTTGAAGCGAAAAATATTTTGCAAGATGAACACCAGCGCCTCGCCCTAGACAACATTGCTGCCCAGATAAAATCCCAAGTAGACCAACTGGGCACAGACATTGCCCGCCTCGTCAAAACCAGCAACACAGGCACAGACAGTTGGCAAGCCATCGGCATCATGCGCATCAGCGATATTTTGGTCATGACGCGCAATGACTTAGTGGCCCATTACCATTTTTCAGAAACCCTACTCGACGAGGCGCTAACGCAAGACCTGCTGCAAGACATTGCTATAGAGGCCAATGGGGCAGAGATAAGCCAGGCGCTTGCTTCCCTCATCTCCCTCATGCTGATAGCGCGGGCGCAACTGCCTGAGGATCAGCGCCCGCAAATCGCGCTGACCGCTTCCCGGCATGGGTACACAGGAAAAATCCACCTCAAAACGCAGCCAGCCTTTAGCCCCCACCCCCATGAGCGCGTCCGTGACACCAGCATTCCGCCATTTGCTGTCCATGTTTTTCGTCTCTTTCATATCACCTGGCAAATACAAAGCATCTTTGCCGATGGCAGCCCTGCTGCGATAGAGTTGACTTGCCCCTTGCCCAGCCACACCCCCATCCCCTGATGCCTCACACTTTGCGGAATCTGCGTCTTTCGGCTTTACGCGCACTCCAGACCCCAGATCCCGATGCCAAAATCCAGGCATTGCTACCCTGTGAGCAAGCCTTGCAGATCCTTCTTCAGCAGCGCGAACAGCAGCATTCTTTTTGCGCCCCCGATACACCTATCGCTGAACCTGAAGACTTGCCCGGCCGCCCAGCACGACCTGAACTGCTGCCCCACCGTGCCATCGTCGCACGGTCTTTATACGCCCCAGATGGCTTAGCGCGTCTGCTGCACAGCGTAGCCCATATCGAATTCAACGCCATCAATTTGGCATTGGATGCGGTTTGGCGCTTTGAGGCCATGCCCATGCAGTTTTACACCGATTGGTTGCAAGTCGCCCGCGAAGAGGCCTACCACTTTGGCCTGCTACAAGATTTGCTGCACGAGATGGGACACCGCTATGGTGACTTCCCCGCGCACATGGGTCTGTGGGAAATGACCGAGAAAACCAAGGGCGACATCACCGCCCGCATGGCCCTGGTGCCACGCACCCTAGAAGCGCGCGGCCTAGATGTCACCCCTCCGATGCAAGCCAAATTGCGAAAACTCGGTACGCCCATGGCGCTCAAAGCGGTGGCCGCGCTCGATATTATTTTGCACGACGAAGTTGGCCATGTGCGCATTGGCAACCATTGGTATGGCTGGCTGTGTGCACGCCAAGGCCTAGACCCCTTAGCCTATTACGCCGAGCTGATGCAGCGCTATGATGCACCACGCTTGCGCGCACCTTTCAACGAGGCAGCACGCCTGGCCGCAGGTTTTCAAGCTGCCGAGTTGCAAGCCCTGCGCCAAGACGCTATTTCGGCTTCTGCTGCCCCATCCTAGGCTGGGGACTGCAGCGGCTCTCAGGGTCTTGCACATAGAATGCGCAGACCTCTTATTTCTTTACCACCCCCCGCCAGGAGCCCGACATGCCCGCATCCCATTTATCCGATCAGCAAATCACCCAACTACGCGCCAAATTGGGGAATATGTTGCGGGATGCGCAAAGTCAGCTCGCGCCCAGCCATGCCAGCCTGGCCGATGGCTCAGAAGTCGCCTCACAAGAGGACGCCCAAGCCGAGCAACGCAGCGCCGCACGCGCTTGGGATGCCGTGCGTCACCAATACAGCGCCAAAGAACTCGCCCGTATCCAAGAAGAGCTGGCTCGGCTCGACGCTGGCAGCTATGGCCTCTGCGCCGCCTGTGCTTGCGAGATTCCCTTTGCCCGTCTACAAATCGAACCGCAAACCCAGCACTGTGTCGCCTGCAAATCCGCGTGGGAAAAACAAGCTGGCATCGCCCCCTAAAGCACGGCTGCCTCTATGTGGTTTTGGTGGAATGAATTCGCGCTGCGATTTCTCACACTTGCGCCAGCAAATCGGCCAGCAAATCCACCAATACGGCAGCAGGCTCCTGCCCCACGCGCAAACGCGCCAGGTGCGCGGCGCTGGCAAAGCCTTCGGCCTGCATACGGGCTAAATACTTCAAATAGTCGTCGTAATAGCCGGCGGTATTGAGCAGCGCCATGGGCTTGTTTTGGTAGCCCAGCACATTCAGCGTCCACATTTCGGCCATTTCCTCCAGCGTGCCTATGCCACCCGCCAGGCTTAAATAGGCATCCGAATATTCGGCCATCAGCGCCTTGCGTTGATGCATGGTGTCCACCACCACCAGCTCGCTCAAACCTTGGTGTGCATGCTCTAAATGCACCAGCGCCTGCGGAATGATGCCCATGACCTGCCCGCCTGCGGCCAAGGCGCTATCGGCCACAACGCCCATGAGCCCGCCCGCACCGCCGCCATACACTAGGCGATGCCCCTGCTCGCCCAAAAGTTGCCCTACGGCGCGTGCAGCCTCGGCGTAATCCGGATTAGCACCGCTACGCGCACCGCAAAAAACACAAATGGAGAGGCGCTTGTTCATACTTTATCTCGAGATTTTTAGGGTGTTTTTGCCATTTTAGGCCGGAAAACCTGCCTGAATAGCTATGGTTTTAGTAGTTTGGATAAGCCCGATGCTGTTGGCAATCTGGGCCGCAGCCGGCTCCATGCTCATGGCCATCGTCCGCATGGGGATGCAAAGCCCCCCAGAGCAGCAACACATCACGGCCGCTAAGCTGCAAGCTGATGCGCTGCCCCACGGGCAGGCAGACCTTGGTTTCCACATGGCCAAAGGGCAGGCCTTCGAGCAGCAAAACCTCGGGCGGCAGCTGGCTGCGCAGCCAGGCAACGACGGCCTTCATATCAAAACCCTTGTCGTGTGCCGATAGGCGGTAGTCACTAAACGCCCCCAGCACAATCGCGCGTTGGCTATGCAACACGCCTGCATGCAAGAGCTGCGTCAGCATGCGCTCGATGCGGTAGGGGTGCTCGGCCACATCCTCTAAAAACAGCACACCGCCATGCACACCAGATGTTTTCCCCTTTTTATCCGCAGCAAAATGCGGGAAATAGGGTGTGCCCAGCAAGCTGCTGAGTACGCAAAGATTGCCGCCCCACAGCACCGCATCATCAATCTGGTGCTCGCCCGCGCCATAGGCGGCCTGCCAACTGCGCCCCTGCGCTGCGCTCATGCGCCAGCCCGTGCCCTCGGCATAACCTTGCAGCACATCGTCTAGGCAAGCCATGGTGATGTCATCAGGCTCGGCGCCATCGCGGTTCGCGCACGCCACATCGCCCATCACGCCCAAGCCTGCCCAAGTCAGGCTGTGTCTGCCTGCGCCCTGTTGCGCCAACAACGCCAACTGCAAAGCGGTGAAATCGCTATAGCCCATCCAGGCCATACCGTTTTGGATGCTGGCACTGATGGCGGCGTAATCGATTTGCCCCAAAATCCGTGTCAGCCCATAGCCGCCACGGGTGATCAGCGCCATATCCGCCCCCGAGGCCGCGGCGCGGGCAAGCGCTGCTAGGCGCGTGGCATCGTCGCCCGCAAAGCGCAGGTGACTGGCCAGGGCGCTGTCATCGGCTTGCACGGCATAGCCTGCGGCCTGCAGGCGCTTGAGCCCCAGGCGAAAAGCTTTTTTATCGCGCACGGCGCCGCTGGGGGAATAAACATAGATACGAGCTTGCATGGGGCGTGATTCTAGAGCCGCCGTCTGCACGCGCCCGTCTTGAGGGATAATCACCCCCTTGCAAAGTTTGCCAGACCACCGCTGGTGCAAGTGCCGAAAGGCCGCACTGGAGGAAAGTCCGGACTGCACAGAGCAGCGTAGCGGCTAACGGCCGTCCAGCGTGAGCTGAGGATCAGAGCAACAGAGACGAGTCAAGCCTTTCGGGGCTTGGGTGAAACGGGCAATCTCTACGCGCAGCAATACCAAGTAGGCCAACACGCAGGGCGCAAGCCCTGCAACTGCGGCTCGCAGGCAGTTGGCGGGTAGGTAGCACCGAGCCAGCTTGGCAACAACTGGCCCAGATTAATGGTGGTCACACCTCTTGGCAACAGGGGGTGCACAAAATCCGGCTTATCGGCAGACTTTGCATCCTGCTTAAAAAAAACAGCCTGACAGCGGCGTCAAGCCTTCGCTTTAAAACGGCTGCAAGCTGCCAGGCAAATCGTGGCAATCGATTTGCAGCAGCTCGCGCCGCCCGCCATCCACCCGCATGGCCGAGAGGCAGCCGCCCCAAATGCAGCCAGTATCTAGCGCCAGCAAATTCGGGCGACTGATATGCCCCAGCGTGCTCCAATGCCCAAAAGCGACGCAAACATCGGCGCTGGCGCGGCCCGGCACTTCAAACCACGGCATAAAGCCCGCAGGCGCAGCGCCAGCGCCCTCTTTGCTGGCAAATTCCATCACGCCATCGGCCGTGCAAAAACGCATGCGCGTCAGCGCATTCACCACAACACGCAGGCGCTCTGCGCCCTGCAATTCATCACGCCAAGCTGCGGGTTCATTGCCGTACATGGTGGCCAACCAGTCGCGGCAATCGCCAAAATCAGGCGCTTGCAAATGGCTTTGTACCTCGCCAGCCAAAGCCAGGGTTTGTGCGGCCGACCACTGCGGCAACACGCCCGCGTGTACCAGCAAAAATGTTTCTTCAGGGGTATTGAGCTGCCGAGCCAAAGGCTGAAAACGCAACCAATCGCGCAGCGCATCCGTCTCAGGCGCGGACAAAAGCGACGCCAGCGTATCGTGCTTGCCCGCAGACCGAACCCCCGCAGCCACGGCCAAAAAATGCAAATCGTGGTTGCCCAAAATGCAAGGCGCACTGCCCCCCAAAGCCATAAGGCGGCGCAAAACGCCAAGCGAATCGGGGCCGCGATTGAGCAAATCCCCCAGGCAATACAAGCTATCGCGGCTGGGAGAGAACGCAACTTTGTCCAACAGCAAGCCAAGCGCTGCGTCACAGCCTTGGATGTCACCTAGCAAATAAATGGCCATTTTTACATCAAAAAAGTGAGCTACTCAGGCAGGTTTTATGGCCTAAGACAGCAAAACGATGTTTAAAAAATGGATGCAAATCGATAGCAACAACGAGATTATCTCAAATTTGGGACAAATGCCATGGAAATGAGGATTCTTAGGTAGATTATCCCACCACAGGGAAAATCCCCCACTCAGCCATGGGGATGCTTAACCCAGGCTTTACGCCGCCAAGAGCTTGTGCATTTCGCCCGATTCGTACATCTCCAGCATGATGTCTGAGCCGCCAATAAATTCGCCCTTGTAATAAAACTGTGGAATGGTGGGCCAGTTGCTAAAGGTTTTGATGGCTTCGCGGATTTCGGGTTCGTCCAGCACATTCACGGTTTTGATGGCCTTGGGATCGACGCCGCAGGTTTTCAAAATCTGCACCGCACGGCCTGAAAAACCGCACTGGGGAAAGCTGGCCGTACCCTTCATAAATAAGACGATGGGGTTTTCTTTAACCAGGGTTTCGATTTCTTGCATAACGCTCATGGGGTGCTCCAAAAAAGGCGATAAAAATAGATGATAAAAACGGTGGGATTTTAAAACTTAGCCCAAATAGCGGCGGGCATTGCGGAACATTTCCATCCATGGGCTAGCTGCAGCAATGCCGCCGGTTTTGGCCAAATCCGTCCAGCTCATTTGCGCATTGCGGAAGACGCGCTCGGGGTGCGGCATCATGGCCGTAAAGCGCCCGTCTGCCGTGGTCACAGCCGTTAAGCCGCCCGCGCTGCCGTTGGGGTTGAGGGGATAAACCTCGGTCGGCTGGCCGTGGCCATCGACAAAGCGCATGGCGGCAATGGCTTTGCCCGCATCGCCCCGGGCATGGAAATTGGCATAGCCTTCGCCGTGCGACACCACAATCGGCAGGCGGCTACCCGCCATGCCTTTAAAGAAGATGCTGGGTGAATCCAGCACTTCCACCAGCGAGAGCCGCGCCTCAAAGCGCTCAGACAAGTTTTGCGTAAAGCGCGGCCAGGCTTGCGCCCCTGGGATGATGTCGGCCAATTCAGCAAACATTTGGCAGCCATTGCACACGCCCAGGGCAAAGGTGTCGGGGCGGGCAAAAAAGGCGGCAAAGGCATCAGCCAGCTGGCTATTGAAGGTGATGGAACGCGCCCAGCCTATGCCTGCGCCCAAGGTATCGCCATAGCTAAAGCCGCCGCAAGCGACCGCGCCCGCAAAATCAGGCAATTTGGCGCGGCCAGACTGCAAATCGCTCATATGCACATCGACGGCTTCAAAGCCTGCCGCATCAAAGGCGTAAGCCATTTCTACATGGGAATTAACCCCCTGCTCGCGCAAGATGGCCATGCGCGGGCGCACACCTGTCAGCACCGCAGGCGCGGCGTGGATGCTGGTGGCAAGCTCGGGGCTAAGATGCACATGCAGGGCGCTTTGCGCGCGGTCTGGCGCACCCGCCAAGGCGTGTTCGCTATCGGCGCAGGCGGCGTTGTCGCGCTCGCGGGCGATTTGCCAGCTGACGGCATCCCAAACCTGCTGCAAATCCTGCAGGCTGGCGCCAAAAATCTTGCCCGCATCGCGCCATACGCTGATTTGCGGCGCTTTGCCATCGAGCTGCGGCTTGCCGATGACATGGCTGACCCGCCCCAAGCCATGCTGGCGCAGGGTGGCAATGGCGGCATCGCGCTGGTCTTGCGGCACTTGAATCACCACGCCCAGCTCTTCGCTGAACAGGGCGCGCAAAGTGGCATCGTGGCGGCGCGCACCAATTTGCGTCGCCCAGTTTTTGGCGTCGCCCGCATCGAGGCGGCTGTCGCTAACGCCATCGCCTTCGGCGACCAACATATCTACATTGATGGCCACGCCTGTTTGCCCGGCAAAGGCCATTTCGGCCACAGCCGTCAGCAAACCGCCGTCGCTGCGGTCGTGGTAGGCCAAGATATGGGGGCGCAGGGCGTTGATGGCGGCGATCAGTTTTTTCAGATCATCGGCGCTGTCTAAATCGGGCACTTCTTGCCCTTCTTGATTCAGCAATTGCCCCAGCACGCTGCCAGCCAAGCGGTTTTTACCCTTGCCCAAATCCACCAAAATCAGGCTGGAATCCACAGGCTGCAATTGCGGCGTCAGCGTACCCCGCACATCGGCCAGCGAGACAAAGCCGCTGATGATGAGGGAGACGGGCGAGACGACTTTTTGTTGCTCTGCTGCACCATCTTTGCCCTGCCCTTGCCACTGCGTGCGCATAGACAGGCTGTCTTTGCCCACGGGAATGCTGATGTTCAGCGCGGGGCACAGCTCCATGCCCACGGTTTTCACGGTTTCGTAGAGCGCAGCGTCTTCGCCGGCTTCGCCGCACGCGGCCATCCAGTTGGCTGAGAGTTTGATTTTCTCTAGCTCAATGGGCGCAGCCAGCAAATTGGTGATGGTTTCAGCCACTGCCATGCGACCTGAGGCAGGGGCATTCCACGCGGCCAGCGGCGTGCGCTCGCCCATGGCCATGGCTTCGCCTGCCAAGCCTTCAAAATCGGCCAGGGTAACGGCGACATCGGCCACGGGGATTTGCCAGGGGCCGACCATTTGGTCGCGGTGCGTAAAGCCCTGCACGCTGCGGTCGCCTATGGTGATGAGAAAGCGTTTAGACGCCACAGTGGGGTGCGACAGCACGCCGATGACGGCTTTTTCCAGCTCTACGCCAGTCAAATCCATGGGCGCAAATTGGCGCTGTACGCTTTGCACTTGGCGTTGCATTTTGGGCGCTTTGCCCAGCAGCACTTCCATGGGCATATCTACGGCTTGATGGGTTGCGTCGGCCACGATGAGCTGGCGTTCTTCGGTGGTGACACCGACCACGGCAAAGGGGCAGCGTTCGCGCGCGCACAGGGCTTCAAACTCAGGCAAGGATTCGGGCGCAATCGCCATGACATAGCGTTCTTGCGATTCATTGCACCAAATTTCTTTGGGTGCCATGCCAGTTTCTTCCAGATGGATTTTGCTCAGATCAAAACGCGCGCCACGACCAGCGTCATTCACCAATTCAGGAAAGGCGTTAGACAAACCGCCCGCGCCGACATCGTGGATGGCCAAAATCGGATTGGCTTCGCCGCGCAAATAGCACTGCGTGATGACTTCTTGCGCACGGCGCTCGATCTCGGGGTTGCCGCGCTGCACCGAATCAAAATCCAGCGCCGCGCTATTGGCGCCTGCCGCCATAGAGCTGGCCGCGCCGCCGCCCATGCCTATGCGCATGCCTGGCCCGCCTAATTGAATCAGCAGGCTGCCCGCAGGAAATTCAATCTTGTGCGTCAGGCGCGCATCGATGCTGCCTATGCCGCCGGCAATCATGATGGGCTTGTGGTAGCCGCGCTGCACGCCTGCTACCTTTTGTTCAAAACTGCGGAAATAACCTGCCAGCACAGGGCGGCCAAATTCATTGCTGAATGCCGCGCCACCCAGTGGGCCTTCGCTCATGATTTGCAGGGGCGTAGCCATGTGCGCGGGGAAGTCGCGCGCAGCAGCTTCTAAATTCAAATCCGACACCGTAAAGCCCACCAAACCCGCTTTGGGTTTGGCGCCGCGCCCCGTCGCGCCTTCGTCGCGAATCTCGCCGCCCGCGCCCGTGCTGGCGCCAGGGAAAGGCGAAATGGCCGTGGGGTGGTTATGCGTTTCCACCTTCATCAGCACCTGCTGTTGGATAGTCTCTTTTTGATAGCTGCTCAGGCAGGTTTCTTGGGCGGAACTGGCAATTTCATGCTTAAAAATGGCATCAAATCGCTGCGCCACATGCCCCACCATCACGGCGGCGTTGTCGCTATAGGCCACCACGGTGTGCGCCGGCTGCAGGGCGTGGGTGTTGCGGATCATGGCAAACAAGCTTTTATCTTGCGCCACGCCGTCAATGGTGAATTCGGCATTGAAGATTTTGTGGCGGCAGTGTTCGCTATTGGCCTGGGCAAACATCATCAGCTCGACATCGCTGGGGTTGCGCCCCAGTTTGGTGAAGGCCGCCTGCAAGTAATCCATCTCGTCATCGGCCAGCGCCAGGCCAAAATCGGTATTGGCTTTTTCCAAGGCCGCGCGGCCTAGGCCGAGCACATCCACGCGCTCCATGGCTTGCGCGGGCTGGCTGTCAAACAAATGGCGCGGCGCCTCGGCCTCAAAGGCCACGCTTTCCGTCATGCGGTCGTGCAGGGCGGCGGCCAAGGCTTGCAGCTCGACCTCGCTCAAAGTTTGCTCTTTGAACAAGCCTTTCAAACCGCCTTTAAGGGCAATGCGGTATTCGATGGCGCGTTCGACGCGCTGCACCGCTAGGCCGCAATTGCGGGCAATGTCGGTGGCTTTAGATGCCCAGGGCGATACTGTGCCCAGGCGCGGCATCACCACGATCAACTGCCCAGCAGCGTCCGCCTGCGCGGCATCGCCGTAAGTCAGCAATGCCTGCACCTTAGCCAACTCAGCCGCTGGCAAATCAGTGCCAGCCCAAACCCAGTGCGCATAACGCGCAGAAACGCCGCTGACCCGCTCATTCATGGCTTGCAATTGCGCCAGCAAACTTTGCGTGCGGGCGGTGCTAAGAGCCTTGCCGCCGGGGAGGTAGTGGTAGTGTTGTGCAGTCATGAATAGCGCCAATAGTGCAAAAAAGCCAGCCGCCACAGCAGCGGCAGAAAGTCAGCCCAGCATTTTAAGCGTTTACCCTTGAGGACAACCGGCGACAGAATCCCTGTTGGGGTACTGACGCTGCCGCCATCTGCATAGGAGGGGCGGTGCGGCGCAGCCGCGCGCCCTTTATATGCGCGCCAAGCGCTCGCGCGCGCTATCGGCCGCTTCGCTGCGGGGGTAAACCGCAATCAGATTTTGCAAAGTGCGTTTGACCTCGGCCTGCTGCCCTATCTGTGCTTGGCAATTGGCTATCGACAGCGCGGCCTCGGGCGCTTTGGCGCTGCTTGGCGCCAAGCTAATGACACGCTTGAAGCTGTCTATAGCTGGCGCATAGCGCTTTTGGGCAAACTGACTATTGCCTACCCAGTAGTGCACCCAGGGCGCGTAGGCCGACTTCGGGTTTTGCAGCACGATGCGCCCCAAGCTGCGTTCAGCACCCGCAAAATTGCCCGCCTGAAACAGGACCAAGCCGGCATCAAACTGGCGTTTTTCCTCTGGCGCCACCTGCAAACTTTGTCCGTCTAGGCGGATTTGCACGCTCGTCGAATCGGCAACAACACCGCTACCTGCCGCCAGATCGTCTACTGTGGCATTGCTGCTTGTGTTGCTGCTTGTATTGCCATTTTCCCCTGCACCACCACCCTCAGCAGCCCCAGTATCAGACACCTGCGCATGTTGCGCGCCAGCTTGTTGCAGACGGTTTTCCAACTCTTCGATGCGCCCAGTTTGCTTGGCCTGGTTTTGCTTGATCTCTTGAATCTGCGCTTGCAAATCCAGCAGACTGCGCTGCAAGGCTGCATTTTGTTCATTCAATTTACTCACATCTCCTTCGCGCACCTGTTTAACATCAGCCCGCAAATCCAAAATCGCTTGGCGCGCCTCGTTGTCGTCAAACAAGCCAGCATGGGCTGCGCTAGCTAGGCTCAAGCCCAGTACAAGCCCGGTAGCGCGCAAACCTCGCACCAAGGGTTGTAGGGAAAATAAAGGCAGCGGAAAAATAGATCGATCAGGAGCAGCGTGACGGATTAGCATGATGAATACCTTTAAGCGAGCCATGAGAAATTTTCAAAAAAGGGGCTAAGGAACCGAATTGGCATGCATAAAATCATAGCTGCCTAGGCAGGTTTTACGCTATAAATCAACAAAAATAGCCGTAAGTTTAAGTAAAACAAGTTCTGCAAAATCTTCAACGGATGCTAAGGAGCCTCTGCTAAACCCTTTTTGGATGCGGGCGCTCATCCATCAGGATGGGATACGAGGCTAAAAAACGAGCCATAGCGGGCGTTCTGGTGAGTTTTTTAAACAAAGTAGCCCACCTGATGGTGAGATGCCAGCGCCGAAAGGGGGTTGTGCAGAGGTTCCCTAAGCACTTGGTACAGACTCCTCCCAATGCCCGCCCCTTATTCTCGATGGTAAGGATGACCCGCAGCCAAGGACCAGGCGCGATAAATTTGCTCAGTCAGCAGCACCCGCACCATCGCATGGGGCAGCGTCATGTCTGAAACGCGGATTTGCCGCTGCGCCGCCGCTTTGACACTGGGGTCTAAACCGTCAGCACCACCGATGATAAAGGCCAAGTTCTCGCCCTGCCCTTGCTCCTGCACCGCCGTGATGAACTGCGCCAGCTGCTGGGTTGTTTGCCCCTTTCCATGCTCGTCCAGAACCACCACACAGGTGCTTTTGCCTAGGCTGGCTATGGCTTGCACGATGCGCTCGGCTTCGGCCTGCATGACTTTGGCGGTGGATGTGCCGCTGCTGCGCGGTTCGGCTTTGAGCGCCTTGCACGCAAATTTCCATTCTGGCGGCATGCGCTTGGCGTAATCGTCAAACGCCTGCTGCGCCCACGATGGCATTTTTTGCCCAATGGCGATGATGCAAACTTTCATCGCCTTTGGCGCGCTTATTCAGCCGTTTTCTTGCTGACGACTTTTTTTGCAGGCGCCTTTTTTGCAGGGGCTTTTTTAGCAGGGGCTTTTTTAGCCGCCACTTTTTTAGCAGACACGGGCAGCGATGCCGCCTTTTTCACGGCCGCTGCTTTTGTCGCCCCAACTTTGCTTGGTGCTTTTTTGGCTGGCGCTTTTTTGACAGCAAGCTGCACAGACTCAGAGCTGGCCAATGTTTTGCTGATCACTTTTTTACTCGCAGTTTTCTTCGCCGGCGCTTTTTCGGCACTTATGGACTTGGCGGTCGCTGGAGCAGCCTTTTTGGTCGTCTTTTTGTCTGTTTTTTCCGCAGCCGTATTCTCAGTTTTCTTACCTGATTTTTTTTCTTTTTTCTCAGCTTTTTTATCTTCCGCTTTTTGACGCGCAAGCTTGACCGCAGCGACGCGCTTTTCACCCCAAATGTCTTCCAGGTGGTAATAGCTGCGGATCAAGGGTTGCATGATGTGGCAGACCGCCATGCCGCAGTCGACGATGATCCATTCGCCATTTTCCAAACCTTCGATGCGGGGTTTCGGAAAACCCGCTTCACGCACCTTGTCAACTACGCTAGAGGCCAAGGCACGGGTTTGGCGGTTGCTGTTGCCGCTGGCGATCATGACGCGCTCAAACAATGAGGTTTGGTGTTCGGTGTCAAACACCTGGATATCCACAGCTTTGACATCCTCTAAGCCCACCACGATGGCGTGCTGCAACTCGGCAATGCCGCTGTCGGTTTTACTACTGGATTTTTTCGGGGTTTTTTTCGGGGCTTTAGCGGCAGTGACCATGGGCTTATTTTCAGAAATAAAGAGAATGCGCGGCAATATACCGCAAGACCGGTGCGCCTAGCAATGCCGTCAACGCTGCAGTATCGGTATCGATCCCAGTATCAGCCCTGCGACTTGCACCCCAATGCGACAGTCGCTGACGCAAATCGGTAGAGGACACATCCATTTCAAGCGTAGGCACATGCTGCAAGCGGGCGCAAAGGGCGCTATTGTGCCTGCTTTGCGCCAGGCTTGCGGCATCTAGCCCCGCACGGGGCGCAAGAATCACTGTCACTTTGCTCAACAATGGCTGCCAACGCTGCCAGTTTTGGATGTGCGCCATTTGATCCGTGCCCAAGAGCAGATGCCAGTCTATGGGCTGGGCGCTGCTTTGTTCGATGTTCTCGAGGGTTTCGATGGTGTAGCTGGGCGTGTCGCTATAGGCTTCTACGCTGCTGATTTGCACCTGGGGGAAATCAGCAAAAGCCAAGTCACACATGGCCAAACGGTGCTCGGGTGCGCTCAACGCACGGGTTTTGTAGCTGCTGGCATTGCCTGTGGGCACAATCAGCGCGGCGTCGGGCTGCACCAAACGCAGTGCGGCTTGCAAGACCGCGCGATGCGCCGCATGGGGCGGATCAAAAGAGCCGCCGTAATACAGCAGCTTACGCACTATGCCCTGGCCCTAAACCCAGCCAGTCGCGGGGCAGCAAGAATTTGGCTGTTAAATCGTGTTCGGGGCTGCCCTCAGGCCATTCTTTTTGATAGGCCCAATTGGCCTGCGGCGGCATGGATAGCAAAATCGATTCGGTGCGTCCGCCCGATTGCAAGCCAAAATGCGTGCCGCGATCAAACACCAAATTGAATTCCACATAGCGCCCACGGCGGTAGAGCTGAAATTCGCGTTCGCGCTGGCTAAAAGGTGTGGCTTGGCGTTTTTCTACTATGGGAAGATAGGCCTGAAGGAAGGCATCGCCCACCGCCTGCATCATGGCAAAGCCGCCTTCAAAACCCAAATCGCTGACATCGTCGTAAAAAATTCCGCCTATGCCGCGTTGCTCTTGCCGGTGCTTCAGGAAGAAATATTCGTCGCACCAGCGCTTGTAGGCGGGGTAGCGCTCTTCGCCAAAGGGCGCGAGCGCATCGCGGCAAACTTGGTGGAAGTGCCGCGCATCTTCTTCAAAACCGTAGTAGGGCGTTAAATCCATGCCGCCGCCAAACCAGCAAACCTCTTGCCCCAGCTGTGTCGTCACGCGCAACATGCGCACATTCATGTGCACAGTGGGCACATAGGGGTTTTGTGGGTGAAATACCAGCGACACGCCACAGGCCTCAAAAGGGCTATTGGCGAGTTCGGGGCGCTTTTGCGTGGCCGATTGGGGGAGGGCTGGGCCTCTAACTTGGCTAAAGCCGCAGCCCGCGCGCTCGAACACGGCGCCGCCTTCCACAATGCAAGTCACGCCCTGCCCTTGCAGGCTTTCGCCCGCAGGCTTTTGCCAAGCATCGCGCACAAAAGGCTTGCCGTCGATGGCATCTAAACTGTCCACGATGCGTTTTTGCAAGCCTTGCAAATACACAGAAACAGCAGAAAAATCAGTCGTCATCACAATCCTCACAACACCAGCCCCATTGGCTGGAAAACCCATCTTTCACTCACTTCGCATACCCTATGCTCACAGAAGCAATGCATGAAATGCTTGCAGCAAGCAGATGCAACGAGCTTGACGCTGCCTATGCAGCAATTAATCCCAGCCAACAACACAGCCAAGCACGGCCATGTGTTGCTTTTAACCGAGTGCTGATCATAGAAAACAGTGAAGGACACCACAAAGCCAAGCTTGCGGCTATTATTAGCCAAACACAACGAGGATAACTTGTCTACGCACAAGAAATGGAGATCCGCATGAGCACCAGCAACGCCCCTGACAACCGCCTTTCTGCCGCCATGCCCTGGCTACAGCATTACCCTAAAGGCGTACCCCTCAGCATAGACACCAGCGCCTGGGAAAATTTACCCGCCTTTGTCGAAGAAAACTTCAAAAAATACGCCACTAGCCCACTTTGCCACTTCATGGGCAAAGACTACAGCTATGGCCAAATTGACGAACAAAGCCGCCACTTCGCCGCTTATCTACAAAGCATAGGCGTGCAGGCGGGCGACCGCGTGGCCGTCATGATGGTCAATGTGCCGCAATTCTTGATTGCCGTGGCCGGCATCTTGCGCATGGGCGCCATCTTGGTCAATGTCAACCCGCTCTACACCGCCCCCGAGCTAGAACACCAGCTCCAAGACGCTGGCGCCAAAATCGTTGTGGTGCTCGAAAACTTTGCCGCCACTGTCGCCAAAACCCTGCCCCAAGTCCCCAGCGTGCAGCAAGTGGTGGTTGCCACCATCGGCGATATGCTGGGCATCAAAGGCCCAGTGGTCAATTTTGTGCTGCGCCATGTGCGCAAGCAAATCCCCGCTTTCGACATTCCGCAGGCCACCAGCTTCAAAGCCGCGATGGCGCAGGGGCGCAAAGCCAGTTACACCCCCTACCGTGGCCAGCGCCACGAAACCGCCGTGCTGCAATACACCGGCGGCACCACGGGCGTAGCCAAAGGCGCAGCGCTCAGCCACGACAACTTGATCGCCAACACCTTGCAGGCTGAAGCCTGGAACATCCCCGTGCTACAGGTCAAAGACGGGCGCACGCAATTTGTCAATGTGGCAGCACTGCCGCTCTACCACATCTTCGCCTTCACCGTCAGCATGATGCTAACCATGCGCTTGGGCGGCAGCGTGGTGCTCATCCCCAACCCGCGCGACATCCCCGCCATGCTCAAAGAGCTGCGCCGCTACCGCATCACTGCCCTGCCCGCAGTCAATACTTTGTTCAATGGCCTCGTCAATCACCCCGATTTCAAAACCGTAGATTGGAGCCATCTGCGCGTCTCGCTCGGCGGTGGCATGGCAGTGCAAAGCGCCGTGGCCGAAAAATGGCTAGATGCCACGGGCTGCCCCATCTGCGAAGGCTATGGCCTATCAGAAACCTCGCCCGTTTTAAGCTGCACGCCCGCCGACACCAAAGTCTTCTCGGGCACCATAGGTCTGCCCATGCCGTCCACTATCATGAAATGCATCGATGACGAAGGCCACGAAGTCCCCATGGGCAGCCCGGGTGAACTCGTCGCCCAAGGCCCGCAAGTCATGCAAGGCTATTGGCAGCGCCCAGACGAAACCGCCAAAACCATGACGGCTGACGGCTTCCTCAAAACCGGCGACATCGGCTTCATGGACGAGCGCGGCTATTTCAAAATCGTCGATCGCAAAAAAGACATGATTTTGGTCAGCGGCTTCAATGTTTACCCCAACGAAGTCGAAGAAGCTGTCAGCAAAATGCCCGGCGTGCTCGAATGCGCCGTCGTCGCCGTGCCTAACGAACACACCGGCGAAGCGGTCAAACTTTTTGTGGTCAAAAAAGACCCCACCCTGCACGAAGACACCATCCGCCACTACTGCCGCGAAAACCTGGCCGGCTACAAACGCCCCAAACACATCGAGTTCCGCGCCGAGCTGCCCAAAACCCCAGTCGGCAAAATTTTGCGCCGCGTACTGCGCGACAACGACCCGCTGGTGCAAGCGCAGGCAAAAAAAGTTTAATACAGACCGAAAAAGCGCCCGTTTTTCTGCCTATAATTCGAGGCTTGAAACGAGTCGGAGCATAGCGCAGTCTGGTAGCGCATCTGGTTTGGGACCAGAGGGTCGGGAGTTCGAATCTCTCTGCTCCGACCACCAATACAAAAAGCCCACGCAAAGTGGGCTTTTTCATGTGCGCTGGTTTTTCAGCGCTTATTTCATCGTGTTTTTTCACCTGCCCGTAGCTCAGTTGGATAGAGCAACAGCCTTCTAAGCTGTGGGTCGGGGGTTCGATCCCCTCCGGGCAGGCCAGTTTTCTCAAGGGAAGCGGCTGTCATGGACGCCCCCTTCTACATTCGGTGTAGCCGTTATGTAGCTACTGAGTACATTATCCGAGGGCAAGTGTTTTTTACTTCTTGTCATAGCGGTAAGCCAAACGCCAGTACTTGCCGTGTTTGGAAATCCAGATAAACAATCCGCCGCCATCGCTGAGTTTTTGACCATACGCAGGCGTTCCCGTGTACTGGGCTAGGCTGAACTGGTGCCTAAACGACTTGCCGATTAACGCAAGCGCTGAAACCACTCCCGAGATGAGGGGCTGCTTGTCTGCTGGCTTGGACTGAGTCAGTCAGTCAATCTTGCCACTTGCAAGCAAGGCATGGTTGTAAATACCCAAAAGACGAATCACACGCTTTTGCGCGACTTCTGCATACACGACCAGCACATCGTCTAGGGCATGGAATTCCATAAAGCCACCCCAAGGCTCGCGCTCTAGCTGGTGCAAGTTGTAGCCATATTCAGGCGGCAGTGTGCCCAATTCTTCTAGGATGGCAACGGCTTCTTTAATCTCCAGCACCGCCTCTAAAGCCTGAACCTTGCTGATGCCCAAGCGTTCAGGCATGGAGAAGAAATGCCGTTCAAAACGCGCGGTACGCTTAATCGTAAAGCGCTTCATTTATACAGAGCTTGCGCTTTGGTGAAGAAATCCTGTTCCAAAGTCTGCGCATCATCAGGCAATTTGCCCTGGAGCTTGGCTCTTTCCTCGGCGGCAAGCTGCCGATACACGGCATTCAGTTGTGGCTTGGCCTTGACCTCAAAAGGGATTCCTTGCTCATCCACCGCTTTCTTGACAAACATGGTCAGCAAAGCCGTGGTGTTCGCCCCTAGATTTTTTGCCAATTGCTGAAACTGATCTTTCAATTCATTGTCGATTTTGAAATTGATGCTTCCTGTGGTCATGACGATTCTCCTTAGCACACTAAATTTTCATGATTGTCCATCAAATTGGTAATTTGTGCATACAGATAACAAACTTGTGATTCTGTTGCGTGCTAAATGACGCCAAGAGCAACACAGAAAACAGGGGCAGCCATAGCTTGTGGATTGCTGCATCGCTTACGCTCGCAAGGATTGCGCTTTGCTGAGGTATCTTCGTTCGTGTGTTTGTTTGCCTTGAATTAACGGGGCAAGGCCAGGTGAATTTTGATGGCATCTTCCACAGCCAGGATGTCTGCCTTAGAAAGCATGTCCAGCCGAGTTTTTAAGCGTGATTTATCCGCTGCCATGATCTGATCGGCCATTGCTTTACTGCTTTGTCCTGCAACGGTGATGAGCGCTTCGCCTGGATATTGCCGCCCGGTGTTGCTAGTCACTGGCACGACCACCACTCTGGTGAGGTTGCGATTAGC
>JAMIFN010000100.1:0-14960 GCA_035906235.1 Allobrachymonas sp. | reverse complement strand
GATTTAGAAATGCCCAATATGAACGGCGCCGAGCTCACGGCTTATTTGCGCGGCCAGCCCGCTTGGGTGGATTTACCCATCATCATGATCAGCTCACGCACGCACGAGAAACACCGACAGCTCGCCGCGCAGGCTGGGGTCAATGCGTATTTAGGCAAACCCTATGCTGAGGCTGAATTATTGGCCTTGATTAGCCAGTTTTTAGGCAAAAAAACCATCTAAAAAGTGAGCTACTCAGGCAGGTTTTCTAATGATTTTGTGGAAAACTAAGGTTAATTATTTGATACAAAACGATAGCATTTGCTCATTATCCCAATTTTGGGATAATTTCTGCCAATAGCGCATCATTTATCGATATTTTGAGACAATTAACCCCTCACCCCTCACCCCAGCTTGAGCACCCGCTCCACATAAGCTGCGCCATCGGGCGGCTGGCCGCTTTGCTGGCTTTCCCACAGCATCAGCCCCAGCTCCTCCATCACCAGATGGTGCACCTCGTGCAGCTCGCGGGTTTCAAGCAAATTTTCGACGGCTGCGCGGATGCCGGGCGGTTGGTCGATGCTGCATTGCTCAGAAATCGACAGGTGCATGGATAGGTGCAAAAAGGGATTGATGCCCTCGGTGTAGCTGCGCGCCACAGCAGCATCGGCATCAGCAAAATCGCTGGCGTATTCGGGGTGCTCGCGCAGCCATTCCAGCGCCAAGGCTTCAATCGCTTGCAAGCCCTCAGCCAAGGCGCGGCCATCGGCGGCTTTGGCAAAAACGCTGCAAAAAAAATGTCGAACTTCAGCTTGGTTGGGGGCAAACATGGCAAGAGTAAACTGGGGCGGTGCAGTGGTAAAAATAGCCAAGCGATGAACAAGGACAGGGCGCAAATTGTACCGATGGTGCACCACGCTCTATCGAGACTGCCAAGCATGGCGGGCGAGATTTTGGCGAGCTTTCAGTCGGCGTTCACACACCATGATCAGCTATGGCTTAGCCTTAGCAACTGCATCCTTGCACGGAAGGTTAGCGATGTTCCATTCGATTTTTTTACTCCGCCCCCTACGCTCGGCCCTGCTGGCGATCAGTGCGCTGGCTGGCTTGCTGGGCAGCGCCCAGGCCGCCACGGTGCAGGTGGCAGTAGCCGCCAATTTCAGCGCCCCTATGCAAAAAATCGCCCAGGCTTTTGCGCAAAAAACCGGGCATGAGGCGCTGCTGTCTATGGGTTCGACCGGCGCGTTTTATGCACAAATTCAGCATGGCGCGCCTTTTGCCGTGCTGCTGGCCGCCGATGACACCACCCCAGCCAAATTGGCGCAAGAGGGGCTGGCTGTGCCCAGCTCGCGCTTTACCTATGCCACGGGCAAATTGGTGTTGTGGAGCAAGCAGGCCGACTTGGTGGATGCGCAAGGGCAGGTGCTGCAAGGCGGCGATTTTGCCCGCCTAGCCATCGCCAACCCCAAATTGGCGCCCTATGGCCAGGCGGCGCTGCAGACTTTGCGCAGCCTGGGGCTGCAAGAAAAACTGCAAGCCAAATTGGTGGAAGGCAGCAGCATTGCGCAGGCCTACCAGTTTGTGGCCAGCGAGAACGCGCCCCTGGGTTTTGTGGCGCTGTCGCAGGTGTGGGCAGATGGCAAGATCAGCAGCGGTTCGGCCTGGGTGGTGCCATCCCATTTACACCAGCCGATACAACAAGACGCGATTTTGCTCAAACCCGGGCAGGGCAATGCGGCAGCGGTGGCGCTGCTGGCGTTTTTGCAGAGCGAGGCCGCGCGCGCCATCATCCGCGCCTATGGCTATGACATCTAAGGCCTGCACCTAGCTCCTATGCCTTTTAGCGCCCAGACCTGGCCCGCCCTCAGCCTAAGCCTGCAATTGGCGGCCTGCACCACGCTGCTGCTTTTGCTGCTGGCTACGCCTTTGGCGTGGTGGTTGGCGCAGGGCAGCTCGCGCTGGCGGGCGCTGGTGGGTGCCATCACCACCCTGCCCTTGGTCTTGCCGCCCTCGGTTTTGGGCTTTTATTTGCTGCTGGCGCTGGGGCCGCAGGGGCCGCTGGGGCAGTTCACCCTGGCTATGGGCTGGGGCTTGCTGTCCTTTAGTTTTTCGGGTTTGTTATTGGGCTCTTTGCTGTTTTCGCTGCCTTTTGCTGTGCAGCCGATTCAACATGCGTTTAGCGCCATGGGGCAGCGCCCGCTAGAGGTGGCTGCCACTTTAGGGGCGCGCCCGCTGGATGCGTTTTTTAGCGTCGCCCTGCCGCAGGCCGCACCGGGGCTGTGGACGGCGGCGATTTTGAGCTTTGCCCACACCTTGGGCGAATTTGGTGTGGTGCTGATGCTGGGCGGCAATATTCCGGGGCAGACCCAGGTTTTATCCACCCTGATTTACGGCCATGTCGAAGCCATGGAATACACCCAGGCCCATTGGCTGGCTGGCGGCATGCTGGGCTTTTCTGTCTTGGTGTTGTGGGCTTTATCTTGGGGCAAGCGCCGCAGCCCCCAGCTACTGGCATGAACACGCCTGCGGCCATCCGCATCCAATTGCAATTGGCGCGCGCGGGCGGCTTTAGCCTGGATGTGGATGTGCGCCTGCCGGCGCAGGGCATCAGTGCGCTGTTTGGCGCCTCGGGCTCGGGCAAAACCACGCTGCTGCGCTGTGTGGCTGGCCTAGAGCCTAGCGCCCGTGGCCTGGTGCGCATAGGCGATGCCTTGTGGCAAGACAGCGCCCAGGGCATTTGCCTACCCACTTGGCAGCGGCAATTGGCCTATGTGTTTCAAGAAGCCAGCCTGTTTAGCCATTTGGATGTGCGCGGCAATTTGGCCTATGGCCTGCGCCGCAGCCCCCACGGGCGCAAGCAGGGACAAAAAGCCTTGGACGAAGCCATCGAGCTGCTCGGCATAGGGCATGTCTTGACGCGGCCTGTGGCGCAATTGTCTGGGGGGGAGCGCCAGCGCGTGGCCATCGCCCGCGCCCTGGCGACGCAGCCGCGCCTGCTGCTGCTAGACGAACCCTTGGCCGCACTCGACGCCGCCCGCAAACAAGAGCTGCTGCCCTGGCTAGAACGCCTGCGGCGTGAGTTGCAGTTGCCCATGCTTTATGTCACCCACGCCAGCGAAGAAGTGGCACGCCTGGCCGACCATTTGCTGGTGCTGGCTGGCGGACGGGTACAGGCCGCAGGCGAATTAGCCCAGGTGCTGGCGGCCACCGATTGCCCCGTGCTGCTGGCGCAAGAGCAAGGCGCATTGCTGCACGCCCGGGTGCAGACGCGCGATGCGCCCTGGCATTTGCTGCAAGTGGCCTGCACCGGCGGCAGCCTGCTGTGGCTGCCAGACCAGGGGCAGGCGCTGGGGGCGCAGCTGCGCCTGCGGGTGTTGGCGCGCGATGTCAGCATCCAGCTGCAGGCGCCACAGCACAGCAGCGTGCAAAACGCCCTGCCCTGCAAGATTCTCAGCATCAGCGCCGGCGCCGACCCTGCGCACGCCCTGCTGCGCCTTGACATCGGCGGCGGCGATGTGCTGCTGGCCAAACTCACGCACCGCGCGGTGCAGCAGCTACAACTGGCTCCGCAGCTGCGCGTATGGGCGCTGGTGAAAGCCGTGGCGCTGCTGGGCTAGGCCCTCAGCCTTTAAAATTGCGCCTTTACCAGCAGCACACAGGCGCGCCATGCAACACGACACCATCCTCATCCTTGATTTCGGCTCTCAGGTCACGCAGCTCATCGCCCGCCGCGTGCGCGAGGCGCATGTGTATTGCGAAGTGCATTCTTGCGATGTGACGAGCGACTGGGTGCGCAGCTTTGTGGCGCAAAACCGCGTCAAAGGCATCATCCTCTCGGGCAGCCACGCCAGCGTGTACGAGGTGGACGATCGCGCCCCCGATGTGGTGTTTGAACTCGGCCTGCCCGTGCTGGGCATTTGCTACGGCATGCAAACCATGGCCACGCAATTGGGCGGCAAGGTAGAAGGCAGCCACAGCCGCGAATTTGGCTATGCCGAAGTGCAAAGCCTAGGCGCAGCCAGTTTGCTGCAAGGCCTGAGCGACGGCCAAGACGCCAGCGGCGCCACGCTGCTGAAAGTGTGGATGAGCCACGGCGACAAAGTCACCGCCCTGCCCCCAGGCTTTAGCATCATGGCGGCTACGCCCAGCTGCCCGATTGCGGGCATGGCAGACGAGGCGCGCAAGTTTTACGGCGTGCAATTCCACCCCGAAGTCACGCACACGCAGCAAGGCGTGGCCATGATCAATCGCTTTGTACGCGATATTTGCGCCGCCACGCCTGACTGGGTGATGAAGGGCCATATCGACGAAGCCGTGGCCAAAATCCGTGAACAAGTGGGCGATGAAGAAGTGATTTTGGGCTTGTCTGGCGGCGTGGATTCATCCGTCGCCGCAGCCCTCATCCACCGCGCCATAGGCGACCAGCTCACCTGTGTGTTTGTCGATCACGGCCTGCTGCGCCTGCACGAGGGCGATATGGTGATGGAGATGTTTGCGGGTGCTTCGTCGCACGGCCGTTCCGAAGACGAGCGCGCCCCCACGGGGGGCAGCGAACGCAGTGAGCGTGGGGGCAAAAGCATCCACGCCAAAGTCATCCGCGTGGATGCCGCAGAATTGTTCTTGGGCAAATTGGCTGGCGTGTCTGAGCCTGAGCAAAAACGCAAAATCATCGGCGGCCTGTTTGTGGATGTATTCAAGGCCGAGGCCGAAAAGCTCAAGGCCGCCCGCCCCGGCAGCAAAGGCGCTAGCTTCTTGGCGCAAGGCACCATCTATCCCGATGTGATTGAAAGCGGCGGCGCGAAATCCAAAAAAGCCGTCACCATCAAAAGCCACCACAATGTCGGCGGCCTGCCCGAGCAACTGGGGCTGAAATTGCTGGAACCCCTGCGCGATTTGTTCAAAGACGAAGTGCGCGAACTGGGCGTGGCGCTCGGCCTGCCGCACGACATGGTCTACCGCCACCCCTTCCCCGGCCCGGGCCTGGGTGTGCGCATCTTGGGCGAAGTCAAAAAAGAATACGCCGACCTGCTGCGCCGCGCCGACGACATTTTTATTCAAGAGCTGCGCAACTTTCCTTTCCATCCCTCCCCCGCTGGGGGAGGGCAGGGTGGGGGCAATATCCCCAGCAACGCGCCGCGCAATTGGTACGAAGCCACATCCCAAGCCTTCACCGTATTCCTGCCCGTTAAATCGGTCGGCGTCATGGGCGATGGCCGCACTTACGACTATGTTGTCGCGCTGCGCGCCGTGCAAACCAGTGACTTTATGACCGCAGACTGGGCCGAATTGCCCTACGCGCTGCTGAAAAAAGTCTCAGGCCGCATCATCAACGAAGTGCGCGGCATCAACCGCGTGACCTACGATGTCAGCAGCAAACCGCCTGCGACGATTGAGTGGGAGTGAGGCTGTTTTGCGGCAAATAAGCCCACTATTTACCGCAAAAATGCGGTGAATAGCCCGCAAGAGCATTGATGCATTTTTCGACGGCAAATGCGCTTGAATATGTCGGAGCCAGTTTTAGGATGAAGTGATGAGCACACTACCCCCCTGCCCCCAATGCCAATCTAGCCTGACTTATGAAGACGGCGGCGGGCTTTATATTTGCCCAGAATGCGCCCACGAATGGCCAGTTCAGGCCGAGGCCGTGGCCGAATCGGATGCGCGCGTGCACCGTGATGCCAGCGGCAATGTGCTGCAAGACGGCGATAGCGTCAGCGTCATCAAAGACCTGAAACTCAAAGGCTCTGGCGGGGTGGTGAAGATGGGCACCAAGGTTAAAAACATTCGCCTAGTCGATAGCGACCATGACATAGACTGCAAGATCGATGGCTTTGGCGCTATGAGCCTGAAGTCGGAGTTTGTGAAAAAAATCTAAGGAAAGCGCACCATGCCCACCCTGCCTGAGCATTTAAACAGCCGCATCGTGGAACACTGCGCCGATGCGCTGATTTACGCTGACCACGCGGGCACGATTGCGCGCTGAAACGCGGCCTTGTTTCCCACGGGCTACTCTGGCTTGTCGTCCATCCAAGTTGGCGCTTGGCGCGACGATGCCAACGGCCCTATGCAGGTGGTGTCTGGCCCTGTGGGGCGGCAGCGGGTGCATTTTCAGGCACCGCCGGCGCAGCAGCTTGCAGCGTTTTTACAGCCTATCGGCGCAAATTCAACGCGAACGCAAAGCTTATTACGCCATTTTGGAGCGCAGCCAAAAGGCGACGATGGATGCGACTGAATGGCTAATCTGGTTTTTACAGGCGCTGCTGCGGGCACTGGAGCAAGCACAACTGACGCTGGATGCCGTGCTGCACAAAACACGCTTTTGGCAACAGTACTCAAGCGCCGCACTGAATACGCGGCAGCTGAAGGTACTCAAGCGCCTGTTGGAGGGTTTTGAGGGCAAGCTCACCAGCAGCAAATGGGCGGCTATTGCCAAATGCTCGCCGGATACGGCCTTGCGTGATATGCAAGACTTATTGACACGGGGCGTACTGCTTAAGGCCGATGCTGGTGGGCGCAGCACCAGCTATACGCTCGCGCCCGACTCGCAGCTCGGCACACCCAAGGCCTTACCTTTGCCCTAGACGCGCCCACCAAAATCAGCGCCATTTTGGGCATTTAGGCCGCAAAACCTGCCTGAGTAGCTATCTTTTCCAGCGCGCGCGAATGCCATTAATCCAGCCCCAGGTGAGCGCTGCAATAACGCTTTCTTCCCGCGAGACAGTGGCTGACTCAGACGCTTTTTTGAATAGGCGAATCAGCAACTCTGGCGCGGACCGTAGGCGCATGCAGAAAACCCGTTTTGGGATTGCTGGCGCTTCACCATCAAGCGGCTGTTAGCGGTGATCGCAAATTTTGCGCCAAAAACTCCGCCGCCAAGGGCGCGTTACTCAAGCCCCTCGAACCAAAGCCCGTGCACAGCCACAAGCCTGAGGCCAGTGCCTGCACTATAGGTTGGCACATAGGGGTGGTGCAACGCACGCCCACAAACCGCTGGATTTGCGCCTGCATTTTTTGCTGGGCCAGCACGCTGCTCATGCTAGGCAGCAGCTGATTTAGGCGCAGCAGATTGGCTGCTTCATCTGCATCGGTATGGGCGGCCTGCGCCTGGGTTTGGTTCACATAGGTCGCGCCGCTGAGCCAAAATTCGCGTCCATCGCCATCGCCCCAGGGGACGGCTGGCACAAAGTGTCCATGGCCGTTGCAGGCATGAGGCGCATGTGCGGGCAGGGGCAGCAAGCTGCTCCATTCGGATAACCAAGGGGCGTAAATCGCCTGCCCAGCCGAACCCTTCAAAATGTGCTTGTCTTGCAGGCGGCGCAAAGGGCTGCCATCTGCAGCTGACGGCAGACTGCGCAGCAGGCGCGCGCTGTCTACACTGGCGGCCAAAACCAAGGCATGAGCCTGTAGGCTGCGGCCATCAGCTAGGGCTACCCGCCACCCACCAGGCGCTGCCGCGATGTACTCAACCTGAGCCTGCCAATGGGTCGTAATACCGGGCTGCACTAGGCAAGCGGCGACCAGGCGCTGGGGTTTGATCCAACAGGCTTGGGGCTGCCACTGCCAGTGGGATGCGTTGTCACTAAGCTCCCCGCTCTTTGCCCCTCCCATGCTGTGCGCACTGCCGCAGGCTTGCCAGTCTAGACCGCGTTGCAGCAAGCCTTGCTGCGTTAAATCTTCTAACCAGCGGCGGGTGCAGGCCATGCCGCGTTCGTCCCAATTGGGCGCGCTGTCGTCAGCGGGTAAGGACTGGTCTTTTTTGGCTGCCATCAGTCCTACGGGCAAGGCCGATGCGCCTTGCGCAGGGGCTGGCGCAGCGTCGAGTAACTGCACCTGCCAGCCAGCCAGCGCCACAGCGCGTGCTGCGCAAGCACCAGCTAGACCAGCGCCTATGATGAGGACGCTGGGGGCACTGAGCTTGGCTTCGGGGACAGACTTTGGTACTTTCATTTTGATAGCTGCTCAGGCAGGTTTTTCGGCCTAGAACAGTCAAAACACTGAAAATACCGATGGGAGGGCACCTAGTGAACAGTCCGATTGTTGACTGAGTTGCGGGGCGTAGGCTTGTGGGGGATGGGTAGGTTGGACGGAGGTTTTTTCAGAGCCGGAGTGGGGGTGCTAGAGGGTGCGGGTGTTGCGGCAGGGTCTTCGCTGCTGTCGCTCTCTGTTTGACTGTCGAGCTGCGCATCTGGCAGGGCTGCAATGGCGGCGGGCATAGGTGGAACTTCGCGCTCGCTGAGGACGCCGGAGTCACTCAAGACCAAGGTTTTTTGGTTGGCTACCAAGGGGACTTGCGCCGCGATACGGGGCGTACCCACGGGGGCGCTGGCCTTGCCATAACGGATCAAGGCCAAATCTTGTTCACTAGGGTAGAGCCCCAGCAACCAGTAATCCAGTACACGGCGCACGATGGGGGCTGCGCTACTGGCGCCAAAACCCGCGTTTTCGACGATGGCTGCGACCGCAATGCGGGGTTTGTCGGCGGGGGCAAATGCCTCGTACAGCGCGTGGTCGCGTTGGTGCTCTTCCAATTTGGATGCGTTGTAATGGTCTTTTTGCCCGATGGTGACGGCTTGCGCCGTTCCGGTTTTGCCACCGCTCACATATTTGGCGCCAGCAAATGCGCCGCGTCCTGTGCCTTCTTGCGTCACGCCCACCATGGCATCTAGAACAACGGCAATATGCTGGGGGTCATAACCCATGGCTTGTGCGGCGGTTTGCGGCATGGGGCTGCGTTGCCCCGTCGCCATATCTTGTGTGGCCATGCCTAAGTGGGGCTGGTAATTCGTCCCCCCGTTGGCCAAGATGCTCAGGGCGTGGGTCAGCTGCAAAATGGTGAAATTGTTATAGCCTTGGCCTATCCCTAAAGAAATCGTTTCGCCAGCAACCCAATCGCCTTGCCTGGGGTTTTTCGCCCGGGCAAAGCGTTTGCGCTTCCAGGCTTGATTGGGCAGCAGCCCCGTCGACTCACCCTGCAAATCAATCCCTGTTTTTTGCCCAAAGCCTAGGGGTGCCATGAAGTCGTGCATGCGTTCGACCCCCATATCATTGGCCAGTGCGTAGTAGTACACATTGCTGGATTTGACGATGCTGCGGCGCATATCCACAGGCCCAACGCCGTGGCCACGGAAGCGGTGTTTGCCAAACATCCAGTAGCCCGGGTCATTGATCACGGTTTGTGGTTTGCGCAGGCCGAGTTCGAGCGCGGCCAAGGCCATAAAGGGTTTGTAGGTGGAGCCTGGGGGGTAGAGGCCTTTCAAGGCGCGGTTGAGCAAGGGGCGGTTGAGCGATTCGTTCAAGGCGCGCCAGTTCTCGACATCAATACCGTCCACAAATAAATTGGGGTCGAAGGTGGGTTTGCTGACAAAGGCCAAGATTTGGCCGTTGCGCGGGTCGATGGCGACCAAGGCACCACGGCGGTCGCCGTACATGTCCTCTACCAGTTTTTGCAATTTGATATCAATCGACAACACGATATTGCTGCCCGCTTTTGGGGCGATGGATCCCAATAAACGCAGCGCCCGCCCGCCGGCCGAGGTTTCCATTTGTTCGACCCCCGTGGTGCCGTGCAGTTGGGATTCGTAGCTTTGTTCGATGCCTAGCTTGCCCACATAGTCTGTACCTTTGTAGTTGGCCTGAACCTCGGGCTCCATGTCGGCCAGATCGTCTTTTTCTTTTTGGTTCATACGGCCGATATAGCCGACCAGGTGCGAGGCCGTTTCGTCTAGCGGATAACTGCGAAACAGGCGCGCCCGCACATCCACCCCAGCAAAGCGGTAGCGCTGCGCGGTAAAGCGTGCAACCTCTTGTTCAGACAGGCGGCTGCGCAAGGAGATGGGTTCAAAGTTTTTGGATTCTGTTCGCAGTTTTTTAAAGCGCTTGATGTCGCGTGGCTCTAGGCGGACGATCTTGCCCAAGTCGGCAATCAAGTCGTCGATGTTGTCGTAAGTGACTTCGGCTGGCGTGACTTCTAAGGTGTAGGCGGAATAATTATTGGCCAGTACCACGCCATTGCGATCGAGTATCCAGCCGCGATGTGGCACGATGGGGACGATGGCGGTGCGGTTGCTCTCCGCTTGCTTGGCCAGCGCCTCGTGTCGCACGATTTGCAAGACGACTAAACGCCCGACCAGCAAACCGAAGAGCAGCAACATGAATAAAAGCGCCGCGACTGTGCGGCGCCGAAAGCGTTGCAACTCGTGCTGAAGATTGCGCAGTTCTGTCATGGTGCGCGCCATTACATCGCCAGAGGGCGATGCAGATCGGCATCATGGGCGCGGCGTTGGGGAATTTGCAGCAGCCAGACCATCAGCGGCCACAGCAGCGCCTCCAAAAAGGGTTTGAGCAAAGCGAGCCAGCCCGGCCAAGTCCAAGAGCTGAGAACGCCCGTGACGATCCATAGCAATTGGCCGATGAAGAACACGCCCCAGAGCTGAGGAATTTGCTCTAGCGGCGTGAAGTGCTGTAAACGCCGCTGCAGTACCAAGACCAAAGCGGCCATGCTGACAAAAACCAAGGCGTGCTGCCCCAGCAGGCCATAGTGCAGCATATCTAAACACAAGCCTAGAAAGAAAGCCCAACCCAAGCCCACCCAACGAGGCATGGCGAGCACCCAAAACAGCAAGACAATCAGCAAAAAATCGGGCAGCCAAACCCCTGCGGATCCAAACACCAACATCAAGGCGATTTGGAGCGTGAGCGCCATGCTGATGCTCAATACGACAAAACTTGGCCGTGCGGGCAGGAGCAAACGGCCTTGGCCGCGGCTGATCATCATGGCTGTGCTCCTCCTGGTGGCGGCGTGTGAGGTGCGGTATTGGCCGGGTTGACCGTGCGCGTTGGGGACTTGGCTGGGGCTTTCGCTTTGCTGCGCGCATCGCGTGTGCTTGGCGTGGGTTTGGGTTGCAGCTGTGTCAGGGCCTCGGGGTCGATATCAGGCAGGCCAACAGGGGGCAGTACCAAGGCATAAGTTGCCCCCATTTGTGCCAAGGGTTGGGCGTAAATGCGGGCGAAAGTGGTGCTGGTTCGGCGCTCGACCTGAGTGACGGTGGCCACGGTCAGGCTGGGGGGATAGACCCCGTCCATGCCATTGGTGGTCAAGATGTCGCCCACTTGGACATCCGCATTGCTAGGCAGATGTTTCAACTCTAGCCAACCACCGCCCACGGCAGGCAAACCATAGGCTACGCTGATAGCCTGGGTGCGCTGATTGCGCACGGGGATGGTGAAGTTTTGCCCCGTTAGCAAGCTGACTTCGGCCGATTGCCAGTACACCTGTGTGACTTGCCCCAACACACCCTGAGCACCCAGTACAGGGGAGCCGCGCTGGATGCCTTGCGCGCGCCCTTTGTTGATGAGGACTTTGCGACTATAGGGGTCGGAGGTGGCGAACACGATCTCCACAGCTATGCCTGGGGCATAACGCTGCCCGCGCAGTTGCAACAATTGGTGCAGGCGAGCATTCTCTTCGCGCAGCTGCGTCAGCTCTGCCTTCTGTAAGCCCATATTGGCTAAGGCTTTGCTGGCTTGATCCGCGCGGCTTTGTGCCTGGCTTAAATCGGCAAAATGCTGCCCCAAACCCTGTACCCAGCGCACGGGACTGGTGCCTAGGGTTTGGATAGGGGCTAATGCTGCGCTAAAACCCGTGCGTACGGGTTGCGCCAAACCCCAATAGCCATCCAGCAAGAGCAAGAACAAGGAGGCCAGGGTCCAAGCCGCCCAGCGCATACGCAAGGACCAGCCTTGCTTAAATAGCGGTGGTGCTCTGCGGTCTATGGTGCCTAAAGCCATGGTTTAACCGCTTTCTGGCGCGGGCGATGGGGGAGTGTGACAGGGAAAGGCTTAGTCGTTGGTGAAAATCGAACCTAGGGTATCGATGCGATCAAGAGCGATGCCGCAGCCACGCACCACGCAGGTCAGCGGGTCTTCGGCTACCAGTACGGGCAGTCCGGTCTCTTCAGACAGCAGGCGATCCAAATCGCGCAGCAGAGCGCCACCACCAGTCAGCATCATGCCGCGGTCAGCGATATCCGCGCCCAGTTCGGGCGGAGTTTGTTCCAGCGCATTTTTGACCGCGCCCACGATTTGGTTCAGCGGATCGGTCAGGGCTTCTAGCACCTCGTTGCTGCTGATGGTGAAGCTGCGGGGCACGCCTTCGCTCAGGTTGCGGCCTTTGACTTCCATCTCTTTGACTTCAGAGCCAGGAAAGGCCGAGCCTATGCCTTTTTTGATGGCCTCGGCGGTTTGTTCGCCGATGAGCATGCCGTAATTACGGCGGATGTAGCTGATGATGGCATCGTCGAAATTGTCGCCGCCCACGCGCACCGAGCCTTTATAGACCATGCCGCCCAGGGAAATCACACCCACCTCGGTTGTGCCGCCGCCAATATCCACCACCATAGAGCCTGATGGGTCAGACACCGGCAAGCCCGCGCCCAAGGCCGCCGCCATAGGCTCTTCGATCAGATACACCTGCGAGGCGCCAGCGCCCAAAGCCGCGTCGCGGATGGCGCGTTTTTCGACTTGGGTGGAACCGCAAGGCACACAAATGATGATGCGTGGATTGGGTTTGAACAGACTAGGCGGGTGCACCATTTTGATGAACTGCTTGATCATCTGTTCGGTGATGACGAAATCGGCAATCACGCCGTCCTTCATGGGGCGAATGGCTTCGATATTGCCCGGCACCTTACCCAGCATGGCCTTGGCTTCTTTGCCCACGGCCTGAATGGATTTTTTGCCCTGTGGCCCACCGTCGTGGCGGATGGCGACGACAGAAGGCTCATTCAGCGCAATGCCTTTGTCGCGCACAAAAATCAGGGTGTTGGCTGTGCCCAGATCGATGGCCAGGTCGCTGGAGAAATAACGGGAGAGAAAACGCATGATGATTGCGGTAAAAACCGCCAGTAAGCTGCTAAAACCCCACCTAGGTCACCATCTGACATCATCTGGAGCCTACGCGCGGCAAAAATTGGGTTTCTTAAAAAAAAGGGGCTGGGCGCCCTACTGCACACGCCCATGCTGGACGGCTATTTTCTAAAGATAGAATCATAACTTACTTGTGCCCTACAACTGGCTTCTAAGCTATTGTTTTTACTGGGGCAAACCCGCTTCGCTACATTTTTCTACCTAGCCGCACCATCTTAGCGCGGCTAGGCATCTGCCCATGACGCAACTCACCGCTTCCGATATCGACCGCCTGGCGCAACTCTCGCGCTTGGCCCTAAGCCCAGAACAAGCCGAGGCCGCCCGCGGCCACATCAACCATTTTTTTGAGTTGGTCGAAAAAATGGAGGCCGTAAACACCCAAGGCCTAGCGCCCCTGCAGCACCCCGTGGCCATGGTGCAAGACATTGCCTTGCGCCTGCGCCCCGATGTCGTGAGCGAGGGCAATCAACGCGAAGCCAATTTGCAAAACGCCCCCGCCACCGAAGACGGCCTGATTTTGGTGCCCCGTGTGATTGAGTGATTGAATAAGCAAAGGGCAAACATGAGCACCGAACTCCACCACCTTTCCCTAACGCAGCAAGCCGCGCTGCTACAGGCCAAAAAAACCTCGGCCACCGAGCTGGCGCAGCACTATCTGCAACGCATGGCCGCGCATCAAAACCTGAATGCGTTTTTAGACAGCAATGCCGAGGCCACGCTAGCGCAAGCCCAGGCCGCCGATGCTCGCCTTGCCGCTGGCGAGGCGGGCGCTTTGCTGGGGCTGCCGATTGCGCACAAAGATGTGTTCGTCACGCGCGACTTTGCCACCACAGCGGCCAGCAAAATGCTGACGGGCTACCGCTCGCCCTTTGATGCCACCGTGGTAGCCAAGCTGGCCGCGCAAGGCATGGTGACTTTGGGCAAGCTCAATATGGACGAGTTCGCCATGGGGTCAAGCAATGAAAACTCGGCCTATGGCGCGGTGCGCAACCCGTGGAACGCCGCCCATGTGCCTGGCGGTTCATCCGGTGGTTCGGCCGCTGCGGTAGCGGCAGGTTTGGCACCCGCAGCCACAGGCACAGATACGGGCGGCTCGATTCGCCAGCCAGCCGCCTTTTGCGGCATCACGGGCATCAAGCCCACTTATGGGCGCGTCAGCCGCTGGGGCATGATTGCTTACGCCTCTTCGCTAGACCAAGCCGGCGTACTGGCACGCGATGCCGCCGATTGCGCCCTGCTGCTGTCTGCCATGGCGGGCGGCGATATCGAGCGCGATTCCACCAGCTTGGATATGTCGACTGAAGACTTCAGCCGCGATTTGCAGCAGCCCATCAAAGGCTTGCGCATCGGCTTGCCCAAAGAGTATTTCGACACCGATTTGCCTGCCGATTTGCGCGCGCAATTGGATGCCGCGCTGCAAGTGCTAGCTGCGCAAGGCGCGCAGCTTGTGCCCATTAGCCTGCCGCATACCGAGCTGGCCGTGCCCGCCTATTACCTGATTGCGCCCGCCGAGGCCAGCAGTAATTTAAGCCGCTACGACGGCGTGAAATTTGGCCACCGCGCCAAGGATTACCGCGACCTAGCCGATATGTATGCCAAAAGCCGCAGCGAGGGTTTTGGCGCCGAGGTGCAGCGCCGCATCCTGATTGGCAGCTTTGTGCTCTCGCACGGCTATTACGACGCCTACTATGTCAAAGCGCAGCAAATCCGCCGTTTGATTGCACAAGATTTCCAAGACGCGTTTAAAGCCTGCGATGTGATTGCCGCCCCCGTCGCACCCAGCACAGCATGGAAGTTGGGCGACAAAACCCAAGACCCCGTCGCTAATTATTTGGCCGATATTTTTACCCTGCCCGCATCGCTGGCGGGGCTGCCCTGCATGAGCGTACCCGCAGGTTTGGCTGGCGGCCTGCCCGTGGGCTTGCAACTCATCGGCAATTATTTGCAAGAGGCCAAGCTGCTGCAAACCGCGCACCAATTGCAAAGCGCCAGCGATTTCCACCGTGCCATTGCCCCTGATTTTTGAGCATGTTTTTGGCGTTCTAGGCCGTAAAACC